>CABUBZ010000046.1 GCA_902489945.1 uncultured Collinsella sp.
CGTGGCGGCTCGTGCCGTCTACGGCTCTCCGTGCATTGTGATCGACCTGGGCACTACGACCAATATCGAGGTCATCGATACGCACGGAACCTTTGTCGGCGGCGTCATCGCGCCGGGCCTGGCACTTGGCGCCCGCTCGCTTTCGGCCGCTGCGGCGCGCCTGCCGCAGGTCGAGCCCTCGGCACCGGCGCGCGTCATCGGTCGCAACACGCGCGAGGCCATGCGCTCGGGCGTGGTTCTGGGCGAGGTGGCCCGCATCGACGGCATGCTCGACATGGTGCTCGCCGAGATGCGCGCGACCAAGGCCGCGGGGGAGGGCGATGTGCCCATCGTCATTACCGGCGACGATGCCGAGGCGCTTGCGGCGTTGGTTGGCCATAGCCTGACGGTCGACGATGCGCTGACGTTGCGGGGTCTCGCCGAGCTCTACCACATCAACCAAAAGCCCCGACGCGCGTAGGACGGGGGCTGGTGGGATAAGCGCCCCTACCTTTCACCTGCTACAATGGGTCAAACTATTGCGATTTCGGAGGTGTCTGCCATGTCGGACGATCTTCATCAAACCGCGTCGGGCAAGCGCCGCGACGTTATTAGCTGGGATGAGTTCTTTATGAGCGTGGCCATCGCCGCGCAGCGCCGCAGTAAGGACCCCAACACGCAGGTGGGCGCGTGCATCGCCAACACCAACCACCGCATCCTTTCGGTGGGCTACAACGGTACGCCCTCGGCACTCAACGACGACTTTTTCCCGTGGGGCACGAGCGACGACCCGTTGCAGGATAAGCACAACTACGTGGTGCATGCCGAGGCCAACGCCGTGCTCAACTACCGCGGCTCGCTCAAAGACCTTGAGGGTTCCACGGTCTACGTCACGCTGTTCCCGTGCCACGACTGCGCCAAGATCCTGGCGCAGGTGGGCGTGGGCGAGGTCGTCTACCTGGACAACAAGTATGCCGATACCGACGACGGCCGTATCAGCCGCCGCATTCTCGACTCCTGCGGCATCAGCTACCGCCAGGTCATCGTCGATGTTCAGATTGGTACCGGGGGACAAGCTCAGCAGTAGCGCGTGCCAACGCCAGCTGGCGGTAAAACAGCCAAAAGAGCCCCGTCCCAAATTGACTACTCGTGAAAGTCGCGTCTGCGCGCATGGACGGCTCGTGAGCGGGTACATGGCTGTAGTAACATAGCTTCTGTCCGCGGGCGTGCCCGCGTTGTTGTGAGAAAGGAGCCCCTGTGGCTGTTAACGAAGAGCTGCTTAAGAAGGTTCTTGAAGAGATTCGCCCCAACCTGCAGGCCGACGGCGGCGATATGGAGTATGTGGGCGTCGACGACGAGGGCGTCGTCAAGCTGGAACTGCAGGGCGCCTGCGCCGGCTGTCCCATGAGCTCGCTAACCCTTTCCATGGGTATCGAGCGCATCCTGAAGGAGCATGTGCCCGGCGTTACCCGCGTCGAGCAGGTCAATGCTTCCGGCGAGGCCGAGGACCTGTACGACGAGTACGCGCCGTTCTAAGATGCGAAAGCTGCGGACGGTACGCTCCGCATAGACGTTACGTCCAAATATGCGGCTGCGAGCGCAAGGCCCGCGGCCGCATTTGTATGTAGGGAGCAGGAGGATCGATATGCTCAACGACCTCTACCATATGCTTGATCCCGTCGCAATCTCGGCGGGCCCCATCACCATCTACTGGTACGGCCTGGCCTACGTGGTCGGCGCCCTGCTCACAGCAGTCGTCATGTACCGCACGCAGCGTCGCTGGGGCTTTAACATCACGATTGACGACCTGACGAGTGTCGTGGTCGGCGTGGTCTTTGGCCTCATTATCGGTGCGCGCCTGTTCTACGTCGTCTTTTACGGTGATGGCTACTACTGGGCGCACCCGCTCGAGATCTTTGCCACCAACGAGGGCGGCATGAGCTTCCATGGCGGTTTGGTGGGCGGCATTATCGGCGGCATCATCGTGTGCCGCATGTATAAGCTCGACGCCTGGACTTTGGCAGACCTTGCCGTCATCGGCGCGCCGCTGGCCTTGTGCCTGGGACGTTGCGCCAACTTCGTGAACGGAGAGCTGTGGGGCAAGCCGACCGATCTGCCCTGGGGCGTGGTCTTCGGTGGCACCGCGGGCGATATGCCGCGTCACCCCTCCCAGCTCTACGAGGCATTTCTTGAGGGCATCGTGCTCTTTTGCATTCTGCAGGTGCTCAGCCGCAAAAAGCCGCTACTGCCCCAAGGCACGTTTATGGGCGTGTTTGTGATGGGTTACGGCATCGTCCGCTTCCTAATTGAGTTTGTGCGCGTGCCCGATGCACAGCTGGGCTATCTGCTGGGTGGCGTTATCACCATGGGTCAGCTGCTGAGCCTGCCGCTCGTAATCGCGGGCCTGGCGCTCATCATCTTTGCTCGTCGCCGCAACCAACCCCAGCGCGTCTACCTCGACGCCTAACCACCACAAAGGGGACAGGCTCCTTTGTGGTGGTTCGCTGGGCAACGATGACAGAACCGTAACGTTTCCCCAGATAAAACCTGCCAAAATAAACCTGTCCCTTTTTGGCAGGTTTCTAGAAAGGCTTTCGGACTGTGAAGGATTCCGACCTCTCCACAACGGCTGCGCGCGACGCTGCCCGCATCGTCTGGTTTAAGCGCTACCCCGCCAAGCAGACGCTCATCGCATTTTTGCTCGCGCTGTTGGCGACCACGGCGTTTTCCATCGATCCCGCCCCGGTGTCGAGCAACGCAGTCTTGGCGATTGACCCCAAAGCCTCGGGCATGCTGTACGTGTGCTACGAGGTGCTCCTCTCGTTTGCCGGCCATACCGACGCGGTCATGCTGCTTGCACTTGCCTGCCTGCTCACCTTGCCGTTTCGCTACGTGTTCTTTGGCCGTGGCGACACCTGGCGTCCATCGATCATTCTGCCGTCTCTGTTCTTTGCCATCTGCATGGTGTTCGGCCGCAGCTACGATCTCACCGACTCGGCCGAGATTGTCCTTGGCGACAAAGCCCGTATCATCTGCGCCTGGATTGGCGGCGCGGGCTGGATGCTCTTGGCGGTCGTTGCCTTCTACCTTGCCTTTGAGTGTCTAGATTGGCTGAGCTCTCGGCGCATTCCGTTTTCGGAAGCGCACTTTGGCCGCGTCTGGCGTGTGACTCACGCCGTGCTCTCGGTCCATCCCTTTGCCGGGCCCTTCCTGGTGCTTATGATCGCCTGGGCGCCCACGCTTATCGCTTCGCTGCCCGGCCTTTTTATGGGAGATACGGGTGCGCAGATTCGCCAGTGGTTCAACTACCCCAACGGCACGAGTGACTACCTGCGTCTGCTCAATCCCAATGTGTTGCTCAACGGGCATCACCCCGTAGTGCACACGGCCATTATCGGCTCGTGCGTTCAGCTGGGGCTTTCGCTGTTCAACAGCGCTAACGCGGGTCTTGCCATCTACACCTGTGCTCAGTTCGTCATCACGGCCGCCTGCATGGCGTATTCCATTTCGTCGCTGCGCAAACTGGGCGTGAGCCTGCCGGTTCGCGGTGCGATCCTGCTGTTCTTTGCGTTTATGCCGATGTTCTCTAACTACGCGGCGTTGCTCACCAAAGACGTGCTCTTTGCCGACGCGTTCTTGGTGCTGCTGGTACAGACCGTCAAGCTCGTGGCATGTGGCTTGCCCCGTCATGATGCCAATGTCGAGCGAGCGGGCGAGAAAGCCCCCGTGCTCTTTGCGCGCCACGACTGGCTGCTGCTCGCTCTGGGCTCCATGGGTTCCACGTTCCTGCGCAACGGCGGCCTGGTGTTTCCCCTGGCGGCATGCGTAATCGCGGCGGCGTTTTGCGTATGGGACGTGCATGTGGCTCGTCGTGCAGCCAAGCAGACTGGTGCTGCGCCTTCGGGCGCCATCCCGCGTTTCCGCTGGGTTGGCGTTCTCGCGGTGCTCGCGCTCTGCCTTGCCTCTAATATGTACTTCACCAAGGTCTTTATGCCGGCGCACGATATCACGCCTGGTTCCAAGCGCGAAATCCTCTCGATTCCGTTCCAGCAGACGGCTCGTTTCGTCCAAAAGCACGACGGCCTCAACTCGGGCGTCAACCCCACGGTTAAGGAGGACGGCACCATCGTGGAGGCTCCTTGCGACGGTTCGGTGACCGACGAAGAGCGTGCCGTGATCGATCGCGTGCTCAAGTACGAGAACCTGGGCCGCCGCTACAACCCCGACAAGTCCGATGCCGTCAAGAACTGCTTTAACGAGTACGCCTCGCAGGAGGACATCGATGCCTATTTTGAGGTATGGGCCCAGATGTTTAAGAAGGATCCCGAGTGCTATATTTCGGCGCTTATCAATAACTACTATGGTTATTTTTATCCGAGCGCGCGCGATGCCTGGGTCTACAGCACGGCGCGTAGTGCCGAGATCATGGCGCGTCCCGACAACCTCAAGTACTTCGACTTCCATCCGGTTGACAGCAACGTGGTGCGCTGGTGCGACCACCTGATCAATCTGTACCGTGTGGCGGTGCAGCGCATCCCGTTTATTTCGCTCACCATGAGCTCGGCCACCTATGTGTGGATCATGATTGCCGTGGTGGTCTACTTGCTGCGTCGTCATTCATGGCGTGCGCTGGCGATTTGGGTGCCGCTGTTGGGTGTGCTCGCCGTGTGCCTGATTGGCCCGTGTAACGGCTCGACCTACATGCGCTACCTGTATCCGGTCATCGCCTGCATGCCCTTCGCCATCGGCGCCACCGTCACCCGCAGCGACTTCCTCTGGTCCTAACTTGGTGCATTGGGGTCAGGTTTCTTTGCACCAAAGGGGGCATCATCACGACGCCTTCATTTTGGGGTTTATCTCGCAGGCCAGTAGGTATATCATAACGACGTTTGTTTATATTGCCCGAGCATCTGCGCTGGGCTTTAGGTCGAAACCGATAGGAGACACGTATGTCCGGACACTCTAAGTGGGCCACAACCAAGCATCGTAAGGGCGCGCAGGACGCCAAGCGTTCCGCCCTCTTCTCCAAGCTCAGCCGCAACATCACCGTTGCTGCCCGTCTCGGCGGTGACCCGCTGCCCGAGAACAACGCCAGCCTCGCCGCTGCCGTTGCCAAGGCCAAGGCTCAGTCCATGCCTAAGGACAAGATCAAGTCCGCTATCGACAAGGCTTTTGGTTCGGGTGCCGACGCTGCCGTCTACGAGAACATCGTGTACGAGGGCTACGGTCCCGCCGGTGTCGCCGTCTACGTCGACTGCCTGACCGACAACCGCAACCGTACCGCCGCTGATGTCCGTTCCGCCTTCTCCCACGCTGGTGGCAACCTGGGCACCTCCGGCTCCGTTGCCTTCCAGTTTGAGCGTAAGGGCCAGATCGTCGTCGCCAAGGAGATCCTGGACGAGAACGCCAAGAAGGAGACCATGATCGCCAACGGTGCTGCCGGTGACGAGGATGAGTTCATGATGGCCATCGCCGAGGCCGGTGGCGAGGACTACGAGGACGCCGGCGAGGAGTGGATCGTCTGGACTACTGCCAACGAGGTTATGGCTGTCTCCAAGGCGCTCGAGGAGCAGGGCGTCCAGGTCAAGGGTTCCGAGACTACCATGGTCCCGACCACCCCGACCGAGGTCTCCGGCGCCGACGCCAAGAAGGTTCAGCGCCTCATCGACCGTCTTGAGGAGCTCGACGACGTCCAGGACGTCTACAGCACCATGGACATGACCGACGAGGTCATCGCTGCCCTCGAGGAGGAGTAGCGCCTGCACGGGTTAAGCCGTGCATATCTGGGCATAATGAAGCGAGCATGCAAGCCTCGTGGAATAGATGAGCCGGATCCGCGTGCGTAGAGCACCGGACCCGGCTCTTTTATAATGATGCGAACCGTTTTGCATTTCGAGAGCCGAGATTTGAAGGGAGCGCCGCGTGCGCGTACTCAAACGAGCCCTAGCGATCGTGTACCTTGCCGCTACCATCGTGGCGCTGGGTACGCTTGTCTGCCAGTTTTGGGGGCCGTATACGTATCGCTTTATGTTGCTGATGCGCGACCCCATGCCGCGCATCGTTGTCACGGCGTGCGCCGGCGTCGTGGCGCTTGGCGTACTGGTAAGCTTCTTCCGCCTGATGTTCGCCCGTCGCGAACCGTCTTGCGTGCATCCGGCGGGGGAGCGCAATATCGAGGTTACCCTTGCGGCGCTTTCTTCGTGCGCCAGGGCCGCTGCCGAGCGCGACGACCGCGTGATGGTCGAGCATGTCGAGGCCCGCGTCCAAGGCTCCGACGATTCGCACGTCCGTTTTAAGGTCGAGGCTATCGCGCTTGACGACCGGGACGTGGCCTCCCTTGCAGCCGCGATGCAGCAACGTATCGAGGAGGCCTGCGACACCATGCTCGGCACGCCGGGTACGACCACGCGCGTCCGTTTTTTGCCGTCCAAGACTACCGTCCAGACCGTGGAGGTTTCCGGTGAGTGATACCAATCAAGATAAGACCGCTCGTACGCCGCGCCTGACGATTGACCAGAGCGCCACACCGGCGAGCGAACCTGTTGATTCCAAAGCAGAGGCAACCGAGTTACAAGACGTGGCAGCCGCGGATTTTGACGAGGCTATGGGTCTCATCAAGGGTACGGGCGCTGCCATCTGGAGCTATGCCGTGCGTCATCCCAACACCACGCTCGGCGCCGTCGCTGGCTTTATCCTCGCCGTGTTGGTGCTCACGCTCGGCCTGTGGGACACGCTCGTCATCGCATTCTTTGTGCTGATCGGCGCCGTGATCGGCCAGATTCGCGACGGCGAGAACGGTATCGTCAACTTCTTCGGCCGTCTGTTTAGCGGCCGCTAATACGTATTCGACTGTCGCATCCGCGGCGGGCATAAGGAGGAACCATGGCTTTTAATACGAAGGTCGATGTAGCCGATACCGAGCTCGAGGAGAACGAGGCGGTCGTCGCCGAAGCCGAGGATGTGACGCTCGAGGACGAGGCTCTTGTCGAGGTCGAGTCCGATGAGGATGAGGACGACGAAGAGGCGGACGAGTCCGAGGACTCGCTGACCTATTCCAACGGTGTGATCGAGAAGATCGTTGCCATGGCCACCCGCGAGGTTCCGCACGTTCTGGGCATGAAGGGTAACCTTATGCACTTTGTGCAGGAGCAGTTTGGTGCCGAGAATCTGACCAAGGGCGTGACGGTCGAGGTCACCGATGACAATCGCGTGGTCGTCAACATCTCCGTCATTATCGAGTACGGTGCCTATGCGCCCGCGATCTTCGACGATGTCAAGGCACGTGTCATCGAGCGCCTTGCCGCGATGACCGGCCTTGAGGTGGCGGGCGTCAACCTGCGTATCGAGGACGTCATCACCCCCGAGGAGTACGAGCACCGCACCAGCCAGCACGAATAACCTTCCAAAAAGGGACAGGTTTGTTTTGGCAGGTTTTATCTGCGAAAACGTTAAACGGCCGACCGCGCAAGCAAAAGCGTGGCCGGCCGTTATTTGTATGCCCCCCGATGTAGGCATACCGCTCGTCTAACTAGGGGTTGCAATCGTCGCGTTCCGCGTTACCCTAATGGGCGCATTGTTTCCAAATTGTTAACGAGGGGTTGCCGTAATGGCTGACGAGCACGAAACAGAAAGCAAGGCATGGGCGATTGAGGCCGCCGCGGCAGAGGCGGCATCGCGTGCTGCCGAGGAGGTGCATCGTCCTCCCGTAGTGCCGATGGAGCGCGTGGTTGATCGCACCGATATCGAGCGCGGCGAGCGTGCCGGCCAAAAGCGCAGCCAGGAGCCGGGTTTCCCGCGCTTTTTTGCCGAGCTCAATCTGGGCCTGATTCTTACGGCCTTTGCCATCGTTGCGTTTAAAACCCCTAATCACTTTGCTTTTGGCGGCACCTCGGGCGTGTCGGTCATTCTGTCCACGCTGTTCCCGACCCTGCCCGTCGGCGTCTTTATGTGGATTATCAACGCGGTTCTCGTCGTTTTGGGCTTTATCTTTTTGGAGCGCAAGGCGATTCTTTGGAGTGTCTTCGCCTCGTTTGCGCTTTCGGCCTACGTCTCGCTGTTTGAGCTCTTTATTCCGACCGATGTCTCTCTGACGGGTGATATGTGGCTCGACCTGTGCTTTGCCGTCATCTTGCCGGCGCTCGGCAGCGCTATTGTCTTTGACATCGGCGCCTCGACGGGTGGCACGGACATTCTTGCCATGATCCTCAAGCGCCGCACGACGCTCGAGATTGGCCGCGCCCTGCTGCTGGTCGATATCGGCATCGTGACCATCGCGGCCTTTTTGTATGGCCCGCGTGTCGGTCTGTATTGCGTGCTCGGCCTGTTTGCCAAGACACTCGTGGTCGACAAAGCCATCGAGAGCATTCACCTGCGCAAAGTCTGCACGGTCATTTGTTCCGAGCCCCTTAAGGTCGAAGAGTTTATCGTCAAGCATCTCAACCGCACGGCGACCATCAGCCGCGGCTACGGTGCCTTCTCGGGCAAGTGCGTGACGGTGATCATGAGCGTGCTGAGCCGTCGCGAGGCCGTGCAACTGCGCCGCTATGCGCGCGAAGTCGATCCGGGTGCCTTTATCACGATTGTCGACAGCTCCGAGATCGTCGGCAAGGGCTTCCGCGGAACGAACTAGCACAGACGTATTCAACGAACCGCCTGCTGGCGCCGTGTACCATGCAAATCGGTCATCTTTGAGTATTTGACCCCACATTGGGCAATAATGATGCTAAAGACAACGTTTGCGATCCAAGTGATTCGTTCAAGATGCGAAGGGATGATTCTATGTTCTGCTCGCAGTGTGGCGCCCCCATGGGCGATAACGACAAGTTCTGCGGCGTGTGTGGTGCTCCTAATGCCGGTGCCGCTGGCCCCGCTCCCCAGGGACAGCCTCAGCCCCAGCAGTTTGTTCCGCAACCGCCCGTGGCGAATGCGCCAAAGGGCTGTGTGGCTCAGGCGTTCCAAGATATGACCAAGACTCCGGGTGTGCTTCAGCGTGTATGCCAAATCGCGTTTTTGCCGGCGCTGATTTGCGTTGTGTCGGTGCTCGTGTTGTTTATTCCCGTTATTGGCGGCATTGCGGCTGCCATCGGCTTTTTGGCAGCTTGCATTGCGAGCGTGTGCGGTTCCGGCTTTGGCATCGAGTGGGGTCGCGATCTGTCGCTTAAGATCGATGACGGCATGGATCGTCCGCTGATGCGTTCCACGTCGTTTGGTCTCGGAGTCTTTTCGAGCGTTATTTCGGTCGTGCTCGAGGTTATCGCTGCCATTCCCGTTATCGGTGTAGTGCTTTCGCTGGTGGAGGGCGTGGTAATTGGCGCTGCGGGCTCGTATTCTTATTACGGCTCTTATGCGCTCGAGGCTGCGCTGTTTGGCTCGCTTGGCCTGCTTGTCCTGGCGCTAATTGCCTCGGCGATTCTGGGTGTCTTCTTTAAGATGTTCGCCGACATCGCCGTGATGCACTTTGCGGTGACCGGGCGTGTCGAGAGCGCGTTTTCGCTCGATAAGGTCTGGGCGGCGTTTAAGCACAACAAGACCAAGCTGTTCTGTGCTTCGTTCCTTCCCGAGTTTTTGACGGGCCTGGTCGCCAACGTTGTCACATGGATCTTGACGGTCGTCTTTGGCGCCATTGCCTCTGTCGGTATGTATAGCTACTACTATCGTCCTACGGGTATTGAGGCAATTGTTACCGGCGGTGGCGTCACGCTCGCGCTGTTCCTGGTGCTGGTCGCTTTCGTCACCGTATTTCTTACGGTTTTTGGCAAGATGCTCAAGCACCGTGCCGTTGGCTATTGGGTTGCACGTTATGCAAGCGAATGGGCCGATGAGGATAAGGACGACGTCCTGACTTTTGTATTGCCCTTCGAGAAGAAGTCCGCTGCTTCGGGTTACAGTGCTCCGGATGCTTCGCCGGCACCTGCACCCGCTCCCGCGACCGAGTCTGAGACGGCATCTGAGCCCGAGCCTGCGCTTGAGCCTGAGCCTGAGCCGGCACCTGCACCTGAGTCGGCGTCCGAGCCAAGCTCCGACGAGGAACCTCAGGACGAGTAGCCATGCCGTCTGCCATTTGGGGACGGGGTAGAAATGGTAGAAATAGCGCTTGAAGAATGAGCGGGGGCGGACGTTTCGATACGTCCGCCCCCGCTCTGCTTTAGCCAGGCTGTTATGGATGGGTGTGACGACTACTCGTCGTGCTTCTCCTCACGGCGTGCAGCAGCGCGTGCGTCGTGGATGCCCTTGATCGCGGCATGGCGAGCCGTTCGGGCATCATGGATGGCGTCGCGAGCCTCGGCGGTCGTCGCCTTGGCAGAGCGCAACTTGGCGGCCAGATCGGGGTTGGTTTCGGCGACCGCGGTAATCGCGGGGCCGTCGAGCTCCTCTTGCGTGGGCTCGGCCAAAAAGTCGATAGCATACTGGGCGGCCACCATGGAGCCCTTTGCCAGCACGGTCTCGTCAATCTTGTAAAAGCAGGAATGCTGGGCGTACGTGGCGCCAATCTTGGGGTTGCGCGTACCTACAAAGGCGAGCACGCCCGGTACGCGGCGCAGGTACTCCGAAAAATCCTCGCCCGAAAGCGTGCCGCGATAATGTCCTTGGCCGGTGGGGCCCAGGCACTTGATTACGGCCTGACGGCAGCGCTCGCTCGAGGCGGCGTCGTTTTCGACCTTGTAGTTGGCGATGGTGTAGTCGGTGAGCTCTGCCTCGGCGCCCAAGGCGGCCGCGGTATGCTCCACGATGCGGCGCATAAGCTCCGGCATTTCCTCGTGGGTCGAATCTCCGTAGGTGCGCACCGTGCCGGCGAGGTAGGCCGTGCCGGCGATAACGTTGCGCGCGGTGCCGCCGTGCAGCTCGCCGACGGTGATGACGGCCGGCTCGTAGGGGCTGATTTCGCGCGAGACGATGGTCTGCAGGGTGTTGACAATCTCGGCGGCAACCATGACGGCGTCGTGACCTCGCTGGGGCATGGCGCCATGGCACGAGGTGCCGCGGACGTCGATGCGGAACCAGTCGGTATTGGCCATGCGCGGACCGGGCTCGCAGCTCACGGTGCCGGCGTCGACCTCACTCCAGATGTGCGCGGCGTAGGCGCCATCGACGCCGTCGAGCACGCCCGTGCCGATCATGAGCTTGGCGCCCTGGCCGTTTTCCTCGCTGGGCTGGAAGACGATGCGGACCTCGCCGTGGATGTCGTCGGTCATATGGCGCAGGATTTGCAGCGTGCCGAGCATCATGGCGATATGGCAGTCATGGCCGCAGGCGTGCATGCAGCCCTCGTTGACGCTGGCGAACTCCTCGCCGGTCTGCTCGGTGACGGGCAGGGCGTCGATGTCGGCGCGCAGCAGGATGCGGCGGCGCGGCGTGCCGTCCTCGTGGTAGGCATCCGGCGCGGTACCGCGAAGCGTTGCCACCAGGCCCGTCTTAAGGGGACGCTCGTAGGGGATATTCATGGCGTCGAGCTGGTTGGCAATGTCGGAGGTCGTGCGCTCCTCGGCAAGGCTCAGCTCCGGGTGCCTATGGAAGTGCCGGCGCTGCTTGATGATGTAGGGCTCAAACTCGGCGGCGATATCTTGGATGGCTGCGGTGACGTCGTCAGCCGCGCGAGCCTCGGTCGCCGCCATAATCTGCTGTGCCTTGGTCTTCGTCATGGTCGATTTGCTCCTTGCTGGGTTGATCGCAAAATCGTACAGGCTCTCTCCAGTATGCCACCTGCCGCTAGGGCTGGTAAAGTTGCCGTTTGCCGCTTGGGGTTTTGTTACAAGGGCGGGGGAGTACACTCGGGGGTGTTGAATTTCCTGCCAGAGATGGGGATGCCCATGCAACATATCGATCGGATTATCCGCTCCAAGAACGTCTTTACCGCGCAAGACGGCATCGATACCGCCCGCGAGCTGGCGATTGCCATCGCAGGCGACCGTATCGTCGCAGTCGGTGCGCCCGATGACGTGATCGCCGCCGCTCCCGCCGCCACGTCGGTTATCGACTACGGCGAGCAGTTTGTCTGCCCCGGTTTCCATGACGCTCATCTGCACTTCTTCCATACCTCGGTCGGTTCCTCGCCGTACATGCTTATGGATATGGGCACGTCCGAGGCGGCGCTGGTGCAACATGCGCTCGAGTTTTCCCAGGACCTGCCCGACGACGCTTGGGTTGTGACGCAGGGCTGGCGCGACTACCGTTGGGACCCGCCCGAGCATCCTACCAAGGCGTCGCTCGATGCGGCATTCCCCGATCGTCCCTGTGTTATGTATTCGGGCGACGGGCACACGCTTTGGCTCAACAGCCGCGCACTCGAGGCGCTCGGCGTCACACGCGACAGCGAGCCGCCAGCGGGCGGCAGCTACGACAAGGATGCAAGCGGCGAACTCACGGGCATTGCTCACGAGGCGGCTGCCATGCAGCTGCTACCGCGCTGCCTTGAGTGGCTGGGGGAGGATCGCATCGCAAGCGCTTACGCCGATCAAATGAGGCGTATGGCCGAGCAAGGCATCACTTCGATCTGCGATATGTCGCTCAT
The DNA here is from genome assembly GCA_902489945.1 of uncultured Collinsella sp. GTDB lineage: Bacteria > Actinomycetota > Coriobacteriia > Coriobacteriales > Coriobacteriaceae > Collinsella. Next base: position 12,488 of record CABUBZ010000046.1, read on the forward strand.
GCCCATGCCGGGCTGCGATTTTATCCGCGACGACGTCTACGACAAACTGCAGGCAGCTGGCAAGTTGGACATCCGCGCCCATCTGTTCCCCACGCTGCTGGATGACCAGTCGCGCTTGGAAGAGCTGCAGACCCGCTACGCGAACAACGCGCTGCTCTCGGCGCCTGGTTTTAAGCAGTTCTTCGACGGCGTGTCGAGCGAACACACGGCATATCTCACCGAGCCCTATACCAATCCGCGTTTCCCGGGCGACCAGGGCCGTCTGACAGTTCCTGCCGAGCGCATGCGTAAGCTGGTTCTGGCGGCTGCGGAGCGTGGCCACACTGTGCGTATCCACGTCATCGGTGACGGTGCGATTCATGCCGCGCTGGATATCTTTGAGGAGGCCGCCGAACTGTACGGCCTGCCCCAGCACGGTCATAACACGCTTGAGCATCTGGAGAACCTCTTGCCCGAGGACATCGACCGCCTGCGCAAGCTCGACGTGGTTGCCTCGAGCCAGCCCTGCCATATCACGCTCGACCCGGGTGGTCCGGAGCGCGACCTGGGCTTGGAGCGCAGCCGCATCATGTGGCCGTTTGCGACCTATAAACAGCGCGGCATTCGCCAAGCCTTCGGTACCGACAGCCCTATCACGCCCGTTACCAGCATGAACGTGCTCTACACGGCTATCACGCGCCAGGACCCCCGCAGCCACTGGCCCGAGGGCGGCTGGTTGCCGAGCGAGCGTATCGACGCGGCAACGGCCCTGCGCAACTACACGCTTGGCAGCGCGTACGCAGCGGGCGACGAGCAAAACCTCGGCAGCCTGGAGCCCGGCAAATACGCCGATCTGGTAGTCCTGGACCAAAACCCGCTCATCATCGATCCCCAAGAGCTCCAGACCACTAAGGTTCAGGCCACCTACCTGGCAGGCAACTTGATTTACGAGCGCTGACGTTCATACCGCACCGTTAAACGCGGCTCGGGCAGTCTATTTTGGGATGGCGCTCGAGCCGCATTTGTTTGCCGATGGGGGTTCGTTAGGAGCGTCCCCGCTCTGTTGGATTTGGGCGCGGGGTTGAGGTGCTGCTGTCTCGTGCGCTCAATTTGGACATCAGCAATGCTGACTCTTAGTGTTTTGCATACTTCCCATTACAGATTGCATAAAAAGGCTGGGATGTTCTTCCTGATCCTGATGTACCCCCGCCCGTGCCGTGCAAAAAACGGAGTATTCAGCACCACGAGCTCTGCCGGTGCCGCTGCGGCTGAGTAACGTTGCGGAGATTGACGTCATTTTGGGCTCCGGTACGGCGCGAAGTACGTCCATTTGTCCCAACGGGGTCTGCCCACCGACCAAAACCGCCCGCTGAAGGCGTTCTTGGGACCAATAAGGTATGTCCGGCGCGTATGCAGCCGTCCTGGCTTGCTGAATACTCCCAAAAATGCACGGTGCTTCCCAGGGGACCCGTGCGCGCAGCGAAAACCATACCCACGTTCCTATCCGCATCGCCATTTTGCTGCACTGACTTTTCTGAATGTCGGGCCCGAATTAGTTAGCCTGCCTCCCGTGTGGCTCCGGAGGGGCGGGGCATAAGGTTTATCGCGAGTTCCGCACGAGCCGAAGGCCACTTAATGTGGCCTTCGTGCGAGCAGGACTGCCCGAGCAGGAAACCTTACGCCCCGCCCCTCCGGAGCCACACGGGAGGCATCGCTAAGTTATCCCCCGGCATTCAGAAAATCTAAGTGCCAAAAAATAAGATTTTTTGACTCTGTGTTGTATAACCCGCCATTCGTGGGTACCATTCAACGCGTACGCAAACAAAAAGGGTTAATTCGCGTGGCATAACCACGCGGCCCAAAAAGGAGGAGACAAGCATGTCGTCTTTGAAGCCGCTTGCAGATCGTGTTCTGGTCAAGCCCGACGAGGCCGAGCAGAAGACCGCTTCTGGTCTGTATATCGCCAGCAACGCTCAGGAGAAGCCGCAGCGCGGCACCATCGTTGCCGTTGGCGCCGGCAAGGTCAATGACAAGGGTGAGCGCATCCCCATGGACGTTCAGGTCGGCGACGTTGTCATCTACGGCAAGTTCGGTGGCAACGAGGTCAAGGTCGACGGCGAGAAGTATCTGCTGATGCGTGCCGACGACATCTACGCCGTCGTCGAGGCCTAGTCTCATCAGACTCTCTGATTCGTTTTTGAACGCGGTCGCTGCATAGGACTCGGAAGCGGCGACGCGAGTCACATTTCTTTTGGAGGATTACTCACCATGGCAAAGAACATTACGTTCAACACCGATGCCCGCGCTAAGCTCGCAAAGGGCGTCAACACTCTGGCCGACGCCGTTACCGTCACCATGGGCCCCAAGGGCCGCTACGTTGCGTTGCAGCGCACGTTCGGTGCCCCGACCATCACCAACGACGGCGTTTCCGTCGCTAAGGAGATCGAGCTCGAGGACAACATCGAGAACATGGGCGCCCAGCTGGTGAAGGAGGTCGCCACCAAGACCAACGACACCGTGGGTGACGGTACCACCACCGCAACCCTGCTCGCTCAGGCCATCGTCAACGACGGTCTGCGCAACGTCGCTGCTGGCGCCAACCCGCTGGCCATCCGTCGCGGCATCGACAAGGCCGTCAACGCCGCCGTCGCCGAGATGAAGAAGCAGGCCAAGCCGGTCGAGACCAAGGAGCAGATTGCTTCCGTCGGTACCATCTCTGCCGGTGACCCCGAGGTCGGCGAGAAGATCGCTGAGGCCATGGAGGTCGTGGGCAAGGACGGCGTCATCACCGTCGAGGATTCCCAGACGTTCGATATCACCATCGACACCGTCGAGGGCATGCAGTTCGACAAGGGCTACGTCTCCGCTTACTTCGTCACGGACAACGACCGCATGGAGGCCGTGATGAAGGATCCGTACATCCTCATCACCGACCAGAAGATCTCCAGCGTCCAGGACATCATGCCCGTTCTCGAGGCTGTCCAGCGCGCCGGCCGTGGCCTGCTCATCATCGCTGAGGACATCGACGGCGAAGCTCTGCCTACCCTGGTCCTCAACAAGATCCGTGGCGCCCTCAACGTCTGCGCCGTCAAGGCTCCGGGCTACGGCGATCGCCGCAAGCGCATCCTCGAGGACATCGCCGTCCTCACCGGTGGCCAGGCCGCTCTGGACGAGCTGGGCGTGAAGGTCGCTGACATCACCGCCGATATGCTCGGTACCGCTAAGTCTGTCACCATCTCCAAGGACAACACCGTCGTCGTCGGCGGCGCTGGCTCCAAGGAGGCCATCGACGCCCGTATCGCTCAGATCAAGGGCGAGATGGAGAACACCACCTCTGACTTCGACCGCGAGAAGCTCCAGGAGCGCCTGGCCAAGCTCTCCGGTGGCGTTGCCGTCATCAAGGTCGGCGCTGCTACCGAGTCCGAGCTCAAGGAGATCAAGCATCGCGTCGAGGATGCCCTGCAGGCTACCCGCGCTGCTGTCGAGGAGGGCATCGTCGCAGGCGGCGGCGTGGCTCTGATCAACGCCATCCCGGCTCTGGACACGCTCGAGATCACCGATGCTGACGAGAAGGTCGGCGTGGAGATCATCCGCAAGGCCATGGAGGCCCCCATGCGCGCCATCGCCCAGAACGCTGGCTTCGAGGGCTCCGTCATGGTCGACAAGGTCCGCCACATGGAGAAGGGCGAGGGCGTGAACTTCGCCGACGGCACCACTGGCAAGATGATCGAGATGGGCGTCAACGACCCCGTCAAGGTCACCCGCACGGCTCTGCAGTCCGCTGCTTCCGTGGCTGCACTGATCCTCATCACCGAGTGCACCATCAACGAGATTCCGAA
>CABUBZ010000047.1 GCA_902489945.1 uncultured Collinsella sp.
CGTCTTGGTGTTCGACCCGCCGCGCGCAGGCCTCGCCCCCGAGGCGATCGACCTTATCGCCAGCACGAGCGCTCGCGATGTCGCCTACGTGAGCTGCGATCCGGCCACCCTGGCGCGCGACCTCAAGCGCTTTGTCGAGGAAGGCACCTTCTCCCCCGTAAAGATCACGCCAGTCGACCTGTTCCCACAAACCTTCCACTGCGAAACCATCGTCCACCTCAAGCGCAACTAGCCACTTAATCATTGCTCAGAAAAATCATTGGGAAATCGAGCGTGGCAAGCGGAGGTCTTCGGGGTATAAGACGGCTAATTGTATGCCGCCTATGAAAGGAACCCTCATGCCCAGCGTTGCCGTTCTCGCCGCCGATGGCTTTGAAACTATTGAATGCTTGACCATGGTCGATGTCATGCGTCGCGGCGGCGTGCGTGCCACGCTCGTCTCGATCATGCCCACGCGTGAGGTCGTAAGCTCGCTGCAGATCCCCGTGACCTGCGATGCGCTCTTTGATGAGATCAACTTTGACGAGTACGACTGCGTCGTGCTGCCCGGCGGCCTGCCCGGTGCCACCAACCTGCGCGCCGATCAGCGTGTCTGCGACGTGGTCTGCGAGTTCGCCGCGACCAAGCACGTCGCCGCCATCTGCGCCGCCCCGTTTATCCTGGGCGAGCTCGACCTACTCGAGGGGCGCCACGCCACGTGCTTCCCTGGCTTTGAGAAAAGCTTCCCCGAAGGCGCCTATACTGGCGAGAAGGTCACGCAAGACGGCAACATCATCACTGCCAGCGGCATGGCACAGTCACTCCCCTTTGCATTGGAGCTGCTGCGCACGCTCGCCGGCGACAAGGCCGTCGAGAAGGTTGCCGAGGGCATTCAGCTATGATTTTGGCTTCGCAATCACCGCGCCGCATCGAGTTGATGCACGAAGCGGGCTATGACGTTCGTGTGATTCCCGCAGATATTGATGAAACGCCTTTTGATGGGGAAGCTCCGCTAACACTCGTCGAGCGCTTGGCGCGCGCCAAAGCCTCTGCCGTTGCCGCCGAACACGCCGAGCCCAACGAGCTTACCGTCGCGGCCGACACCATCGTCACCTTCGATGGCAAGATCTTAGGCAAGCCCGCAGACGAGAATGATGCCCGCACCATGCTCCGTGAGCTTTCGGGCCGCACGCACCAGGTCGCAACCGGCGTCTGCATCGTTAAGGCAGGCGATGCAGACGCCCCGCATGCCGCCGAGAGCCTGTCCTTTGTCGATGTGACCGACGTGACGTTCTACGAGCTCACCGACGAGCAGATCGAGCGCTACGTCGCCTCGGGTGAGCCCATGGACAAGGCCGGCGCCTACGGCATTCAGGGCACAGGCGGACGCATGCTCGTGCACGATATTTCGGGCGACTTCTATAACGTGGTGGGCTTACCCATCGCCCGCGTCGCGCGCGCGATTCAAAAACTCTCGTAATTGCATCTGGCGCTGGGTATTCCCCAGCGCCTACAATTTTGGCGTACCGTACGGATCCCGACCGGGCACAAGGCGCGGCGGAAAACCGATAGGAGTTAAACATGGATACACTGCTCGAGGCCATTGACGTCTGCGATGTCGATGGCTTTTGCTATGGCAACTATACGGACGAGGAGGCCGGCACCGGTTGCACCGTAATCGTGGCACCCGAGGGCGCCACCGGCGGCGTTGACGTTCGCGGCGGTGCTCCCGCTTCGCGCGAGACCGACCTGCTACGACCCGAGAACACCGTCGACAAGGTCCACGCCGTCTGCCTTTCGGGTGGATCGGCCTTTGGTCTGGAGGCCGCAAGCGGCGTCGCCCGCGAGCTCGAGAGCCGCGGCATCGGCCTTCCCGTCGGCCCCACGCAGGTGCCCATCGTGTGCTCTAGCTGCATCTTCGACCTTGCGTTTGGCGACCCCACCGTACGCCCCGACATTGAGGCCGGTATCGCCGCCGTGCGCGAAGCACTCGACAACACCCCCACCACGCTCGAGCAGGGCAATGTAGGTGCCGGCACCGGTGCCACCGTGGGCAAGCTCATGGGCCCCGCTACCTGCATGAAGGCCGGCCTTGGTGCTGCCGCCGTGGCACTCGGCCCCGTTAAGGTAGGCGCCGTGGTTTCGGTCAACGCCTGCGGCAACGTCGTCGACCCCTTCACCGGTGAATGGGTCGCTGGTATGCGCGCTGCAGCAGACAGCGACCAGATCGTCGACATGGAGCTCGCAGCCTTTGCCGCCGCCGGCTCTATGCAGATGCCGCTCGACCGCACCAACACCACCATCAGCTGCATCGTCACCAACGTGGAACTCACTAAGGCACAGGCGACCAAGGTCTCCCAGATGGCCGCAGACGCCTATGCACACGCCATCCGCCCCACGCACACCACCAACGACGGCGACACCATCTACACCCTCGCCAGCGGCAAACTAGGCACCCAGGCAAGCGCCGCCGTACCCCTAGACCTGCTGGGCATGCTCGCCGTAAGGGCTCTACAGACCGCCATCGTAAACGGAGCCAAAACCGCCAAAACCTCCCACGGCATCCCCGGCGCCGCGAAGTAGCCTAACCTGACCGGTTGCCCGGTGGGGCTTGGTTATGTTTGCTGCTCTACAGTCCCGGCTCGCACGAAGAGCACATTAAGTGCTCTTCGGCTCGTGCGGAACTCGCGACAAACATAACCAAGCCCCACCGTGCAACCTACCAACCAAGTCTTTTCAGCCCAGGCCCCTGTGTACCGCGCGTCAAAGATTTTCAAATTCTGTAGCCTGACATTAAGCTGGACATAGCAGAGGACCCCTGGTCCTTAACTTGATACGAGTTCCGCACGCAAAGGAGGCGCCAGTGGCGCCTCCGTCTTGCGCAGGACTGTTCGAAGTAGCAAGTTAAGGACCAGGGGTCCCCGTTACCCGAGCGTTTCTGTGCTAGTTGAATTTGAAGATCTTTGAGGCAAGACGGTATAGGCCGAGTGTGGTATTGTCTCCGGCCCGTCCGCGCAGATTGGTAAAGAAGCCGACCACACCGTAACGTGCACGACGATACATACGCTCGTCATAGGCCTTCAAATCATTCCACAGCGTCTTCAGGCGCTCATCGGCACAATCTTCCTCGGAAAGCTTGGTGAGTACCGAGCAGATCGCCATCATCATGGTGAAGTAGCCCATCATGTACGAACGCAGACGCGAGGACTCAACGTCCTGGTACAGGTGGAACGATTCCATCATGATGCGCGTTACGCGGAACTGCTGACCCAGGCGCTTGACCATCGTGGCCTCATTGACGCTCTGGCCCTCGCGACCGATAAAGTAGCGATAGAGGTCGATGTCGGCGTAGTACATGGTCTTGCAGCGCGGCAGCGGCACGTAGGCGTAGATGTTGTCCACGTAGAACGTGTGTGCCGGCATAGGCAGATTGGACTCGCGCAGCACATCGGTGCGATAGCACAGGCTGTGCATGAGCAGGTTCTGATCGGGACGGAAGTGTCCGATCTGGTCCCAAGAGAAAATCTTTTTGCGCGGCAGGGCAAACTTGTAGCCAATAGCGGTATGCGTGCCCTCGTAAACCTTCTCGTACACGTAGTTCGAGATAAACAGGTCGACGCGCTGGTCGCGCTCCTCAAAGCCACGCAGAATCGACAGCATGGTCGAAAGCGCCGCACCGTCGAGCCAGTCGTCCGAGTCAACGACCTTGTAGTAGGTGCCCTGCGCCTCACGCAGGCCCGAGAGGACGGCGATACCGTGGCCGCCATTCTCCTGGTGCACCGCGCGGATGATACCAGGATAACGGGCCTCCCACTCGTCGGCCTTGGCGGCCGTCTCGTCCTTGGAGCCGTCGTCCACCACGATAATCTCGATATCGGTGGCGTAATTGCTCCCCTCCAAGATGGAGGTGATGCAATGGTCCATGTCCTTGGCGGCGTTATATGAGGGAATACCGAATGTTATGACTTTATGCATGGCAGGCGATAATCTCATCCGAAAGATCGAGGGCGGAATTGGTCACGGCGTCCATATCGTAGTAACGATACTCGGCCAGACGACCCACCGGGTGGAAGTTCGTCAGGTTCTGGACGCGCTCAAGATAGCGCTCGTAGAGCTCACGGTTCTCGGGCTCCAAGATAGCGTAGTACGGCGTCTCGCCCGAACCGGGCGTATAGGCCTTGGAGTACTCCTTCATGATGGTGGTCTTGCCGGGCAAAACCTGACCGGTCATGTTCTTGAACTCGGTGATGCGCGTGTAGTCCTCGCTCGTGGTGTAGTTGACGGTGCCCACGGGTTGGAACTGATCCATATCGAGCGTCTCGAACTTCATATCGAGCGTGCGGTACGGCAGGGCGCCCAGGTCGAGGTTGAACAGCTCGTCGAGTGGACCGGTGTAGACGATCTCACCACCATAGACCTTGCCGTCAATCTTGACGGTGGTCTCGTCAATCTCGAAAAGGTCACGGGCGTCTACGTCACAGAACACGTCGATCAAATCGTGATCGAGCATATGCTCGAACAGCGCGGTATAGCCGTCCTGCGGCATGCCCTGGAAAGGAGCCTGCGGGAAGTAGCGATCGTCATCGCCCACAAAGACGGGAACGCGGCCGGTGATCGAGGGGTCGATCTGGTCGGGCGTCTGGCCCCACTGCTTCATGGTGTAATGCAAAAAGACGTTCTCGTAGACGTAATCGGCGACCTCGGCAAGATCCGGGTCGTTCTTCTTGCGCAGCTCCATGATGGGCACCTTGACGTCCTTGCCAAAGGTCTCCACGAGCTTCTGATACAGCTCCTCGCCGCGCTCATCGCCAAAGGCAAGCTTAAGGCTCGCATGGTTAAAGGGCACGGGCATAAGGGTACCGTTGATGTTGGCGAGCACCTTGTGCTGGTAGTCCGTCCACTTGGTAAAGCGCGACAGGAAATTGTGGACGCGCTCGTTAAAGGTATGGTAGATGTGCGGACCATACTCGTGGACCAGGATTCCCGCCTCGTCAGTGCAGTCGTAGGCGTTACCCGCAATGTGGCTACGGCGCTCCAGAACGGCAACGCGATAGCCGATGGTCTCGGCGAGACGGCGGGCGCAAACGGCACCGGCATAACCGGCGCCAACGACGATCATGTCGTACGCGCCGGCGTTAAAGCCTTCAGGCAGGCCTGAGGTAATCTGCATCGATACTCCTTGTCAAAAGCCACACGCTTTTTAACTGGGCTTTTTCTCGAACATACGTCGAGACATATTTATCAGAGCGATTATAGCGCTAATGCGTCCTATAATGAGCTTGCCACACAAGGAAAGCTCAAGCACCGCGGCGTACATAATTGAAAGGTAAACCCGCTAGCAGCGGGTTTATTCGTGTACAGCCGAGGGCCTGGAGCTTAGCGGAGCGCTTGCAAGGAGTAACATGAGCGATTTCCTAAACCGTATGAAGTCTGCCGCCAAGGCCGACCTTAAGACCATCGTCCTGCCCGAGGGCGAGGACCCGCGCACCATCGTCGCGGCGAACAAGATCATCGAGGAGGGCCTGGCCAACATCGTCATCCTGGGCAACCCCGATGACATCAACGTTCCCGGTGCCACTGTCATCGACCCGCGCAACGCCGAGAAGCACGAGGAGTACGCGCAGAAGTTTGCCGAGCTCCGCGCCAAGAAGGGCGTCACCATCGAGCAGGCTCGCGCCCAGGTGATGGACGCCACCTACTTTGGCACCATGATGGTCAAGATGGGCGATGCCGACGGCCTGGTCTCCGGCGCCTGCCACTCCACCGCCGACACCCTGCGCCCCGCGCTGCAGATCCTCAAGACCGCCCCGGGCACCAAGCTGGTCTCGGCCTTCTTTGTGATGTGCACCGACACCCCGCAGTTCGGCACCGACGGCACGCTGATCTTCGCCGACTGCGGCCTCAACATCAACCCATCCTCTGACGAGCTCTCCGAGATCGCCATCGCCTCGGCCCACTCCTGGTCCACCTTCATGGGCAACGTCGAGCCGCACGTGGCCATGCTCTCCTACTCCACCATGGGCTCCGCCGGCGGCGAGGTCGCCAAGAAGGTCCAGGAGGCCGTAAAGTTCTGCAAGGAGAAGGCTCCCGAGCTCGCCATCGATGGCGACCTGCAGCTCGACGCCGCCATCGTCCCCACCGTCGCCCAGCTCAAGGCTCCCGGCTCCTCCGTCGCCGGTAAGGCCAACGTGCTCGTGTTCCCCGACCTCGAGGCCGGCAACATCGGCTACAAGCTGGTCCAGCGCTTCGCCGGCGCCGACGCTTACGGCCCCATCCTGCAGGGCATCGCCAAGCCGGTCAACGACCTGTCGCGCGGCTGCTCTGCCGACGACATCGTGGGTGTCGTGGCCATCACCGCCGTCCAGGCTCAGATGGCTGAGTAGCGGACTTATCCCCTCGGGGCCCTACAGGGTAAAGCTCTGAAAACGTCCTCGGACATGCATGAAACCCCCGCTGCGCACTTCGTGCGGCGGGGGTTTCATGCGTCCTGCGGATAGTTTTCAGAGCTTTACCCTGTAGGGCCCCTGCCGCCACGTGGCAGTCAGGGTATCTGGAGTGGACGGCGGCTTGGCTACGAGCTGGGGCTGAGAATCCTGAACGAATGGGTGTCGTTGCTGAAAGAGCAGGCGTTGCTGGTGACGATCACTTTGGGACTGGAATTTCCGCCTACTAGTAAAAAAGCCTCCGGAGCTGTTGCTCTGAAGGCCTGTCGTTTACTTGCAAATGCGCGCGTTAGTTGCTCTTGGTCAGACGCTCGACGTCGTGGGCGATCATGTATTCCTCGTCGGTGGGGATGACCATGACCGTGACGGAAGAGCCGGCGGCGCTGATGACCTGCGGGCCGTTGCCCACGGCCTCGCGGTTCTTGTTGTTGTCGATGCGCACGCCCAGCCACTCAAAGCAGTCGCAGAAGGCCTTGCGGATCGACCAGTCATTCTCGCCGATGCCGGCGGTAAAGGTGATGGTATCCACGCCCGCCATGGAGGCGATCATGGAACCGGCCTGCTGCATGGCCTTGTAGGCGAACATGTCGAAGGCGAGCAGGCAACGCTCGTCGCCCTCGGAAGCGCGCGTGCGAATGTCGCGGGCGTCGTTGGAGATGCCCGAGATGGCAAGCAGACCGGACTGCTTGTTCATCATGTCGTCGACTTCCTGATAGCTGTAGCCACCCTCGCGCTGCAGGTAGCACACGGTGGCCGGGTCGATGGAACCGCAACGGGTACCCATCATCAGGCCGTCGAGCGGGGTGAGGCCCATGGTGGTATCGCGGCACACGCCGTCCTCGATAGCGGCGAGCGAGGCACCGTTGCCCAAGTGGCACGACAGCAGACGGTGGCAGCGCGTGCCCAGAATCTCCTTGGCCATCATCCACTCGTAACGGTGGCTCGTGCCGTGGGCGCCGTACTTGCGCACGTGATACTTGTCGCACACGTCCTTGGGCAGTGCGTAGGTATAGGCGACCTCGGGCATGGTCATGTGGAACGACGTATCGAAGACGGCCACGTTGGGCAGCTCCGGATACTTCTCGCGGCAATACTCAATCGCTGCGGCCTCGCCGTAGTTGTGCAGCGGAGCGAGCGGCGCCACCTCGAGGATCTTGGCCATGACCTCATCGTCGACGACCGCGGAATCATCGAAGTACCAGCCGCCCTGAACGATGCGGTGGCCGATGCCATCGATCGTAAAGTCGGTCTTCTCGAGCTCCTCGAGCACGCGCGCGATAGCCGAGCGGTGGTCGGGGAAAGGAATCTCCTCGGTCTGCTTGACGCCACCGTTCTCGGAATGGCCAAAGATACCCATCTCCAAGCCGATACGCTCGCAGTTACCCTTGGCGAAAACCTCGCGGGTATCGGTGTCCAAAAGCTGATATTTAAGGCTCGAGCTGCCGGCGTTGACAACAAGTACGTTCATGAGACTCCTTCGTGATTACAGTACGGTCGGCAAACCCATAAGGCGGCCGTATCCTTAATAAGAAGTTATCAGAATTCAATAAATATCTATTAAACTCTTCGCTCAAAGTGCATAAAAGGGGGCTGAACGGCACAAGGCCATCCAGTCCCCTCCCCTTGCATCAATTACTTACCGTTAACGATGCGCTCGACGTCGGAAGCGATCATAAACTCCTCGTCCGTGGGGATGACGAAGATCTTGACCTTGGAATCCTTGGCGGACAGGCACCAAGCGCCGTCGCCGCGCAGGGCGTTGCGGGCATGGTCCATCTTGACGCCCATAAAGGCCAGACGGTCGGCCACGCCAGCGCGGACAGCCGGAGCGTGCTCGCCGATACCGGCGGTAAAGACGAGCGTGTCCATGCCGCACATGGAGGTTGCCATCTCGGCTGCCTTGGCGGCAATCTTGTAGACGAACATATCGAAGGCGAGCTGAGCCTCGGGGTCGCCGGCGGCGGCGAGCTCCTCGACGTTACGGCAGTCGTTGGTCTTGCCGCCGGTCACGGCCATGAGGCCGGACTTCTTGTTCATCATCTCGTCGACCTCGTCGAAGGTGTAGCCACCCTCGCGCTGCAGATAGCACACGGTAGCCGGGTCGATGGAACCGCAGCGGGTGCCCATCATGACGCCGTCGAGCGGGGTGAGGCCCATGGTGGTGTCCATGCACTTGCCGTCCTCGATGGCGCACAAGGAAGCGCCGGAGCCGATGTGGCACACGACGACCTTGCGGGCCTCGCCGTTGGTCATCTCGGCAACCTTCTTGGAGATGTAGCGATAGCTGGTGCCGTGGGCGCCGTACTTGCGGATGTGCAGCTTGTCGCAGACGTCCTTGGGCAGGGCGTAAGTCTTGGCGACCTCGGGCATGTTGAAGTGGAAAGCGGTGTCGTAGACCGTGACGTTAGGCAGGTCGGGATACTGCTCCAGGCAGTACTCGATAACGTTGGCCTCGGGGTTGTTGTGCAGCGGAGCGAGCGGGGCGACCTCGCGGATCTTGGCAAGAACGTCCTCGTCGACGAGGGAGGAATCGCCAAAGTACCAACCGCCCTGAACGATGCGGTGGCCGATACCCTCGATCTTGACGCCGTTGGCCTCGAGGTCCTTCAGGACAGCCTCGATGGCGACCTTGTGGTCGGGGAACTCGATGTTCTCGGTCACCTTCTTGGAGCCGTTGGCAGCATGCGTGAAGGTACCGCCGGTAAAGCAGACGCGCTCGCAGGAGCCCTTTGCGGACACCTTGTGGGACTTGGTATCGATGACCTGATACTTAAGGGTCGAAGATCCTGCGTTGACGACCAGAACGTTCATGTGTCTCCCTACTAACAGGCGGTGTGGCGCCGCCAGGTTACATACGCTTCAATAATAAACCCAAACGCCCTCGCGCTCGGGTTTATTGCGTTGATATATAAGTTATCGATGCATGCATGCTCATGGTCTTCGACTTGTAAGGCGAAATAGCGCGGGGACATACGCCAGAGAAGAAATCCCAAGCGCAACAAGCAGCACAACCCGAATACCCACAACGCTACTCAACACAGCATTGAGCAGATAGAAAAGAACGGCGCCCACCGCCACCATCTGGCTTTGAACCGAAATCAACGAACAGAGCATCGATGAATCGGCAGCATTTTGAAAAACTGAGTATTTGATCGGAGCAAATAACGAGTAGGCAACCGTCTGCAGCACATAGAAAACGGGCAACAGGTCAACCGGAATAAAAGGGGTTAAAAACAAAGCAGCTAGAATGAGACGGATGATGCCGCAAATACGCGCAAAAAGCCTCTTGTCGACATGAGCAATTACGCTGGGCACGATAAACCCTATGGAGGCGGAGACAAGGAGCTGGACCGCAATGGTCATGCCCGAAGCGACGGCACCCATTCCACGGGCTGCGAGCAGCAGTGAGAAAAAATCTTCCAGAGCGACAAAAGCAAATGCCTGAGAACAGTCCATGACGAACGCCGAGCGAAGCGTGCCATTGCCCGCAATGGCAGTCCAAATCATCCTCGGGCTAATTTGGCTCATAGAAGCCGCAGCGCTACCTTTCCCTTTCGTTTCGGGAATGCAGGCAACGACAAGTAACGTCAATACCATCGCAAAGATATCGGCCGAAAGGCCGATGAAATATGCACCTTCTGACGAGATGAAGCCGCCCACACACGCGGAAAGAGCATAAGATGCGTAAAAGACGAATCGCTCAACCACATTAAGCCTAACGAGCTGATCTTGGGAGACGGAATCGATATAGATTGCCTCAATAGAACCGCTCACGCATGCGACGGCAAAACCCTTGAGGGCAAACGCACCTATCAAAAGCAGAGGAGATCGTATGAGGAGCAGGGCAGCGTAGTATCCGAGCATTCCCGCGATACCCACCAGGCCACTTATCTTTCGCCCAAATCTATCGGCGATATAGCCGGTAGGAATCTCGAGAGCAAATTTGCTTACCTGGTACGCAATCATCATGCCAGAAATCGCGACCATCGAGAATCCGACGAACTCAAGGTAAACCGTCAGAAAATACAAGATGGTGCTGAAGTTCGATAGGAAAACAAACGCCATATACAGCCAAACCGTACGGTTTTTCATACTCCTCCTCCAAAGGCCGATAATCCAAGCCGAGGTCTCAAAAAGCATGAAGGCAAAACCGTCAGCCATACGTTACAAATCGTCAATATTCATTTGACGGCACGAAGCCAAGCAACCTCAAGAAGCGAGATGGCGCAACAGGTGAAGAAATACCGTCTGATGCCGATCCGTCCAGGCGTTTTGCCGGTAGCAAAAATAGATAGGCAAGGTTACGTCGCGCGAGCCCTCAATGGAGCATTCGCTCACGTTGGATCCATCTGATGCAAGAGAGGAGCCAGAAAAGCTCAATATCAATCCCCCGCCTTGAAGAAACTCAATCTGTCTCTCGCTTCCATATTCGACATCACGAAAGCGGAAATTAACGAGTTGGGCCTCAGGGCACTGGTTGATTGCATTGAGACAGGGCGACAAGTTGATGGGGACAGCAAGCCTACCGCTCAATAGTTCACGAATGGTTATGGTGCCCCTGACACGATGGCCAACCGGACACGAAAGAACCTTGAGCTCCTTTTCACCCAGGTATTTCGAACAAAGGGCGCTGCCCCGTGGCTTCTCGAATGAAATAGCCGCATCCGATATCCCGAGCAAAAGAGACTCAAAACACGTAGCCGTTGGCTGATGCCACACGTCGAGGTGAATCTGGGGGTGCGAACTCTCAAACGAGTCGTACCAGTTTTCGTCAAAAAGACGCCCCCGCCCATGAAGGCAGGGGGCGTAAAGACGAAAATGACCGTCGGGCGAAACACCCTGCCCCATCGACCGAGCGTAATTTTTGAGATCATCGACTTGCGCGAGGATTACGCGCGCGCGTCCCGCAAACTCTCGCCCTGCAGGAGACAAAACGGCCTCGCCCGTCGACCGGTCGAGCAAAACGACCTGATACTCAGATTCCAGCTTCTTGATCGCCGACGAAACAGCCTGCGGACTCACATGAACGGCGCGAGCCGCCTTGCGCACGCCGCCATAATTCGCTACCGCTTGAAGATATTCGAGTTGAGACAACTGCACAGGTTTCTCCAAAGGCAATCAAGACGACGGGCCATACGATCTCAGATAAGGTTCTCGCCCAAGTTCTTGCCGCCGAGGACGTGCATGTGGAAGTGCATGACGGTCTGGCCGGCGTTAACGCCCTTGTTGGAGATGACGCGGAAACCGTCCTCCAGGCCCTTGGCCTTAGCAACCTCCTGGATGGCATGGGCCATGGCGCCCATGGTCTCGGCAGGCACGTTATCAGCGATGTCGCTGTAGTGCTTCTTGGGGATCACGAGCGTATGAACCGGTGCCTGGGGATTGAGGTCATCGAACGCGATGACCTGGTCGTCCTCGTAGACAACAGTCGAGGGGATCTCGTGGTTGGCGATTTTACAGAAGATGCAATCACACATGGCTGGTTCCTTTCTCACAGACCAAGGTAATTATATTTGGCCAGGATGGTTAGAACGAGAGGTTGTCGTCGATGTTGGCGGCTTCGCCGTCGGCGAGCACGTCGTTGCCGTTGACATCCTTAAGGAGCACCGAGACCTTCTGCTCGGCATCGGCCAGTCGGGTACGCAGGCTCTTGAGGAGCTCGACGCCGCGGGTGTAGCTCTCGAGCGATTCCTCGAGCTCCATGTCGCCCGACTCCAAGCTGCGGATAATGAGTTCCAGCTCCTGCGAGGCCTGCTTGTACGTAAGCTGCTCGACCGGGGTCTTCTCTGCCATATCTGTTTCCTTTCCTAAAGGTCTATCACTGTGAAACGCGGCCTACTCGACCGCATCGACGGTTGCCTCCACGTTGCCGTCCGCCATACGCACGCGAATGGCATCGCCGGGCTTAAAGGTCTTGGCACTCGTAGCCACACCATCATCGCTATATGCGATGGAATAGCCGCGGGCAAGCACCTTGAGCGGCGACAGGGCGTCGAGCGAGGCTGCCGCACGGCCCAAGTCGGACGCGGGCTTGTTCAACATCGTGCGCCCCTGATGCTCCAGGCGGGAGCTCGCGAGCGTGAGTGCATGGCGCTTGCCATCGAGCCCCGAGGTGCTTGCAATCAAGCGCTCGGGCAGACGCTCGAAGTTGGAGCGGAAAGCCCCGACCGAACGCGCAATGGCGCCCGACAGGCGATCGGCCGTCAAGGCGAGCTCCGACTCGCGACGCTCGACCATAAACGTTGGATCGTTGAGGCACGGACGGCACGCGGCTGCATCGAGCGCATCGCCCAAGCGTGCCGTATAGGTATCCCAGGCACGCCGACCACGCTGGTCGAGCATCTCCAGATCGACCAGATCCGAACCGATCATCGATGCCATCGCAGCGCCCAGACGCTGATGACGCGCCTCGAGTACATCAGCCAGCTCCGTCATGGCCGGTGCCACCGATTCTGCAGCCGCCGTTGGCGTGGAGGCGCGACGGTCGCTCACCATGTCGCAGATCGAGGTATCGGGCTCATGGCCAATACCTGTAACCACAGGCACGGGACAGGCCGCCACCGCACGGGCAAGGTCCTCGTCGTTAAAGGTCATGAGATCCTCGAAGGAACCGCCGCCGCGCACGAGCAAAATACAATCGGGCGCCGGCGTGATGGCAGCGGCGCGGCGCAGGCCTTCGATAAGCTCGGCAGGCGCTCCCTCGCCCTGCACCTTGGCGCCCACGCAAACGAGCTCGACAAGTGGGTTGCGACGGCGCAGCGTACGCTTGACGTCGTCGATCACGGCGCCGGAAAGCGAGGTGACGACCGCCACACGTGAGCAAAACACCGGAATGCGACGTTTACGGGACTCGTCCATCAACCCCTCGCGGCGCAGCTTTTCGGCCAACTGTGCCACCTGTTGACGCAGCAGGCCCTCCCCCGCCAGCGAGAACGAGCGAGCGACAAAGCTCATACGGCCTGTGGGCTTATAGAGATTGAAGCTGCCCTTAACGCTCACCTGCATACCGTCGCGCAAGTCGAAGGTGCGTTTGAGATAGGCGCCCTTCCAGATGATGCAGTCGACGGCGGCCGAGTCGTCCTTAATCTGGAAGTAGCAGTGGCCGCTTCGGGCATTGGGGCCACGAAAACCCGTGACCTCGCCCAAAACGCTCAGCTGCGGAATGGCATCGAGCGCGCCAGCGGCAATCTCCACCGCCTGGCTCACGCTGAGCTCCTTGCGCTCCTGCTCATCCGACCCGTCGAACTCGGCGGAAACGCTGTTGCCGGTTAGATTCCAGCCTGCCACGCAGCCTCCTTTCGTCATCGTGCACGTGGGCTCCGGCCCTGCGCAAATTCAAGTCCCACACATAGTACAGCGCCACGAGGACACAAATCCCCGCGGCGCCTGCCAGTCCAATTTGTTATCGGTTGGAGTTTCTGTTGTAGCGAGCCATAAGGTAGAGCAGCTGGATAATCGAGGTGAGTGCCGCTGCCACGTAAGTAAGCGCAGCTGCCGTCAGGACCTTCTTAGCACCGTTGACCTGCTTGGAACTCATGCCCGACTGCTCGATATACGCCACGGCGCGGCGGCTGGCATCGATCTCGACCGGCAGCGTAACCAGCTGGAACAGCACGCTAAACGAGAAGAAGACCAACGCGAGAGTCGTGAGCCCCGCGATGTTCATGAACAGGCCCATAAGCAGCACGATGGTCCAAGTGTTCTGGGTAAAGTTGACGACGGGCACGAGGGCGCTGCGCACCTGCATCATGGCGTAGCCGCTTTGACGCTGGGCGGCATGGCCCGCCTCGTGACAGGCGACGGCAACGCTTGCGACCGATCCACCCGAACGGTTGGCGTCCGAGAGATACAGATTGTTATCCTGCGGGTTGTAGTGATCGGTGAGCTCGCCGGCAACGCCCTTGATGCCCACGGCGTTGCAACCGTTGGCGTCGAGCATGCGGCGAGCAACCGCAGCGCCCGTATCGCCGTCCGAGCGAACCTTGGACCACGTCTTGTACGTCGAGTTGATATAGCTCTGTGCGGCAAGGCCAAGTACCGTGCAGACAAGAACAACCAGTAGGTACAGCGGGTCGATACCAAAGCCGTATCCATAGTAATAGGGCATGCGAATTCCTCCGAATTGAGTTACACGTTGGAGGCATTTTACCCACTCAGACAGCTAGGCTTCCCTACAGCAGCTCTATCTTTCCGTCCTTCACGGTGAGCCCCATATTGCCCGAAAGCAGATCGTCCAGGCGTGAGCCCACAAGCTCAAAGCGCCAGCCTTCGCGCAGGGGGCTCTGCTCGGGATGCTCAATGTAGTCGGCCAAGTCGTCGCGCGAGGCAATGACCGAGGTCGCCACGCCCGAGCGCTCGGCAACCAGGCGAATGAGCGCATACATAAGATCGGTCACGCTCTCCAGCTCCGGCGAGATCTGACGGTGCCCGCGCACCATGAGCGGCAGGCGATCGTGCGGGCAACTCGCGCCGCGTTTGATGGCCATGAGCGCGCCGTCCACATCGCGCTCCCCCAGCTGGTCGGTACCGCGGATACTGCGGAACTCCTCGACGCGCATGGGATTGCGCTTGACGAGCGCCAGCAGCGTATCGTCGGACATGACCCACTTGCGCGGGATGTTGCGTCGCTCGGCACGGTCCTCGCGCCAAGCGGCAAGCTCGCGCGCGATGCCCAGCTGATGGCGGCTGCAGGAGTTGATGCGCTTGACCTTGCGGAACGCCTCGTGACGATCAGCGCGATAGTGCGACTCGTCGGCCAGTGGGCGTAGCTCGTCGAGCACCCAGTCCACGCGGCCCAGCTCGCGCAGGCGGCTCATCATCTCGGTATAGGCGACGATCAGGTACTTGACGTCATCGATCGCGTACTCGATCTGCTTGTCGGTCAGCGGACGGCGCGACCAGTCGGTCAGTGACTCAGTCTTGGGCAGAGAGACGCCGCAAAACGTCTGCACGAGCGCGCCGTACGAAATCTGCTGGCGTTCGCCCAAAAAGGCGGCAGCCACCTGCGCGTCAAAAATAGGACGCGGCAGCACGCCCACGGTATGGAGCATGACCTCCATATCCTGCGAGCAAGCGTGGAACACCTTGGTCACGCTCTCGTCGGCCATAAGCTCGGCGAGCGGTGACAGGTCGCCAATCACCAGGGGGTCGACCGCGACGCTCTCGGCAGGGGTGGCAATCTGGACCAGGCACAGACGCGGATGGAACGTGCGCTCGCGCAAAAACTCGGTATCGACGGCAATCGCGTCGAACTCGCGGGCGCGCTGGCAAAAGTCGAGTAGAGCCTGATGTGTGGAAATGTACATATCAACCCATCGAATAAGGTTAGGCCCGAAAAACACGGGTAGGATATCGGCATTGCCTTACAACTATACTCGGTTAGTCACAGAACGGGAACGTAAGTATGCGCTGCCTTATCATCCACAACCCGGCATCGGGCCCCAGCTCAGATGAAATCTACGCATTCACGCACGCCCTCGCACAGGGCGGCGACGAGGTCGTGATGCGCTTTATCGGCGATGGCATGGAGCCCGAAGACGCCGTGGCGGACGTGCGCGAGTTCGATCGCGTGGTGGTCTCGGGCGGCGACGGCACCGTCTCCAACGTGCTCGACCAGATGCGCGGATGCGGCGTCCCCACACTCGTCTTCCCCTCTGGCACGGCCTGCCTGTTCTTCAACAACATCGGCAATGCCCCCGAGGCGGCGGC
>CABUBZ010000048.1 GCA_902489945.1 uncultured Collinsella sp.
CACGGGGTCAAAGCCTGCCGGCTCGCCCGCGGTTCTTCGTGCCCGCGCCTCTATCAAGTGGTAACGACCCTACCACGTTGCACTTTACCAAACAAGAGTATTCGTATATAACGTTTAAAAAATGCAGGGATATGCTGGAAACATGTGCGCCACAATCCTGTATCACAATAAGTTGCAACAGATGTGCCTCACGAAGGGATCCTCTATGACCGAGCTCCAAGAACTCCGTCGCTATCGCCGCGATCTCCATCGCATTCCGGAGCTCGATTTCGATCTTCCGCAAACCATTGCCTATATCGAGGGCGTGCTGGCACCGCTCACCTGCGAAGTGACCCATCCGTGCCCCAGCTGCGTCTGTGCTTTCTTCGACGCCGGCGTTGATGCCGCGCATGCCACGGCGATTCGCGCCGATATGGATGCGCTGCCCATCGCGGAAGCGACGGGAGCGGCCTTTGCCTCAACCCATCCCGGCAAGATGCACGCTTGCGGACATGACGGACACATGGCCATGGCGCTTGCCGCCGCGACGTATGTCGACCGTACGATTCGCGAGCATCCGGGCGCCATTAGGCGCAATGTTCTCTTTGTGTTCCAGCCGGCCGAGGAAACGACCGGTGGTGCCAAGACGGTATGCGAGAGCGGTGTGTTCGAGCGCTATGGGGCCGACCGCATTTTTGGCTTCCATGTGTGGCCCGATCTGCCCACCGGCACGTTGGCGAGCTGCTCCGGTCCGTTGCTGGCGCGTTCGAGTGAGACACACATTCATATTCACGGGACGAGCATCCATATTGCTAAGACCTATGGCGTTCCGGTCGAGGAGTCGCACGATGCGGCGCTGGCGGCTGCCAAGTTCTTGGTTGCCGAGCGCGAACTGATGGATGAGCTGGGTGCCGATGAGCCCTGCATTGGCAAGTTCGGCCTGCTGCAGGCAGGCACCGTCTGCAATGCGGTGGCGGGGGAGGCCCATGTTGCCGGCAGCCTGCGTGTGTTTACAGACGACATGTTCGACCGGGCACGCGAGGGCGTGCGCCGCGTGCTGGACGATGCCTGCGCTGCAACGGGCTGCACGTACGATCTCGACTTTGCCGAGGGCTATCCGCCGGTCGACAACGACCCCGAGCTATTTGCCAGCGTCGCGCCTGCCTTGCCCGGGCTGCAGCTTATGGAGGAGCCGCTGTTAATTGCCGAGGATTTCGCGTTCTATCAGCGCCATTTGCCGGGCGTGTTTTTCCTGCTGGGCACGGGTATGCCAGAGGGCCAAGACAACCCGAGTGATTCGGATGGCTGCCCCGCCTATGCCACAAGCGCTCTGCATACCGATAGCATGCTCTTCGACGAGGAAATCCTACTCAAAGGCCTCGATGTCTATAAACGATTGCTTGTGATGGAGTGACGATGGAACGACGCCGACAGTCTGCCGTATATAGTCCGGGTGGATGCGGGTGCGGTTTGCTGCTGCTTCCGGTTATTGCTGTGAGCATTGGCGTGATGTTTGCGCTTGCCGGGCTTGCCGCGGCAGCACTTGTGCTGTTTATCACCGCCATCGGCGTGACGATTTGGCTTTATCGCAGTCGTGAACAGCGCCGCGCCGACGGTAAGACCAATGTAGGATGGATTGCCTTTTTGGTCATCGCCTACCTGCTGAGCATCAGCTATTTGGCCTTCTTTATCCTGTTGATGATCAGTGCCTTTACCGGGGAATCCGTCACGGTGGGTTGATCGCTGCCGGCAGACGGTCGCGCGCAGTGCGTTTACTCGGCGTTTGGATAACTGCATTGGTCGTTTACCGCAGCCTTAGCTCTCAGCTAATGAATTCAAGTTCAATCCTTCCTACGATGTGCTGTGTACCGGCACGGTAGCCGGATCGTAGGAAGGATGAATAATGGCAAAAGAGGGAAAGAAGCCAATCGGTAAGATTGTCCTAGGCATCATCGTGGTGCTGGTTATTGTCGGTGCCGTGGGCTCTATGGGCGGCAACTCAACCGATTCGTCTGCGAGCGATTCGGCAAAACCTGCCGAGACGACACGGCAGGCTGAGGAGCAAAAAGAACCGCAAGAACCGTATACCATTGCTGACGAGGCTGAAGACACTTCCAATCAGTTTACCTATAAGATCACGGGCACCCTGACCAATAACACGGACAAGGAAAAGAGCTACATTCAGATTGAATATGTTCTGTATGATGCCGATGGCAACCAGGTTGGAACGGCTCTTGCAAACACCAATCATCTGAAGGCGGGCGGCTCCTGGAAGTTCGAGGCGCTGGGTACGGTGTCTCCCGACCAGGTTGCTAGCTGGGAGCGTTCGGACGTAAGCGGTTTCTAGCATGTTGCATGCACTGGGGGAGGTGAAGTCGTATGTCCGATAAAAAGCTGACCGAGGAGTTGCTCAATGAGCTTCTCGATGCGCCGAACATCGATGGCTATATCAGGGAGCACGACTTTGCCGCCCCGTCGCTTTCGGACTACCTGAAGCAGCTACTGCAGGAAAAGGGCTTGGAGCGCTCGCGCGTGGTCCGTATGGCTGATCTCAATGAGACCTTTGGCTATCAGATCTTTACCGGTGCGCGTCATCCGAGTCGCAATAAGGTGCTGCAGATTGCCTTTGCGATGGCGCTGACGCTCAAAGAGACCAACCGTGCGCTGACGGCTGCCGGGGTAAGCGTCCTTAACTGCAAGGACCGCCGCGATGCGATTATCATCTTTTGCATCGATCGCGGGTGCAGTCTCCAAAAGATCAACGAGGAACTGTATCGCTTTGGCGAGGAGACGGTGAGTTAGCGGCTGATATCTGAGCCGGTAGAGCTGTCGAACAACGATGCAAACGAACGGGGCGCGGATGCCATGGGGTGTCTGCGCCCTGCGCTATGATGGAGGCTATGGATACTCAGAGCCCAACATATTCCGATGACGAGCTGACCGCAGCGCTTGCCGAGCACCTGGCGTCGCTCGATCGCGACGACAGCTATCGCGTGGAGCGTGTACTTAAGCGCTCGTCCGTTGAAGCAACCGAGCTCGTGTACTTTGAAGGAACCGGCGGTGGTTCGCTCGGCCCCTTTGTCCGTAAACGCATCGATGCTTCGGCTCAAATCGGCGGGGCATACGAGCGTCTGTTTGCCGCTCAGCGGGCAGGCAGGCGTTTTGAGCACCTGCCCAGAATCGTCGATTGTCGTCGTGTGGGCGACGAGCTCAACGTGGTTATGGAATACATCGAAGGGGAGACGCTCGGGGCGCTGGTGGACCGTCTGGGAGCCACCCCCGATTATGCGCGTGAATTGTATCCTGCCCTATGCGATGCCGTGGGCGAGCTCCACGCCGGTTTTGCAATAGCGGGGGAGACGTCGGCGCCGGTGATCCATCGCGACCTCAAGCCGTCGAATATCATCGTGACAGGTGCCAACTATACGCCTGATGACGGCCTGACATTTTCATCGCTGGTGATTATCGACTTGGGGATCGCGCGCGTATGGCGCGATGGCGCCGATGCCGACACCGTCAAGTTTGGCACGCGACCCTATGCGCCGCCCGAGCAGTATGGGTTTGGGCAGACGAGTGTGCGCGGCGACGTGTACGCGCTGGGCGCCCTGTTGTTCTTCTGCTTGACGGGAGTCGACCCTAAACCAGGGCTCGACATGCGCGAGCAATGCGAGGCGCGCGGTATTCCCACTCCACTTTCCGATGCCGTCTGCATGTCGATGGCGCTCGATCCGGCCAAGCGTTTTGCGAGTGCGGAAGCATTGGGACGGGCGACGCGCGCGGCATACGATCTGAGTCGCCCCGTGCGGCCTCCTGCGCCTGCGCCTGTCCGTACTCCAGACTCGGAGACAGTGTTGGCGTCCCAAGGGCTCCAGAAACCCGCAGGGCTTCCTGGCCCTGCCGCCTCCGCTGCATGCGGTCTGCTCTCTCGCGTTCCGGAGTCTCTGGGGCGCATTTGGAATACGCTCGTCTGCTTCTCGCTGCTTGTGTTCTTTGCCGGTAGCCACTTTGCCGTCTTTCACCCCACGGGAGCAAACCAAAGCTACCCGACGTGGCTTCTCATAATCGAGTATTTTTTCTTTGTCGATGGCCTTATGGTGCTTATGCATTTTGCGCTGCTCGATAAGCGCCGTCTTCGTCGGCGATTCGCATTGCTCGACAGCTATCGCGGCAAGAAGCTCGCGAAGCTCTTGCTCAAGGCATTGGGTGTGCTGCTCCTATGCATGATCGTCATAGTCGCGGTTGCCAATGCGACCGGCGTCGTCGATACCTCCGCTACCTAAAAGAAAAGGGCCCCATTGGGGCCCTTTGCAGTTGCACTTAGATGCGGTTCATCTGAGCGGCGACTTTGTTGTACCAGTCCTGCCACGTGGGCGGGCAGTACTTTTTGGCTGCTGCCGGGGTAAGGGTGGAGCCGTAGTTGGCGCCCAGATAGGCAACGTGAGCGGAGATGCCCTCGCTCCAGCTGCCAAAGCTGCGCCAACCGCCGCCACGGGCACTCCAGCCCCAGGCGTTGTAAGAATTGGCGCAATAAGCGCCCTTGGTGCTCTCGATGCAGGCGATGGCGGGGGACCAACGGGGGTCGACACCGGTATTCCAAGCGGCGACGGCAAAGTTATAGCCCTGGCCTGCCATGGGGGAGCCGGCGAGATAATTGTCGATGCGGCTCGTCCACTCATTAATGAACGAATCGTAATCGGAGCTACCGGTATTGGCGTTGTTCACCGTGGTGTCGATGGTGGTGTTGGTGTTGGTGGCCTGGCTGCTGGAATTGCTGCCGCTTACGCCCTCGCCCGAGAGCTTCTCGGCGGCAGCGGCCTTATCGGCCTCAAGCTTGGCAAGCTCGGCGGCATTTTCCTGCTCGGCTTTTGCCTGTGCCTCGCTGCGGAGCTGCTGGGCCTGCGCCAGCGCATCCTCGGCGTTTTTCTGCTCTGCCTCAAGCTGAGACTTGGCCTGCTGGAGCTCAGCCTTGTTCTGCTCGAGTTCGGTTTGCATGTTATTGAGCTGTTCGATCTCGTCGACGCTCGAGCTCGTGATCTGGTTGGTGTATTTGCAGGTCGTGATGAACTCACCCAGGCTCTGTGCGTTGACCAGGAAGCTCACGATGGGATTGGTGCCCTTCTGATACTTGTACAGATCGCGCATGGCGGAGCTTGCCTTGGCCTGCTGCTCGGGAAGCTTAGCCTCGATTTCCTCGATGCTTGCCTCATTGGAGTCGATCTGCTTTTGCAGGTCGTCGAGTTTGGTGCGGGCATCGTTGTAGGCGCTCGTGGCGGCTTCGATTTTTTGCTGCGCGGCGGAAAGCTGATCCTGCGTTGCCTGCGAGGCGGCATATGCCGCAACGGGGGAGAGCATCGGCGTGGCAGTCAGTGCGACAGCGAGTGCGGCGCTCGTGATGATACGAGCTGGCTTCGACGCGATGAGCGCTGCGACGCGATGATTCGAATGCTGCATCCAATCCCTCTGCAATCAATCGTAGGTTATGGTTCGAACGGTATTCTACTACTGCTTTCGACCTTAACTTGAACCTTAAAGGTTCCAAAGGGTCAAGTTGAACTTGAGGCTTTGGCTTTGACCTGCAGTTATAGTGAATTGTTGAGAAACCATAGAGTTCAACTTTAACGTTACAGAGCCCTGTTTGAGAGGAGTTTTGGGCTGCAAAAGCCATCTCAACGTGGGGTTTTATAACTACAGCGTGCCCTTCTGGCGAGCCTGCTCAATTTCTTCGAGCGCCTCGGCTGGGGTGAAAGAACACGTGCCGTCGCCGAGCTTGACTGTTTGGATATCGTCTCCGACATGCACCTCTCCGCCTCGAAGCACCACACCGAAAATGCCCTCGTGGGGAAAGATGCAATCACCGGCGAGATGGTAGATAGCGCAGCGGGTGTGGCAGACTTTGCCGATCTGGCTGATCTCGACCAGAACGTCGTTGCCGATCTTGAGCTGTGTGCCCAGGGGGAGCGAAAGCAGGTTGATACCTTGTGTGGTGAAGTTCTCCCCAAAGTCGCCTTCGTGCACATCGAGCCCGCGATGCTGGGCAGTCTGGATTGATTCTGCGGCCAAAAACGAGACTTGGCGGTGCCAGTGCCCGGCGTGTGCATCGGAAGCGAGGCCAAACTGCTCAATGACGGTGTCGTGCCCATCGGAGACGGGTGACTTGCGTGTGCCTTTGTGCGCCGACGTGTTGATCGAAACGATGCGGGCGGGTCCTTCGTAGGCGTTGCTGGCGGTGCGTAGGGGAGCGGTCGTTTGATAACGTTCCGCTAGCTCGCGTTTTGCAGCGTCAAGGATTGGGTTGTCGGTCAGATGTTCTTGGGGCACGCGTGCGCCTTTCGCTTTGAGGATGACAATATGTTGAATCCTACAACAACGGTAGGTTCATTGCCCGTTGTCGTACAGCGGTGAGGGCCGTCTTTGCTCGAGTCTGATCATCCGATTGCCATAGATACGGTGGAACTTTGGGTGCTGGCGGTTTGGCACGCTAGAATGAATCGGTTGCACTAAGACCGCCCGTTGTGCGGGCAGTTCATGATAGGAAGTTTCCATGGCATTGCAATTTACAGAGCGCGAGTTCATTCCCGTGCTGCTCGGTGGCGACATCAACGCCTATTCGGTGGCGCGCGCCTTCTACGAAGAGTATCAGGTCAAGAGTCTGGTCTTTGGCAAGTATCAGACGGGCCCTGCGTATCGAAGCCAGATTATCGACTACACGCCCAATGTCGACATCGATACCATGCCCGTGATGCTCGAGACCGTCAACGGCATTGCCCAGGCGCATGCCGATAAGACGATCGTCCTGATGGGCTGCGGCGATAACTATGTTGCCCTGGTGGCCCAGGCAAAGGATGCCGATGAGCTGGCGGATAACATCGTTGCGCCCTATGCACCCTACAGCATGCTCGAGCAGTGCCAGAAGAAGGAGATCTTCTACGAGCTGTGCGAGAAGCATGGCGTGCCGTATCCGCACACCTTTACCTTTACTGCGCAGATGCTCAATGCGCAAGGCGAGGCGCCGGCCGAAGTGCTCGACCAGATCGACTTCCCGTTCCCGATGATCCTGAAGCCGTCCGACGGCATCATGTGGTGGCAGCATGAGTTCGAGGGCCAGAAGAAGGCTTATGAGATTGCCGATCGCGCCGAGCTGGAGCAGGTTATCCGTGACTCCTATGCCAGCGGCTACACCGACGACCTGATCTTGCAGGACCGCGTGCCCGGCAACGACGAGTACATGCGCGTGCTCACCAGCTATTCCGATCGCAACGGTAAGGTACGCATGATGTGCCTGGGCCACGTGCTGCTCGAGGAGCATCAGCCCCATGGCGTTGGCAACCATGCCTGTATCATCACCGAGCCCAATGACGAGCTTATGGGTGGCGTGCGCAAGCTGCTCGAGGACCTTCACTTTGTGGGCTATTCCAACTTTGACGTGAAGTATGACGAGCGCGATGGCTCGTTTAAGTTCTTCGACTTCAATACCCGTCAGGGCCGCAGCAACTACTATGTCACCAACAGCGGCTTTAACGTTGCCAAGTACGTGGTAGACGAGTATGTGTTCAACCGCCCGTTTGAGCCGGAGTTTGTGACGGCGCAGGACGAGGCACTGTGGATGGTCGTCCCCATGGGTGTCGTCGACAAGTATGTCAAGGATCCCGAGCTGCGCGCTAAGGTGCATCGCCTAGATAGGGAAGGCAAGGGCGCCGACCCTTCGTTTATGAAGGGCGACTTTGTCTTTAACCGCTGGCTGCGCATGTGGCACACCAAGCTGCGTCACTTTAAGCTGTTCAAGACGTATTACAAGTAGATGAGTGAGGCGCCCGTCCGGTTTACATCGGGCGGGCGCGGGTATGATACGCGCAATTGCGCAAGCGTCACCAAGGAGGCGGCGATGGAAAAGCTGGGAGTTATCGGCGGCATGGGCGCCGAGGCCACGTCGTATTACTACGACCAGGTGGTGCGCCATACGGCGGCTACGTGCGACCAGGAGCATATCGACATGGCGGTGCTTTCCAAGTCGACCATGCCCGACCGCACGCTGGCCATCAAGACCGGTGAGCATGCCGAGCTGCTGGCGACCATGAAAGAGTGTGCCCAGGCACTCGAATCGCTGGGCTGTGCGCACATCGCCATTCCCTGCAACACGTCACATTACTTCTACGACCAGATCCAGTCGTTTACGAAGGTGCCGATTATCCACATGCCGCGCGAGTCGGTGCGCTATGCTCTGGCCGGTGCGGTGATGGGGGAGTGCGAGTTCGATCCCAACCTGAGCATTCCGGCAGAGCCGGTGCGCAAGATCGGCATCATGGGCACCGACGGCACCGTGGGCGCGGGCGTCTATGGGCGCGAATGCGAGGCTGCGGGCGTCGAGGTCGTCTATCCCAGCGAGAAGCGTCAGGCCGACGTGATGTCGCTCATCTACGACGACGTCAAAGCCGGACGCGAGCCCGATATGGACAAGTTCGACCGCGTGATGTGGGAGTTCGCCCGCAGCGGCTGCGATCGCGTCATTTTGGCTTGCACGGAGCTCTCAGTGTTGCAGAAGTACCGCGAGATGCCCGAGATTACCCTCGACGCCATGGACGTCTTGGTGCGTGAATCCATCATTCGCAGCGGCGCTCCCTACCGCCTCTAGCCCCATGCCTACCAAAAAGGGACAGGTTTATTTTGGTAGGTTTTATCTGGGGAAACAGTAAAGGCCTCGGCTCGTTTGGTGCGAGCCGAGGCCTTTTGCATTAGGCGGTTGGTGCTGACGATGAGCTAGAACAGGAAACCGAGGACAATGAGGGCGGCGCTGATGGCGAGCACGGCGACATCCAGACCCTTGATGGGATAGCGCTTGTACGAGCTGGCGCGCGTGCGCAGATAAAAGCCGCGCTGCTCGGCGGCAAGCGCGGTGGCGTCGGTCTTGCCCACGCTCGAGATAAGCAGCGGCACGCACAACGGCAGCATGAGTTTGAGCTTCTTGATGGGGTTCTTGGTGTCGTACTCGACGCCGCGCGCGGTCTGCGCCTCCATGATGGCATTCATCTCTTGGCCAAACACCGGCACAAAACGCAGTGCCGTGGTAAAGGTGAAGGCGTAGCGATACGGTACGTGCAGTACCTCGACGCAGGCGTTGGCAAGGTCGTTGAGCTTGGTCACCATGAGCATGAGGATGAGTGGCAACGCTACGCCCAGCAGGCGGAGGCAGGCCTTCGATCCAGTGATAAGGCCCGTGTCGGTGATAAAGCCCCACACCACATTGCCGTCGCGCATAAATGCCAACTGCAGCACCAGCATGATGAGCGCGAGCGGAATCAGCAGCTTGAGCAGCGAGAACAGGCGATTGACGACGCCGGCGTAGGCGCCCAGCGCAAGGGTGAGTGCCAAAAAGCCCAACAGCGCAACATAGGTGTCGGACAGGAAGATGCCGATGATGATGGCGGCGGCAAGGCCCAGTTTGACGACGGGGTTCAGGCGATGCAACAGCGTGTCGCCCGGCATATAGTCGATGACGTTAACCACGACGGACCATCTCCTCGGTAATGCGAACGATATCGGTAACCTCGCTCACCTGCGCAAAAGCGGGGGAGACGGAGGATGCCAAGCGGCGCGAGAGTTCAATGACCTGGGGAGGCTCCACGTAGGCACGCTGCATGAGCTCGATGTTCGAGAACAACTCGTGCGTGCGTCCGCGGTCGAGGATACGGCCGTCGGCCATCACAACGATGCGCTCGGCAAAGTCGGAAACGACTTCCATATCGTGGCAGACCATGATCACGGCGCAGCCGCGCTCTGCCATGGTGCGCACCGTTTCCATGACGGTCATGCACTCACGGTAGTCAAGGCCGCTCGTGGGCTCGTCGAGCACTACGATCTTGGGCTCAACCACTACGACGGAGGCGAGCGCCACCATTTGTCGCTGGCCGCGCGAAAGCGAGAAAGGCGCCTCGTCGGCGGGCAGGCCAAAGCGGTCGATGACGAGCTGGGCACGACGCAGGGCCTCGGCGCGGTCGATGCCGGCAAGCTCCAGGCCAAAAGCGACCTCGTCGAGCACGGTATCCTTGCAGATCTGGCGGTCGGGGTTTTGGAAGAGCGTTGCGACCTCGCGGGCGATGCGACTCGTGGGGACCGCGGCGGTGTCCAGGCCCGTAACGCGCACGCTGCCCGAGGCGGGCTTAAGCAGGCCCGTGAGCAGTTTGGTAAGCGTGGTCTTGCCGGCGCCGTTTTGGCCGACGATGCCCACGAGCTCGCCGGGGTAGAGGGTCAGGTTAAGGTCGTGTACAGCGGCGCCGCCATTGGGATAGGCAAACTCAACGTGATCGAAGGTGAGCACGGGTTCGGCGTCCTTGGCATGAGGGCGCAACGACGGGGCATGCGGGGAGCCCGCGGGCGCTTGGGCGTCGCTGGCGGCGTGTGCGGGGTCGACGATGCCCGAAATCAGGCGCTCGGCCTCATCGACATCTAAGCAAGGGGTGCCGCTTGCCAGGCCATCGGCCTCAAGGCTGTTAAAGATGCGTGTGACGCGGGGGCAGTCGACGCCGATGGTGCGGAGCTCATCGGTATGCGCAAAGACCTCGTGCGGCTCGCCCTGCAGCGCGATTTCGCCATGGTTGAGCACGAGCACGCGGTTGCAGTACTCCGAGAGCAGGGCGACCTTTTGCTCAACGACCACGATAGTGATGCCAAGTGTGCGGTTTGCCTCGCGCAAGGTCTCGAAGACCAGCGTGGAGCTGGCGGGGTCGAGTGCTGCGGTGGGCTCGTCGAGCACCAGTACGCGGGGGCGCATGGCGAGGATGGCGGCGATGGCAACCTTTTGTTTTTGGCCACCCGAAAGCGTGGCGATCTCGCGGTCGCGCAGGTCGCTGATACCGACGGTCTCGAGCGTTTCGTTTACACGCTGCTCGATCTGATCGTGGGGGACGCCAAAGTTCTCCAGGCCAAAGAGCATCTCGTCCTCGACGACCGAGGCGACCATCTGCGTGTCTATGTCCTGCAACACGCTGCCGACAATCTGTGACACATCGGTGAGCGAGACCTCGCAGGTGTCGTGGCCGTCAACTAACACGGAGCCATAAAAGGCGCCGGTGTAGTGGTGGGGCACGGCGCCTGACAGGCAGGCGGTAAGTGTTGATTTGCCGGCTCCCGAAGGCCCGATGATGCCGATGAAATCTCCCTTGTTCACGCTGAGCGAAATGTGGCCAAGCGCCTGCTCGGCCTGCGTGCCATAGGAGAACGAGACATCGTCGACGTTGATGATCGTTTCCATGGATACCTTTCATAGCTATTGGGGACGTTCTTAAATGACCAGTTGTTTAAGACCGTCCCCAAAAGCTAGCTGTTTGGGACAGTCTTTGTTGATGGGGCCGCTAGTGCGCGGCCTGTCCATAATATTAGGCTATTTGTTGAGCACCTTGCGCAGGGGGAAGAAGAGGGCCTGGACCACGACGGCGTTGAAGACGGCGGTGCCGAGCACGATGGGCACCTTGGCGAGTGCCGTGGGCAGCGCGGCACCCATGATGACGGTGCCCAGGACGGCGAAGAGGGCGCCCGAGACCAAGGTAGTGAGCAGGCCGGCGATGAAGGGGTTGAGCTTGCTGCCGCCGATGTTGGACTTAACGAGCGCCGCCATCGTCAGCGCGCCGGCAAGCTCGGTCACAAAGTTGAGGCCGGGGATTGACGTGGTGATCTGGATGACGGCGGCCGACAGGATGCCAAAGATGGCTGCCTGGGCAAAGCTCGCCTGCGTGAGTGCGATGGCCAGGGCGTAGGCGGCAATGATGAACTGCGGCTTGATACCCGTTGCGGCAAGCGCGTTGCCGACGGTCATGTTGAGGATAAAGCCGGCGGCAAGCAGGATGGCGAGCAGGACGAGTGAGGTAATGTCGAGGATACCCTTGTCGGAAGCGGCGTTGGCAGAAATGGTACGAGCCTGAGTGTTGGTGGCCATGATGTTCTCCTTAAGGTGTGATTTGAGATAAGCGTGTCCTAGACCCCCACGAAAGGGGTTAAATCGAAAAGGGGATTAATTTTGAATAATGGAGCACGGAGACGGCTTTATGAGGGGCCCAGGTTGGCGCGAAAGAGGAGCGAAGCGTACTTGGGTGCGCGAGCGACGAATGAACGCCAAGATGGGGTGGCTCATAAAGCCGAGCGGGTTAGTTGAGCTTGAGGGCCTTCTGGATGGGCAGGTAGAGGGCGCCGACCAGGATGGCGTTAAAGACGGCGGTCATGGCGACGACAGGTAGCATAGCGGCAGCGAGCTCGCCCACCACGCCGAGCATAGCCATCTTGATGACCATGAAGATAACGCCCGAGACAAAGGTGGTCACGAAGGTGGCGACAATAGCGACAGCGGGCTTAACCTGGCCCTTCTTGCCGGCGGCGTTGACGATGGCGGCCATGAGCATGGCGGCGATGCCCTCGGCGGCAAAATCGATGAACGGCGAGGTGGTGGTGATCTGGATCACGGCGGCCGAGATAAGGCCGATGACGAGTGCCTGACCGATGTTGGGGCGCACGACCAGGATGGTGAGGCAGAAGGCCGAGATGATGAACTCGGGGCTGATCATGCCGCCCGAGATGCCCGAGATGGCCTTACCGACGGTGAAGTTGAGGATGAAGCCGGCGGCAAGCAGGATGGCGAGCAGGACGAGGGCGCGGACGTCGAGTTTGCCGCGATCGGCGGTCTGGACGGTGCGGGGCTGGGTGGCGGTGGTGTTCTGAGACATGGTGAAAATCCTTTCGGAAGGGGAGTACAAGAGTAAAGCGGAGGCGCGTGATGCGAATGCGATCGGGCTCGAGATAGAAAAAGGCCCCCGGTCGAAACCGGAGGCCTTCCAATCACCTAGAGCGCAAAAACAGGCGTGAGGGACTCACTGTCGACCGATCGTATTCGCATCACGCCACCACCAGTTGTTGAGGGACTTCATCGTGTTCTTCATATCGGTGGCTCCTTTCGTGATGCCGTGGCGCAGTAGCACCTGATTGCTGTTGCGCTGCACTCTAGCACAGCAAAGTGTTTGCGGGGAAATCTTTTTTGAAAAGATTTCAGCGGTGTTTCCCGGTGTTTCCCGCCGGTCAAAAAGGCGGGCGGGACGAACCGTGCCATCCCGCCCGCACCAGTGAGGGATTACTCCTTGTTGCGGCGATAGAGGATATAACCGCCTGCGGAGATGACGGCAACGCCAGCGATGGCGAATGCGGCCACCATGCGGCCATCAAAACGATCGCCAGTGGTGGGCAGGCCGCCCTTGGTGTTCGTCTTGTTGGTGGTTACCGTGGTCGTGGTATCCGACTTACCAGGCTTCTCGGGCTTGGTGGCGGGCTGCTCGGGCTTAGCGGGCTGCTCAGGCTTGCTGGGCTGATCCGGGGTACCGGGCTGCTCGGGAGTGCCAGGCTGCTCGGGGGTACCAGGCTGATCCGGGGTGACCGGATCGGTGGCAAGAGCGTCCTGGGCGTAGGTGATGGACTCCTTGAGGCCTTTGGTCTCGGTGTTCAGGTCGCTTGGGGTGAAGGGCTGGTCAAAGTCTCCGGCCTTCTGATAGGCGCGCATCTCCTGGAGCAGGGCCTTGCACTTCTTGTAGGTGTTCTCGGTAGCAGCCTTGCCGGCCTTGTTGGCCAGGGCGGTGCGGCCCTCGGTGGTCGTCTCGGCCAGCATGGCGGCGTCAACTTCCTTGTTCTGCTCGATGAGCTCGTTTTGCAGGGCATCGAGGTAGGTGCGGACGCCGGTGGCGAGGGTGGCGCGGTTCTCGAAGCAAAGGGAGCTAATGTCCATGAGGACGTAGTTGATGGAATTCTCGGGCTCCTCGTTGTTTACGATGTCCGCTTCGTCGCAGTGATCGAAGGAGACAGTTTGATCGCTGAAGTACGGGCTAACCTCAGTCATCAGAGCGGAGTAC
The DNA here is from genome assembly GCA_902489945.1 of uncultured Collinsella sp. Taxonomy (GTDB): domain Bacteria; phylum Actinomycetota; class Coriobacteriia; order Coriobacteriales; family Coriobacteriaceae; genus Collinsella. The sequence continues at coordinate 13,857 of CABUBZ010000048.1, forward strand.
AGCGGTATGGCAACGGAGAACTCGGCGCGCGAGAGCATCTCCCACTGGATGGTTGCAACCTGGGGATCGAGGCCGTTGCGAATCTGGAAGAGGTTGATCTCGGTGTTACGCTCACTGCCAATGCAATAAACACCATCAGTGTTCGCGTTGAGGCCGGGGACGTTCTCGCCGCGGTTGCCGAAGGCGCGAATCAACTCGAAAGTGCTCCAACCAGACTTGCCAGGTTTGAAGAACAGGGGCTGGATTTCGCTGACCATGGCTCCCTTTTGGTCAGGATAATCATCGCTCTTAACTGTGATAATGTCGTAATCTGTGCCTTTGGTCAGCGGGCTACCAAAATAGTTGCGGCCCTGGACATAGCGGGACCACTGGTGAACGCCGGAATCGGCGAGGCTTTCGCCATAGGTTTTGGCGACATCGAACTTGCCGTCGGTGTACTCGGCGAAACCATTTTCTTCGGGCATGGACTGGATCTTCTCAGAATGGAGGCAATTCTCGGTGTCATTGAGGGCGACATCGTAGTTAAGACTGCCAATATTGGGATTGAGTGAGGCCACGTTGCCGGCGAGCTTCATGGCGATCCACTGATGGCCGGAAAGCGCGGCGAACAGCCAGGTCTCGTTGTTGTCGGCGATGATGATCTGGTCGTTGGAGTAGACGCCCTGCTTATCGATCAGGCTGCCGATCAGCTTGACGCCCTCGCGGGCCGTGGCACTTTCGCCCAAGATGACGCTCGCGTAGCTATACTCACCCAAGCCCTTCGTCAGAGGGTCCACGGCTTCGACATCTGCATTCATACTGGTGCTTAGCGTGGCAGAGCAGGATACGCCCATTTCGTTGATGCCGGCCTCGGAGTAGGCATCCCAGCGTCCGTGCCACTGCGAAGGATGATCGCGCACGTAGCTATAACGATACGTGGTCTTGGTCGAGGTGTATGTGAAGTTGGACTCGTCTGAGCCGTAGATATAGCCGGGGCCATGTGAGGGCTCGATGCCGAAGTGTTTGAGGTAACGCGTATCAAAGTCCTCGGCACGGCCGTAGTACGTGTTGCCGTCGGCCGTTAGATCTCTGCCCATGTACATCTGCGTGCAGGCGAGCGCAGAGGTCGGCATGGACATGATGGTTGCAGCTCCAAAGGCGAGGCCTATGCCTAGCTTCTTGAGCGCGTTGACGGGGTGAGTTTTCCTCATAATCCCTCCCAGCGTGCGAAAGCCCTCTGTCGCCAGAGGGCTTCAGCCAATAAAGACACCCCACTAGCGTAACGAACTGGAAACAATATTCATCTATGAAAGATACTTACTCGATAAGCGTAATGAAATATGCGATGAGCGGTTAAATATACTCAGTTTGTAGCTTTACTTTAATAAAGACTCCCTGCAATTACTTCATCTGGATAAAGCGTCTGGAAATACCAAAAATGAAAATCCCCCGCTGTTTGGCAAATGCATAAACAGCGGGGGAGACGATAATTGGATGAATATCATACCAATGTGGAATTACTTCTTCCGACGGTGGATCACGTTGATCGCATAGCCGACGAGCATGGCCAGAACAATGACGATAAAGCCGAGCAGGGGATTGTCGTTCATGGGGTCCTCCTATTTACCGAGCGGTGAGAATTCGTCGACGATGAGGTCGAGACATTGCGGAAGCGCGCGGGCGCCAAAGACGCCGGAGTTGCTGGAGATAATCTCGCCATCGAACTGCATGCCCAGCGACGGCGTGCAGGTGATCTTGGCTTCCTTGGTCTGGATGATTTTGAACTGCGGGCGGCCGAGCACCTTGCCGGCGGGGTCGAGCGCGGCGGTAATCACGGTGGGCAGCAGCTGCACGGTGCGCACGGGCTCGATGACTGCGATGTCCACCATGCCGTCGTTCATGCGGCAGTCGGGGAACAGATTGATGTCGTTTTGGATGACCGAGGTGTTGCCTGCCATGCAGCAGATGCCGTCGAGCTCCTCGACAATGCCGTCATGCTCAATGGTAAAGTGCGCCACCGTGGGATTGGGCGTGGCGAGCGCGGACAGGAAGTAGGCGATCTCACCGATGTCGTTTTTGGTGGGGGCGGCCTTCATCATGATCTCGGCGTCGTAGCCCGATCCGGCGATGATGATAAAGCCGTGGCGCTTCTCGTTGCCGTTCTCGTCGAGCCAAAAGAGCTCGCCCATGTCTGCCTTGACGGTGCGGCCGGCGCGGCAGGCCTTGG
>CABUBZ010000049.1 GCA_902489945.1 uncultured Collinsella sp.
CGCATTTGAGACAAGGTGACGTGAAACGAAAGGGCGCTGACCTTCTGGTCGCGCCCTTGAAGTTGAACGTCAGATTGTCCAAATGCGGCCCGCGCAGCGTCAAGCCGTTACGCGGTTTGCTAAAACCGCGTAACTACTCCCGGACTCCGTACTGCTCGTAGTAGGCGTCGATGGCGGCCTTGAGTTCGTCGTCGATAACGACCTTGCCGTCGATCTCGTGGTTGTAAAGGGTCTCGACGACCTCAGCCATGCTCACGATGGAGGCAACGGGGAAACCGTACTTGGCCTCGATCTCCTTCTGCGCAGTGGTAATGCCACCCTTGCCGACCTCCATACGGTTGAGCGAGACGATCAGGCCCTTAATCTCAACATCGGCGGCAGCCATGACCTTAGGATAGGTCTCGTCGATGGACTTGCCAGAGGTGGTGACGTCCTCGACCATGATCACGCGATCGCCGTCCTGAGGCTCATAGCCCAGCAGGTTGCCCTTGTCGGCACCGTGGTCCTTGGCCTCCTTGCGGTCGCAGCAGTACTTGACCTCTTTACCGTAGAGCTCGTGATAGGCAATGGCGGTGACGACGGCCAGGGGAATACCCTTGTAGGCAGGCCCAAACAGCACGTCAAAGTCGTCGCCGAAGTTGTCGTGAATGGCCTGGGCATAATACTCGCCCAGCTTCTTGAGCTGATAGCCCGTCACGTAGGCGCCGGCGTTCATGAAGAACGGGGACTGACGGCCGCTCTTGAGCGTAAAGCTGCCAAACTTAAGCACGTCGGACTCGACCATGAACTTGATGAATTCTTGCTTGTAAGCCTCCATGCGGGCTCCTCTCGATTAGGCGTTCGTGTTTCACAGTTTAGCGCAGGCAGGACGTCGATGCGGGCGCGCTTTGAAGCCATGGCGCTCTGTAAGGGCTTTGTCAGGGGCGATGATTTTCCGAACAATGGGGTTGACACGGCAAACCCCCTCGTCAAAAATACCGGCGGATTGAAACGGGTACGAGATACCCAAAGCGCGCTGCGCCCGGCCTTAAGGAGGTGTGCCATGGAAGGCAGTCATAGTCGAAAAACCTGCATGTCGCCCTCGGCACGCCGCGAGGACTCCGCGCACGCATAAGCGCCAACAGTCGATCACCAAAACCACCACAAAGGTGCCTGTCCCCTTTGTGGTGATTCGCGAGCATGACGTGAGCGACATCTAGGTTTTTTGCAATTCAATACGACACGTACGCTAACTCCCTTTAACAAGGAGGACCCTATGCTGTTGCTCAAAACCGCCACGGTACTCGAAGTCATCTCCAAGCGCCGCCGCACGGCGCGCCCTGCCGCTCACGCCGGCCTTGCCAAGAACACCGTCTTCGCCGCCACCCATAGCGCCGAGGACACCCTCGTGCTGCTCGACGCCACGGCCGACGGCCTCACCGCCGAGCACGCCGCCGAGCGCCTGAGCGCGGTCGGCCCCAACACCATCGAGGCGCCGACCAAGACGCTCGCCCGCCGCATCGCCGACGCATTCATCGATCCCTTCGCCGGTATCCTCGCCGCGCTCGCACTGGTCTCGCTCTACATCGACGTGCTCGCCGTGCCCGAGCCACAGCGCGACCCCTCCACGGTCATCGTCATCGGCATCATGCTGCTGGTATCGGGCGGCATGAAGTTTATCCAGGAAGCCCGCAGCGGCAATGCGGCCGAGGCCCTCAAGGACCTGGTCTCCAACACCTGCTGCGCCCTGCGCGACGGCGAGCGCATCGAAATCCCCTTCGATGAGCTCGTCCCCGGCGATGTGATCCGCCTCTCTGCCGGCGACATGGTGCCGGCCGATGCCCGCATCATCACCGCGCGCGACCTGTTTGTGATCGAGTCCGCACTCACCGGCGAGAGCGAGGCCGTCGAGAAGAGCGCTGCCATCACCGTCGTCGAGGGTGCCGACGGCTCCGCGCTGCCACTCTCCGCCTGCAAGAACATCGTCTTTACCGGCACCTCCGTGCAAAACGGCACCGCCATGGCGCTTGTCGTTGCCACCGGCTCGGACACCTACCTGGGCGGCATCGCCAAGATGCTCAACGGGCGCGGCGAGAAGAGCGCGTTTGACCGCGGCGTCTCGAGCGTCTCGATGCTGCTGGTGCGCCTGATGCTCGTCATGGTGCCGGCCGTCTTTGCCATCAACGCCGCCACCAAGGGCAACGTCATCGATGCGCTGTTGTTCGCCACGAGCGTGGCCGTGGGCATCACGCCGCAGATGCTTCCCGTCATCGTGACCACGAACCTGTCGCAGGGCGCCAAGGACCTCGCCCGCCGCCAGGTTATCGTCAAGGAACTGCCGGCGATCCAAAACCTCGGCGCGATGGACGTCCTGTGCTGCGACAAGACCGGCACCCTCACCGAAGACCGCATCGTGCTCGAGCGCTACCTCAACACCGACGGCATCGAAGACGCACGCGTGCTGCGCCATGCGTTTTTGAACAGCTTCTTCCAGACCGGCCTCAAGAACCTTATCGACCTGGCCGTCATCGACCGCGCCGATGTGACGCCCTCGGCCGCAGCACCCGATTCCATGCTGGGCCAGAGCCTGCGCGACCGCTATACCAAGGTCGACGAGGTGCCCTTCGATTTCTCGCGCCGTCGCCTGAGCGTAGTTGTCGCCGACGCCCAGGGCAAAACCCAGATGGTCACCAAGGGAGCTGCCGAGGAAATGCTCGAGATCTGCTCCTTTGTCGAGGTCGATGGTGCCGCCCAGCCGCTCACCGAAGAAAAGCTTGCCCAGATTCGCAAGCAGGTGGCAGGACTCAATGCCGAGGGCCTGCGCGTGATCGCCGTGGCGCAGAAGACCAACCCGCGCACCGTGGGCGAGTTTGGCATCGCCGACGAGTGCGACATGGTGCTGATGGGCTTTTTGGCCTTCCTCGATCCGCCCAAAGCGAGCGCCGCGGGCGCCGTCGCCACCCTCGAGGCCAAGGGCGTGGCGGTAAAAGTCCTGACCGGCGACAACGACCGCGTCGCCGCCACCGTCTGCGAGCAGATTGGCATCGACGCAAGCAACGTTTTGCTGGGCTCCGAGATCGATGCGCTCGACGACGCCGAGCTGGCGGAGCGCGCCGAGCAGACCCATCTCTTTGCCAAGCTCTCGCCGCTGCAGAAGGCGCGCTTGGTGCGCGTCATGCGTGAACTGCTCGGCCATACCGTGGGCTTTATGGGTGATGGCATCAACGACGCCGCCGCCATGCGTGCGAGCGACTGCGGCATCTCGGTCGATTCGGCCGTTGACATCGCCAAAGAATCCGCCGACATCATCTTGCTCCAGAAGGACCTGGGCGTGATCGAGCGCGGCATCATCGAAGGCCGTCGCACCTACGGCAACCTACTCAAGTACCTCAAGACCACGGTGAGCTCCAACTTTGGCAACGTGCTGTCCGTGACCGTCGCGAGCCTGTTCCTGCCGTTTTTGCCCATGAGCGCCCTGCAGCTGGTGCTGCTGTCGCTGGTCTACGAGATCGTGTGCATCGCGCTGCCGTGGGACACCGTCGACGATGCCTGGACTGCCCGCCCGCGCGCCTGGGACGCTGCGTCCATCAAGGGCTTTATGCTCGAGCTGGGCCCCGTGAGCTCGCTGTTTGACATCGTGACCTTCGCCGCGCTCTTCTTTGCGGTGTGCCCCGCCACCGTGGGCGCGAGCTGGGCCGAGCTTGCCGCCGCGGGCAATGTTGCCGGCATGGCAACCTTTGCGGCGATTTTCCAGAGCGGTTGGTTCGTTGAGTCTATGTGGTCGCAGACGCTCGTAATCCACATGCTGCGCTCCCCGCACCTGCCGAGCCCGCGCGACCACGCCGCGCCCGCGCTGTGCGTGCTCACCGTACTGGGCCTGACGCTCGTCACTTGGCTGCCGGCAAGCCCCATCGCCGAGGCTCTGGGCCTCATGCCGCTGCCGGCGAGCTTCTTTACGCTGCTCATCGGCATCGTCGCCGCCTACATTGCGCTGACCCAGCTGGCCAAGCGCCACTACATCGCCCGTCACGGTGAGCTGCTGTAACAGACAGCCCGAGTCCACCACGGCAGCCGTTTCCACAACCCGTCCCCTCAGCAGTTGCGGTGAAATAGTTCCTGTTTTAAGACCCCCAAGCCTTATTCAGGAACTATTCCACCGCAACTTATTGAACCATCACAAAGGTACCTGTCCCCCTTGTGGTGGTTTTGGGGCGTTACGAGGCGTTGGTCAGGCGGCTCCAGAGCTCGTCGATATCGATCTGGTCGCCGCCGCTCAGATAGCCGGTGCGAATAAAAGACTCATTGTAGATATAGATGTCATGAGCGCTATCGCCATCGTCTTCGGTGTCGTTGGCCATAATCACGTAACGGTGGCCGTCAAGCGCCTTGACCAGCCAATACAGGGCATCATTGATCGTGCATTTCTCCTGCACCATCGCCGCATCGCCAATCGCGCCGATGAGCGCCCGCTCGCCCTTCGTATAGCCGCCCACCGAGAGCAGAATCGCGACGCTTTCGTCTCCGCCGCCCGGTTCAAGCTCCTCGTACTCGGACTCCGAAAGCGGTATCGCGCTGTTCGCAAGTTCGTCCACATCGTTCGAAACTTTGGAAAAGGTAAAAGCGAAAAATCCCGCGTCATCGGCGGCGCCGTAGCCCACGTTCTCGCCTTGCCACTCATAATTTTGATGTTTGAGCAGGCGCACCAGATCGGCACCACCCAAGTTGATCGCGGCATAGACCGTCACGTTGGCATTGTCGTCCACGCAGGCGGCGTCCGCCGTGCTCGCTGCTTTGGCGCCGCCCGTTGTGCCCGAGCAGCCAGCCAGCGCGCAAGCCGCCGCGCCCGCGCCCGCCACAAAGACCGCACGGCTCATCGTCATCTCGTTCATCATGTTCGTCCTTCACTATGCTATTGGCCGCATCGCACTTAGCCGAGCGCGCGTCCGGTCTTCTCCTGCCAAAACTCGTTAATCGTGGGGGCACCGCCGCCCTGGGTAAACGTACCGGTCTTGATAGCCTCTTCGGTAATGAGGTCCAGGCGGTAGTCACCGTTTTCCATCGGGTTCACCATGGCAACGTGACGCGCCATGTTGGAACCGTATACGCACGCGATCCATGAGCCCGAAGTAATCTGCGCCCGGTCCTCGACCGGCACGGAAAAGCCCGCGATAACATCCTCGCAGCTCGAATAGCCCGAAAGTTGCAGCGTGAACATCACGGTGCTTCCGGTGCCGCCCTTGTCGAGCTTTCCGATTTCGTCCTCGCCGAGCCATTCGGTCGCGCCGTCCTTGCTGATATTGCAGACGCTGAGCACGTGTCCCGCCTCGTCCTCGTACATCTCGAGCGCGTCTTGCCAGGTATAGCCCTGCTGCGAGGCAAACTCCTGCAACTGCCAGCCCTTAAGCTCGAGCAACGCTGCGATGCTGATGTTGCGGTGCGCATCCCAGCAGTCATCCGACCACGTATCGAACGCGTCCGCCGAGCCGCTGTCTGTATCCGCACCGCCGCCCGCATCACCGGAATCGCCCGATGACGAGCCCGCATCCATCTTGTCCTTTACCGGACGATCGTCGTTAAAACCCGTCGTGTCCTGCGCCTGCTGTCCACCGCACCCCGCAAGCGTCAGCAACGCCGTTCCCGCCGCCGCGACAAACGCCGTGCGCGAAATAACCGTCTCCCTCATCGTTGTTCCTTTCCCGTTTCTTATCACAGTGCCGAGCAACGCCTCGACACCGATCCACCCATAGCCCGCTCACGCTATTGACGGGGCAACTCCGTCCAGCCAAAACCGGGCTCAAATCCATCGCGCGTGCCGATCACGTCGCCCGAGCCGTTCACCCAAGCTTGGTCCGCCATCACCGAAACCTCGACATCGGTACCGTCGGGCCTGGTGTAATGGTTGACCCCGCGGATAGCATCGGAATACGAGGCCGCGCCCGTTCCCACACCCGCACTGGAGAAATTGGCCGCGCTGGCGGCCATGTTCGCGGCGTGCTGACGATCGCTGCGGTCGAACCATGCCTGCTGGTAGCTGTCGAATGCCGCCTGCTGTGAGGCATGCATCTGCTGCCAGGCTGCAAACTGCTGTTGCTGCTGGGCAATATTCATCTGCGTGCGTTGGCGTTGCTCGAGCACCATCTGCCGCTTTTGAGCGCTCGCCTCGCGCGCAAGCTCCGGGTTGAGCCGCAGGGTCGACGCCATTGAGGCAAGCGCCGTGGAGGCCGCCTCGTCCAGACGGCCTTCTGGCGCAACCAAGCAGAAGCTGTCCCTGATACGCCACTGCAACAGGTCGGCCGCGCCCAGCTTGAACGGCGCCTCGTCTGGGCAATCGCCCTGATCCGTGGCCCGCTCTTGCGCGGCGCCCTGGCCCGCCGCCGCAGCCGCTTGGCGCTCGCGCAGGCGCTTGCCCAGAACGCCGCCGATCAGCCCGCTCGCAAGGCCTGCGCCCAGCAGCGCCTCAGCCCCAGCGGCAACGCCCTTGCCCATAGAGCCCGCAATTCCGCCGATCGAAGCCACATAACCCTCGACCTTGGCCGCCACTGCAAGCTCGGTGGGCACCGGGGCCCCCGCAAGCTGATATCGGCGCATGCGGCACTCATAGATCACATCACTCGGTTCCATCGAAAAGCCCTGAATCGCAAAGTCGTTTGCCGCCTCGCGCTTTACGCGGGCACGCTCGTGCTCGATATCGACTGCCGCGCTCGATGGGTACGGCAGCTCGGCCACAACCTCCGCCCGTGCGCCCAGCTGTGCCGCGCAGGCCCGAGCCAGCTCGTCGCAAGCAGCCTCCACGTGCATAAACGCCTTGCGCTCGGTTTGCGTGGGGATACGCTTGGCAACGGCGCCCGCATCCACGTAGCAGAGCTCGGAGCGGTACATGATGCGTTCGCCCGCCGGGCCCGCCGCCGTCACGCCAACCGAAATCGGACAGTCGAAGCTACCGCTACGCTCAAGATGTGCCTCTTCGATACGCCAACCCCGTGGCAGCGCCACCTGCGCGAGCGCCTGGCCCCCAGAAGCATCGCATGCGGTATGGAGCTCGAGGTCAACGACGCGGGAAGCGTCCGCCGTGGCTGCGTCGTTGACCGGCGGCGTGCTGTCGGCATTCTCCCCAGGCAGATCGGTCGGCGCGTCCGCACTCGGCTCGCAACCTTCGCCTGCCCCATCATCGGCAGCCACTCCGTTCGCGGGTTCCGCGGCACCCGAGTTGCCTTCAACATCCTCAAGCCGGACGCCGCACCCCGGGCAAAACCGCATCGGCACGCTGGCAACCCGAGGCAGTTGCGCCCCGCATGCCGGGCAGAATCTCAAGTCACTCATCCCGTACACCCCTCATTTCATTGGCTGTTTTTGATGGCGGCAAGCTGTCGCCACAGTTCGTCGGCACCGTCAAGGCGATATGCCGTCTTGTCGAGCACGATATTCCTGCCCTCGAACTCCACCGATTGCTCCGAGCCGTCTTCATAGACAAAGACGAGCGCGCAACCGGCGTCGCTCATCCGCTCATCCACCGCACCTCCCACGGTGCAATCGTCGAGCGCGGCAAAGGTCGATGCGACCAGCTCGGCATCGCCGGTCTCATAGACCGTCCGCGCCTCTCCGTCCTCGATAAGCTTGACCGCCACCGGAGCGGCGGCACAATCATTGAGCGACGCTTGTGCGGCAGTCTTTCCCTGAGCGCCATGGCCGCCGGCGCCGTAAACTCGCATGAGTGTCACCGCCGCGGCAACAACAACCACGGCGATAAGCGCGCCCGCAATTTTATTAGACGCGCAACCCCGAGACGCCATAGACGCACTCCTTCCGTTCTGCTTCGCTCAACATCACATTCATATGACTTTGAGCGCCAAAACGGCAGGTGACAAATGTCTCATATTCATATTTCTGCAGGTAAAAAACCACCACAAAGGTGCCTGTCCCCTTTGTGGTGGTTGGCTAGTCTTGGGGTGTCCAGGACCAGAAGAAGTTGATGAGAGCCACGCGCGAGGCGGCACCGGTCTTTTTGTTGATCGAGGCGATGTGGCGGTAGAGCGTAGAACGCGAAAGGAAGAGCGCCGCCGCCACGTCCTGCACGCTGTCGTCCGAAACGACCAACGCCTCCAGCACATCGCGTTCGCGCTTCGTAAGCCCAAAGGCGGTAACGAAGCCGTCGAGTCGATCGTCAAACGAAAGCTCCGGCGTCTCTAGGGGCACCGCGTCGGTCTGATCGGGCGCACGGCTCACGCCAAGATCGTCGGTGGCAAACGCCAGTCCCCTGTGACCCGCTTCGTCCTCAACTCCTTGTCCAAACTGCCCCAGCAGCGAGATCGCAATGCCGACAAACAGCACGAGTACGACACCCACCGCCATCAGCACGTTTTGGCTCGAGATGATCACCACCGCCGGAGCCGTCACGAGCATCGAGCAAACGTTGTTGATAACGCGGCCCATGCACGGCCACAGATACGCCCAGCGCGCATACATCGAAATCGCGGCGAACTTCGCGGTGAAGAACACCACGAAAAAGCCCGTGCCCAGGTAAAAGATAATCGTGGCGGCGAGCGCATTGCCACCGTTGCCATCGGTGATAAGCACGAAGAACGAGAGCGTGGACAACATGGCGGCGCACGTCATGATGATATTCATATACGAGCGTCCGCGCAGGTCATACAGGGCGCCGGCGGCAAGTGCGCTCACAACCAGCAGCAAGCGCGGCCAGTCACCAAGATCGATGGCACCGGCGGCATGCGAGGTCGTAAGGCCGGCATTGAGGGCCGCGAATACGCCGGTAAGGCAGGCGGTCGCCACCGTCAAACGCACCACGGCGCCCTGGAAGGCCGCCTTTGCCTCGGGATTATCGCGCCACTTGGCGCCATGCTCCGACGCATCGACCGATAGCTCTGCAATCTCGAACTCGAACTCCGGCGCAGACTCATCGCGCAATTTAGCTCGGCGGGTACCGTGAAGCAGCCCAACCAGCGCAATCGCACAGGCGATCAGAACAAACTGTTGAGGAATGCCCGCAGGCATCACCATATGGTTGAGCACCTGTACCAAAATGCCCGCAGCATAAGAAACCGCCACGGCACGCGCCAAACAAGGCGTCTGCGCAAAACGCCGCGCCAGATTGGCATGGGCGGTCGATCCGCAGTAGCCCAACCAGACCGCCCGCAATCACGACCTGAAACTGCGCCGCCGTAATCAGCAGCAGCAATGCCGACACCAGCAGCACGCCCGTCATATCGCTCGTTGCATCGATTGCCTGGGGACGACGATAGTACAGGAGAGGACGCACAAAATAGCCAATCACGCTCGCGCCGACGACGATGCTCTCGTAGATAACAACCTCGTTCGCTGGCACAAACTCGGCCACGCGTACGTCAAGGAAGTACTCGCCGGCCAAAAACGTGAAAAAGAAAAGCGCCAGGCACAGAATCTCCCGTATGCCCCGGCGCAAATATGCAGTTGTGTCTCCCAGGTCCCTCATGGTAACCCCCACCCGCTTAGATGTCCGGAAAACCATTTTAATGGAGAATGGGTCTTAGTACGCGCGCGATACCCGAACTGTTACGCATCAGCCCCCAACCGACCGCGACAGCAGTTGCGGTGAAATAGTTCCTGTTTGGCCGGCCCGGGCTGTTATCTAGGAACTATTCCACCGCAACTTATAAAGGGGACTGGGTTGTTGTGTCGGAGAAAGGGAGGGAGGTACCCGGGCCGAAGGAGAAACTCGGGATTGAAGCTCGAAAGTTAGTGCTCGGGAGTCAGGATCACCAGGGCGTCGTGCTCAAAGGGATGCTGAGCTACGCGCACGGTGCCGTCGCCGTTATCGCGAACGGGCAGCTTGGCGATGCGCTTGGCCTCCATGTCGAGGGCCGTCGCCGTCCAGCCGCGCGCGCTATCAAGCTTAAATGTAAGTGCTGTGGTACGCGGCAGATAGGTGACAACACGCTCGCCAATACGCGCCACGCGAATGGCCTCGCGCGCGTCGTCGAGCAGCTCCTGCACGGGAACCACGGCAAGGGCATCGTCGCACGCCGTAGCGCCCAAGCCGGCAAGCACGTGCTCGATGGCGGCAAAATCCCACACGCCCGCAAACTGCAGACACTCCTGCCAGCGGAACGGCATGTCAAAGCCCTCGCCCAGCACCGAACCCTGGCTGCGCGATGTCTGCCAGTTCCAAACGCCGTGGGCGCCGTAGGTCACGCCCGCGCTGGCGCCGGCAAGGATCGAAGACCACACGCTCGCGCGACAGTCCTGCGCGGTAAAACGCCAGTACACGTTGCGCGACGCACCCATCTGCTCGTAGCAGGGCTCGGAGTTGACCATCGGCTTTTTGGGATAGCTGGCGATAAAGTCCTGCGGCAGGTGCCAGGCCTCGGGCTGGCCTTCGTAGTTGTGGCCGGGCTGGAACATATAGAAGTCCAGGCGGTCCAAATACTGCGCGGGAATCGTGCGGTTACCGCGATTGATGTGCATGGTACGCAGGGCCTCGGGCGCGCGCTTCGCAACCTCGTCGAGCGCATCCTCGTAATAGGCAATCGCCTCGTCACCGGCAAAGTCCGTGTCGCCCGTCACCACATAGACGGGATCGAACTCGCCCAGGTTCTCGACGACGCGGGCAACGTGGGCACGGACCTCCTCGCGCGGCATAACCTCGGCACCGCAACGCTCGGCGATCTTAGCGCCCCAGGTACCGGGCACGTAGTTGCACCACATGAGCACGAGCGCCGGACGAATGCCGTGCTCGACGGCAGCGCGGCACATGGCAGCGGCGCGGTCCCAGTATGCCTGGTTGGGACGGGACCAATCAAAGTGCACGCCATCCTCGCTGGCGTAGGGCCAAATACCCAGATCGGGGCAGCAGCGATCCCACTGCGGCAGCGTGTTGATCTGCAGCACGTTCATGCCCTGCTCGGCGCGGCGGGTCAGATAGTAGTCCCAGTCGGCCTCGGGGATGCTGGTAAACGCACTCCAGCACGTATCGGCAAACCAAAAGAACGGCTTGCCCTCGCACAAAAAACCGTCCTGACGACCGTTGACGGTCAGTTTTCCCAAACTCATCTGCATGTCCTTTCGCTCGATAAAGGAATTGCGAACCGGCAGAAGCTTTCGCGGTAACCCCTGATGCGAAAGCCCCCGCCGTTTAACAAACCCCTGCGGGCGGACACCACTTGCCCACTCCAGTCTACCTTGCAAGAAGGGCCCCGCCGGGCTTGCGCCTGACGGGGCCCTGTCGTGTAGGTAAGGTCGTATGCGACCGAATGGCTTGGCCTTAGGCCTCCATCTCGGCGAGCTCCTCCTTGGAGAAGCCGGCGACGAAGACGACGGCAGCGGCGATGACAAAGGAGATTGCCATACCGACGATAGCCCAGACGGTGTTCATCTGGCCACCCTGCAGGTAGTTGGTGAAGACCAGGAAGTTGGAGGCACCGCCAGCGAGGTAATAGGTAACGCCCATGAGGCCGGAGAACACAGCGCCGATGGCACCGCCGATGAACATACCGAACATGGTGCGACGGAAGCGCATGAGGATACCGAAGAGTGCGGGCTCGGTGACGCCGCCGGCGATGGCGGAGATGACGTAGCCCAGGGCAAGACCCTTCTCGTCGGGGTTCTTCATCTTGAGGAAGGCACCGAAGGCGCAGCCCCAGACAGCGGCCATAGCGCAGTTGGTGGAAACGAAGACGAAGGGATCGTAGCCGGCAGCGATGATCTGAACCTGAGCGAGCAGGATGACGGGCATGTGCATACCGCAGACCACGAAGAGCTGCCAGAAGGCGCCGAGGACGGCCATGACGAGCAGGATACCGATGCCACCCATGTCAGCGAGACCGAAGAGGGCGTTAGCGATGAGGCTGCCGATCTCGTTGCCGAGCGGGGCGAGGACGATGAAGGCGATGGGGATGGTAACGATCATGGTGCAGAACGGCGTGAAGACCGTGGAGAGCACGTCGGGCATGACCTTCTTAAAGAACTTCTCGACGAAGTAGAGGACAGGCACCGAAAGGATAATCGGCAGGACGGACTGCTGATAGTTGGCAGCGGCGATCTGAATGCCGTAGACGGAGATGATTCCGCCGCCATCCTGGGTCGCGACACTCACGACGGACGGGGCCATGAGGGCGCCGCCGAGGAGCATGCCCAGAACCGGGGAGGCGCCGAGCTTCTTAGCGGCGGCATAGCCCAGGTAGATGGGGATAAAGGTGAACGTGGCCTCGTACAGGGTGGTGTAGAGGAACGTGTAGGTCGGATCGGTGTCAGAGAGAACGCCGAGCATGGTGGGACCGAGGACCGCAGCGATGGTGCGGAACAGACCGCCGGCCATGAGCAGCGGGATCAGCTGGGTCATGGAGCCCGACAGATAGTCGAGGATGATGTTCGGCAGGTTCTTGAGCTCGAACTTCTCCTTGGGAGCATCGAGGTTCTCGTCGACCGCGGCACCCTGCTTGACGCCGGACATGGCGACGAACTCGGCGAGCACCTTGGGCACGTTCTGGCCGATGATGACCTGGAGCTGGCTGCCGGCGAACTGGCAACCCAGAACACCCTTGACCTTCTTGATCTTCTCCACGTCGGCCTTGTTGTTGTCCTTGAGCGTCAGACGCAGACGCGTCATGCAGTTGGTGGCGACGGAAACATTCTCCGCACCGCCCACGAGCTCGAGGACATCGGTGGCAATCTGCTTGTTATCTACTGCCATGGGACCCCTCCCCATATCATCGTGTGCCTACTCGTTTGGGCGTAGGCACGCCTTTGGCTCGGCGACTATAACCCCTTACGGCCACCGAACCCTTGGATACGCTGTCGTAAACAATGTGTTTACTGAACGTTTACGGGCTTTAGTTTACACGGAACGTCTAATTTGTGGCAATTTTGCCGTCTGTAGTCCGGTGAACGGTAGGAAATCGGGGGTGAACGTACTTGAACGGTAAGGGATTGTCTATTTGACGCTCTGCTGCTAAATGCCTATTTACGTGGTCTTTTAATTTGGTAAACACCTCTATTCTTTGTTGACCCATAAACAAAAGCCCTGCTAAATGGTGATAAACGAATGTTTAGTAATTTGTTGAGTGTTCATTTTGACCGTTTACCGAGTTCATCTGCCTGTTCTGTAGCTCTGCATTAAACTAAACATGTTTAAGTTGTATTGCCGCTGATGTTTACCACTCGCGGCGCAGAGGAGGCAGCTCATGGAACTCAAATCGTGCACCTACGCAACCGTCACCACGCTGGGAGACTTTGGCCCCTGGATCAGCAAAGTCGTGCTCGACCTGCCGTGCACCGTTCACGCCAACGATATCGATGCGCGCACCTTCCATATATATGTAGAGCGCCATGAACGCACGGGCGAGATCCTGATGCGCAAAGAGCGCGGCGCCGACCACGCCGCACCTTCCGTAGGCTATGTCGACGTCCTCGCCGCCTATCCGTGCGATGAGTGCGGACGCAAGCTCGCCTTTGGCACCCATGTGGCGCTCGAGATCGCCGAGCAGCGCCTGACCAAGAAGATCGAGGGCAGCGTGATGGGCTCGCGCTTGCTCGATAACCAGCTGCGCATCGTGCAGCTCGAGGCCCTTCCCGGCAACGACGGCGATGACCCCACCTGCGGCCTGGTCTTTGACACCTGCCGCGGCGACATCTGTCCCGCGCTCAAGGGCTGGAGCAATGCCACGCAAAAGACCGCCGTCAACGGCATCGCGCTCGAGTACGGCTTCTTTGAGCCCAGCTTTAAGGCCGAGGACTCCGCCTGCTTCAACCCCTTCGCGCCCGAAACGACAGTCGTGCCCCAGAAGGCCCCGCTCGTGGTGTACCTGCACGGCGCTGGCGAGGGCAAGGGCGCTACGCAAGGCGAGGGCGCCACGCGCGCTTATATCGGCAACCGCGTGACGGCCATCAGCCAGGCGCAGATCCAACGCTACTTTGGCGGCTTTGCCTGGGTTCTCGTGCCGCAGTCGCCCACGTTTTGGATGGACAACGGCACTGAGCAGCTCGGCCACTCCAACCAGAGCATCTACTCCCCCGTCATTAAGGCGCTCATCGACGAGTTTGTCGCCGAGCATGCCGACCGCATCGACACCGACCGCATCGTGGTCGCTGGCCTTTCCAACGGCGGCTTTATGACGCTGCGCCTGTGCGCCGACTACCCCGAGTTCTTCGCCGCGGGCCTTCCCTGCTGCGCGCCGTGGTACAACGCCACGGACGAGGACGTTGCTGCCCTTGCCAAGACACCGCTGTGGTTTACGCACTCCAAGGGCGATGAGCTCGTGATACCGCAGGAAACCGTGCTGCCGCTCACGGCTCGCCTGCGCGCTGCCGGCGCCAACGTGCATCTCACCTACTTTAGCCATGTCGAGGACCTGACCGGGCGCTACCGCGAGGCCGACGGCTCGCCCAAGAAGACGTTCAACCATGGCGTGTGGATCCACCAATTCAACGACCTGTGTTATCAAGACTTCGACGGGGGCAACGTACTCATCGACGGCGAGCCGGTGGGCTGCTGGGAGTGGTCGGCCAGGGTCGATAAGTAATCCGTCCCATCGCGGGGCCGAGGGCTTACCTCTGAAAATGTCCTCGGGCATGCGGCCCGGTTGCACTACGCGCTTCGCGCTGTGCAA
>CABUBZ010000050.1 GCA_902489945.1 uncultured Collinsella sp.
AACACCGCATGGATTCGAACCTCGGTCGAGGCGCGGGCGTAAAGAAAACGCGGAGCGTTTTTAGCCCGCGGGCGAGGACGCCGGCAGGCGGCCGAAGCCGGTGCGGATCCGCGCAAGCGGATACGCGGAATCCTATACGCCGCACCATTTGAGATTAGAGCTCCCGGCAACGGGGGCTTTTCTTTTACGTAAACACCACATGGATTCGAACCTCAGTCAAAGGGGACTATTTCTTATCGACTCGTGTAAGATTTCGAGTATGCGCCTCGGTGAGGCCGCGGCGCGCTCTTTCTTCAGACGACCGATCAGGGTGATATTTCGTGGCAGAGCGTCCGACATACAAGCTCAGGTTTCTCGATCCCAAAAAGCGCTTTCCGGCCATGCCCGAGCAACCTGCTGGCCGTTCGTATGGCGTGGTCTGGAAGCTCTTTGGCGACGATCCGCACGAATCATGCTACGCCGTTGAATTTGTCGGCAAAAGCCATGTATCACTTTTGGGCTACGTGAGCGTGTCGGGCGAGGTCTACAAGGTTGACCGCCCCGTTAACGAGGTGCCATTGCCCGAAGAGCCCGACATGCAACTGGTTCTCGATGAGTCCGACTCCAGCGTTGGCGAGATTACGGTAAGGGGTGCCGAAGGTACGATGCGGCCCCGCGCGCGAGTTATCGGCTCTCCCGAAGGCACCATGCGCGAACAATCTGATCGCGAGACATGGAATTCGACGCGCAGCCTTCGCTACGGCGAGTTCATGGCCTCGATGTTCTTGCGCTACGTGATATTCGCCGATTCTGAAAACGCCGTCTCGGGCACGGCAGACGGTGACGGCCTCGACGAGGGCATGAAAAATGCCGTCGACAAGATCAAACTTGTAAAACTCCCCGAGCCGGTTGAGGTGCTGCTGGGTTTTGATTCCACACCGCTGCCCGATGCAATCGAAACGTTGCTCTACCGCATTGACCATACAGATAATCCAAGTGGCATTGAGCGCTATGCCGCCGCTTTGATGGGCGAAGTTAATCTGCCACGCCTGCGTACCATCGCGACCAAAACCGAAATGAGCCTGGCGCGCATCGATCGCTCGAGGCTCTTCTATCTCAATTTTGACCGTAGCCTGCTGGATCAGGACGAGATCGATACCCTGCTTGCCGTCGAGTGCCGCCTGAACCGCCTATCGGGCATTCTTGAGCGTATTGGGGCAGGGTTGGGCCCCGTCGCCTCGTCGCCAAGCTTTGAGGGCTGCTCGCTCTTTGACCTATGGCATATCAGCAAGACGACAAACGACGTTCCTCGCCTGCTCGAAACGCTGTCGAATGACAACCCATGGGCCAAGCCGGGGACGGTTGCGTGCCAGCCGGGTGGCGAGTGGGACGTTCGCACCCGCTTTGCACGTATCGTAGAAGCGCTCAACGTGGTCACGCGGCTCGACTACACCTATCGAGCGAACGTCGCCGAGGGCATCATGCTGGTGCGATTTGGCCGCACGGTTGTCGATGCTATGCCCCAGCGCGAATACGATGCTCAAGATGACGCCTGGCGCGAGGTGGATGAGCCTAAGCGCGCAGCATGGGCCACTGAGCACGATGCGCGTATCGCGCTTACACTCGCGGCGGCTTGCTTTGCTTCGGGCGCTCACATCACGCGCTGCTACGTGCAGATTGCGGCTCCCGACGGTGAGCAGGGCGAGCGCGTTGTTAAAACGTATTCCTTTGGCCGTGCGGCCTATCTGGCCGATTGCGTTTCTGTCGCCAAGGATCTTGAGAGCATGGATATGGACGACATGCCCTGCAAGCATTTGCTCGAGGCATATGAGGCAGATGCGCCGGACATGATTGAACCTGCAGAGGTTCACGCCCGACCACGTGATGACCATCGTCCATTGCCGCCTGCGCTTCGCGATTTGCTGCTCGCTGATACGGCTGACGAGCTTGAGGTCATGGAGGAGGACAACGATCCGTATGTCGCCCGTGTCGTCGAGCTGCGCGAGCAATCCAAAGTTGACCGAGCCGGTGCTTTCGAGGGCTTTTCTCGCCTTGTCGAGGAGCTGGAAGCCAAGTGTACGGTTGCTGAGCTTTTGGCGACGGGCCCGGTGCAGACCCAGTTCTGCGACAACCAGCTGGTGCGCATGGTGCTGCCGGTGATGGAGGAGGACCGTTCCGTGCGTATCCTTCGCGCTCCCGATGCGCTGTATTTTGCCCAGCACGAGATCTGCAGCTTTTACGCCGAACAAGAGGACTTTGAGCGTGCGCTGCCCGAGGTGCGTCGTCTCTACGATTTGGCGCGCTCGTCCATGCAGTCTCACTTCGCCCTGATCAACGTGCTGGCACGCCTGGAACGCTATGACGAGATTATCGAGGTAGCGCGCCACGGCCTGCGCATTGCCAGCGACCGGCCTTCGATCGGTTACCTGTTCTATCGCCTGGCATTCGCCTACTGGAACTGCGACCAGCTCGAGCTGGCGCTGGCATGTTATCGCCTGGTGCCGCGCGGCGAGGAGTCGGGCGGCAGTGCGCAGGAGGAGATGCAGGGCCTCATGAACGAGATGGGCGTCATCAAGCCGCCCACGTTTGAGGAGGCTGTCGAGACCATCCGCAAGGCAGGCCTTGAGCTGCCGCCGGTACCCGCCGTGACCAATCAACTCGCGGATTCCGCCGTGCAACTCGTCGATAACGGCTTCTTTTTCTTGGCGCGCGGCTGCATCTATCAAATGTGGCGCACCATGGGCAACGATGAGCTCGGCTCCCTCAACCGCTCGCTGGGGTAGGCGAAGCTTCCAAGGAGGAACGGATGCTAGGCAATTAGAAAATTTCCTCTTGCCCATCCTTGGCTGTTTGGTTACTATAGAACGGCTGTTACGGAGAGCTGACCGAGAGGCCGAAGGTGCTCGCCTGCTAAGCGAGTATGCCCCAAAAGGGCATCTGGGGTTCGAATCCCCAGCTCTCCGCCAGTATGACTTGAAAGAAGGGTCCCATTTGGGGCCCTTTTTTGTACGGAGAAAGGAGGCTGGGGATTCGAACCCGAGAGGGCACGGGCGTTAAGCAAACGCGAAAGCGTTTGTAGCCCGTGGGCGAAAAGCCGCCAGGCTTTGAAGCCGGAGGGCATGCGTAGCGTGCCCGGACATCCCCAGCTCTCCGCCAGTTTAACTTTAAAGAAGGGTCCCATCGGGGGCCCTTTTTTATTATCGAGAAAGGGTGCTGGGGATTCGAACCCTCAAAAAAGGAGGCATCCTTTCGGACGCCTCCTTTCAGTGGGCTTATTATTCTTGCGCCCTACACCTCGGGCGCCTTGGCGACGGTCTCGCTTTCTGCTGTGAGCGGGCGGTTGTCGATGCGACGGCCCAAGCGATCGAGCTTCACAAGGAGCCATTCAATGGGATTCGGCCCTGCGCCTTCCTCGTCGGCAACTAGGTCCATGACGGCGATCTTGGTGCCGTCCTGCTTGAGCGTGACGCTACCCACCTTGTCGCCCACATGCACCGTGCCCGAAAGATCGTCGTAGCTAATCTTTTCGGTCACCTTGCCGGCAAGGGAAAACACGGTCGCTTGCGCCGTGGGATCGGCGAGTGTGGCGTCGATCGTCTTATCCGTCCAGTCGGTTTGGCCAATGCGCGCCATAAGCGGGTTGCCGTTGGCGGTCTTTTCCTGTGTGTTGGCGATTGCGACCGTCACCTTGTGGCCGTAGTACCAGTTGGCAAGGGTGGCGGTATCGGTAAAGCGCTGGTCGGTGGTGGTGGAGTTCAAAACGACGGTGTAGATCTCGTCGCCGTCGCGGTTGTAGGCGCTCGCAAAGCAATAGCCCGCGTCGTCGGTGGTACCGGTCTTGCCACCGATGTTGCCATCTTGGCCCAGCAAATAGTTATGCGTGTCCATGGAATGCGAATGGTCGGTGCCGTCGGCGCCCGTGACCTCGATCCAGGAATCCTCGCTCGCTACGACCTCGCGGATCGTATCGTTTTTCATGGCCTCCTGCATCATCAGCGCTACGTCGTGTGCGGTTGAGTGCATATCGCCAGCCCACTCATCAAAGTCCAGACCATGCGGGTTTTCAAAAAGCGTACCGGTGCAGCCGAGCTTCTTAGCGCGCTCGTTCATGGCCTTCACAAAGGTTGCCTCGGCGTCTTTGGTCTTAGGCTCGATCTTCTTGCCCACATATTCGGCGAGCACGACGGCGGCGTCGTTGCCCGAGGGAATCATCAGGCCGCGCAGTGCCTGCTCCACGGTAAGCTCGTCGCCTTCGAGCAAGCCGGCGGTCGAATTACCCACGGTGGCTGCGGCGTTGCTCACCGTGACCTTCTCGTCCATCTTGCAATTCTCGACGGTTAGGATTGCGGTCATGACCTTGGTGATCGAGGCGATTTTGACCTGCTCATCGGCGCCGCGCCCGTAGTAGACGGTGCCGTCTTTGCCCATGACGAGCGCATTGGTCGCATCGATATCGGGCAGATTTTCGGCCGTGATGCCGCGCGCATCGGCGGTTTTGCCGCAAACATTGTCGGTCGTGAGTACTTGGGCGCCGGCGACGGTGGGCACGCCAGCGGCAAGGGCGATAGCGCAGACAAAGCCGGCGGCAAGCTGAGCTGAGCGCTTTGCAAAAGAGGTGAGGGACTTCACAGATTTCGCTTTCGACGGGATGGTCTCTTCTGGAACTAGAGTATATCGTTTGCCGGTGTCGGCGATCATCGCGTGCGTGCGTGGCCCACATCCGCGCCCGAACGGGCACAAGGGTGCTTAAGGCCGACTTAATCACCCACGCTTGTTGTGTGTGGCGTGCGCCCCCTCGGGCATAATGGAGCGCGAGAGGAGCACGCATGAACGAGCACATTTTGGTAGTTGATGACGAGAAGGCCATCGCCGACTTGGTTGGTATCTACCTTACAAAAGAGGGCTTTGATGTCCAGATTGCCTATAGCGGGGCCGATGCTGCCAAGGCAATCTTGGAGCAGGAGTTCGATTTGGCGCTGCTGGATGTCATGCTGCCCGATATCGATGGATTTGAGCTGCTGCGTACGATCCGTTCCAGCCATACCTATCCTGTGATCATGCTGACGGCGCGCGATGCCCAGCAAGACAAGATCGAGGGCCTTTCGCTTGGTGCGGACGATTACGTGGTTAAGCCGTTCCGCCCGCTGGAGCTCATCGCGCGTGTGCACGCTCAGCTTCGCCGCTACACCAGCTACGGTAGCCGTGCGCAGGCGGCCGAGTCGCCGACCATTCAGCTCGACGGCTTGGAGATCAACCGCGATGCTCGTTCCGTAACGGTGGACGGTTCACCGGTACGCCTCACACCCACCGAGTATTCAATCTTGCTGTATCTGGTCGAGCATCGCGGCAGCGTGGTGGCCGTGGAGGACCTGTTCCGCGCGGTATGGAACGAGGACTTTATGCCCGGCTCCAACAATACGGTGATGGTGCACATTCGCCACTTGCGCGAAAAGATCGGCGACGACGCACAAAAGCCGCGCTTTATCAAAAACGTCTGGGGCGTCGGCTACATCATCGAATAACGCTTTTCGCTTGTGAGGATCTTGATATGACAAAAGACGATAGGCAAGCGTTCGAGGTGCCCGATCGACTCTTTGAATACGTGAGGTCAGTCGTCGACAACCGCGCGCTTGCAACGGTGCTGCTCTTTTTGCTGAGCCTGCTGCTGATTGGCATCGATAACATCGCTGGAATCTTGGCGGTGCTGCTTGTTGGCTTTTTGCTGATCGATCGATTTGAGATCGTGTGCCGCTGCGTGGTGATTGGCGGCGCCGCGTGGGCCATGACGTTGGCGATTGGCGCCATGGCGCTCGGCGGCATCGAAGGGCCGGTGTTGTTCGATGCCGGCTTTGTATTCAACATGCTTGGCTTTGTGCTGGCGCTTGCCGCGTGCGTGCTGTTCTTGTGCGGCCGCGCCCTGTACTACCAGGGCTACGAGCAGGGCGAGCAGCATGCCGATTGTGTGCTGGCTGCTCGTATTCAAGATCGCCTGATCGATCACCCCGACACCTGGGACAACATCGACGGCGACTTCTTGGAGGTCGAGGGCGCCCTTAACCGCGTGCGTGACCGTGAGCGCAAGGTGCAACAGGCCTTGCGTGACGAATCTCATCGCAAGGACGATCTGGTCACGTACTTGGCACATGACCTACGCACCCCGCTTGCCAGTGTGGTGGGCTATCTTTCGCTGCTGCAAGAGGCTCCCGAGCTGCCGGTTGAGCAACGTGCGCACTTTACGGGCGTGGCTCTCGACAAAGCGCACCGGCTCGATGCGCTCATCGAAGAGTTCTTCGATATCACGCGCTTTGACTTCCACGATATCGTGCTCACGCGCGGCTATGTTGATCTGGGGTTGCTGCTGGCTCAGGTGGCTGACGAGTTCTATCCCATCCTCAACGAGCAGCATAAGGAAGCCCAAGTTGATATTCGCGAGGACCTGACGGTGCTCGTGGATGGCGACAAGATGGCTCGCGTGTTCAACAACATCATGAAAAACGCCGTTGCCTATAGCTATGAGGGCTCGACCATCACGATCGAGGCCAGACGCCGGGACGGCGGTGGCGTGCGCGTGCGCTTTATCAATCAGGGCGATCCCATCCCTGAGGCAAAGCTCAAGGAGATCTTTGAGAAGTTCTATCGCCTGGATGCGGCGCGTGCGACCAATCGCGGCGGCGCTGGACTGGGGCTTGCCATCGCCAAGGAGATCGTATGCGCGCACGGCGGTACCGTTGCATGTGAATCGACGCCCGAACACACGATATTCACCATCGAGCTGCCCGCCGCATAGCCAGTGTGCCCTTACAAACACTTGACAATGCGCTCACGTGCATATGAGCCGCGATTCCTACTATCGATACTGCTGAATTGATATCGATGTGGAGGTATGCGGTATGACGGCTGCTGCGGCTGTGGAGCCCACGGAGCTTGAAGAACTCATGAAAGCGCAGGCCGAGGCCGCGCGCGAGCGCGAGGTTGGGGATGCGACTCGCCCCACGGCAGAGGATCTTGCCGCCTCGCCGACGCGCATCGATGTCGAGGGCCTCGACCTGTTCTATGGCGACCATCATGCGCTCAAGGACGTGAATATCAAGATCCGCGACAAGCAGATCACCTCGTTCATCGGTCCATCGGGCTGCGGCAAGTCGACGTTGCTGCGCTGCTTTAACCGCATGAACGACGGCATCAAGGATTGCCGCATCGAGGGCAAGATTGCGCTCGATGGTCAAGATATCCTGGGCGATTACGACATTTGCCGCCTTCGCCAGCGCGTGGGCATGGTGTTCCAGCGCCCCAACCCGTTTCCCATGAGCATCTACGACAACGTCGCGTATGGTCCGCGCGGCATGGGTGTGCGCGATCGCGCTGTGCTGGATGAGCTGGTCGAGGACTCCCTTCGTCGTGCTGCGCTATGGGATGAGGTCAAGGACAAGCTCAAAGAGTCGGGCCTGGGTCTTTCGGGTGGACAGCAGCAGCGCCTGTGCATCGCCCGCGCGCTTGCCGTGCAGCCCGACATTCTGCTGATGGACGAGCCGACCTCGGCACTCGACCCCGTGTCGACGCTGGTGGTTGAGCAGCTGGCCTGCGAGCTCAAGGAGGTCTGTACGCTCGTGGTCGTTACGCACAATATGCAGCAGGCGGCGCGTATCTCCGACTCGGTCGCGTTTTTCTTGCTGGGTGAGTTGGTGGAGCACGCGCCCACCGCGCAACTCTTCAAGAATCCGACCGATCCGCGCACGGCGGATTATTTGACGGGACGTTTTGGCTGATACCATCTAGTAAAGGTACCTTTAGGGTTAAGATGCGGTCTTGCCGGCCGCAAAGGGGTTCAACATGATCTATTACGTCGAGGACGATGACAACATCAGGGATTTGACGGTCTATGCGCTGCGCAAGCAGGGGATTGAGGCCGAAGGCTTTTCGTGCGACGGTGAGTTTAAGGCTGCCGTGGCGCGACGGGTACCCGATGCCGTCCTGCTCGACATCATGCTGCCCGATACCGATGGCTTGGCGATTATGCGTCGCCTGCGTGCCGACCGCCTGACGGCGACGGTGCCCATCATGATGCTTACCGCCAAGGATACCGAGCTCGACAAGGTGATGGCGCTCGATGGCGGTGCCGACGATTACCTGACTAAACCCTTCTCGCTCATGGAGCTTGCGAGCCGCTGCCGCGCACTGCTGCGTCGCGGCGGCATGGTCAAGCAGGCGAGCGATGTGCTCAGCGTGGGCGACATCGTGCTCTCGCCCAGCCATCGCGAGGTGACCGTTGCCGGCGAGCCGCTTAAGCTCACCCTGCGCGAGTTCGACCTGCTCGAGTACCTCATGCGCAAGCCCGGCGTGGTTTTTACCCGCGAGTCGTTGCTGCAGAGCGTGTGGGGCTGGGACTTCGACGGCGGTTCGCGCACCGTTGACGTGCACGTGCAGACGCTTCGCCAAAAACTGGGCGAGCATGCCAGCGCCATCGAGACCGTGCGCGGCGTGGGCTACCGCTTGGCCGAGCCTTCTGCCGGTGATGGTGCCGAAGGTGACGACACCGCGGCCACCGCATCGGAGGAGTAACCCGTGGTCTTCGCCCCCCAGGGAAAACATACGCTGTCGCACCGCGTTTTTGTGACGATCTTTGTCTGCGCCATGGCGGTTATCGTGGCGTTTACGGTGCTGGGTGCGTTCTTTGTGCAAAACACCTTGGCGGATGCCACGAGTGCCAATCTGGCGCAGGAAACCGAGCTCATTGCTGCCGCCCTCGACGAGCAGCAGGAGCCCATCCCGTTCTTGCGTAGCCTCGATCGCGAGGACTTGCGCATCACGCTGATTAACAAGGATGGATCGGTTGCCTACGACAACGAGGCGTCGCCTTCCACACTGCCCAACCATGGCGATCGCCCCGAGGTCATCGAGGCCTTTGAGAGTGGTTTGGGTTCCGCGGAGCGCGCAAGCTCTACGCTCGACGAGATTATGCTGTATCGCGCCGTCGCCCTTGATAACGGCCAGGTTGTCCGCTTGGCGCAGGCCCAGCCTGGCGTTGCGGCGATTTTGCTGTCGATGGTGGCGCCGATGCTGCTTATCGCAGCAGCGGGTGCGGTACTCTCGTTTTTTATGGCGCGCCGCGAGTCCCGTGCCATCATCGCGCCGTTGCAAGAGGTGGATTTGGACCACCCACGCCGTAGCTATGAGCACGCCTATGCCGAGATGGTCCCCATGCTTGAGCGTATCGAGTCGCAGCGCCAGGAACTCAAGCGCCAAATGGCGGTGCTGGCGGACAACGACCGTATGCGCCGCGAGTTCACGGCGAATATCACCCATGAGCTCAAGACGCCGCTTACGGCGATTTCGGGCTATGCCGAGCTCATCGCAAACGGCATGGTCGAGGGCGAGGGCGACCTGCGCAACTTTGGCGGTCGCATCTATCGTGAGGCGGGCCGCTTGGCAGCGCTTGTCAACGATATCCTTACGCTGTCTAACTTGGACGAGGCCGAGCGTGCAACTGAGGGCGAGGCGGTGCCCATTGGTTCCACGGAGCCTATTGAGCTCTCGCGTGCCATCTACGCGGTTGAGCAGCGTCTTGAACAGGTCGCCCGTCAGGCGAATGTGACGATAAGTCATGAGACCAAGCCTGTGGTCATCGAAGGCGTGTCGCGCTTGATTGACGAGCTCATCTATAATCTGGCGAGCAACGCCATCCGCTACAATCGACCCGGCGGTGCGGTTACGCTGCAGTGCGGCACCAACGACGAAGGCCATCCGTTCCTTGCGGTCGCCGACACGGGAATCGGTATCGCGCCTGAAGAACAGGGCAAGGTATTTGAGCGGTTCTATCGCGTGGACAAGAGTAGGTCCAAGGCGCGCGGCGGAACCGGTCTGGGGCTTGCAATTGTCAAGCATGCGGCCCTGTATCATCACGCCACGCTCGATCTGTCGAGCGAGTTGGGCGTGGGAACCACCATTACGGTGACGTTTCCCATACGGCAGGACGAGCCATTCGCATAGCGATACAACATAGATATTGATGCAGACGCCGCATTTGACTTTCGGGTGCGGCGTTGTTGTGCAATTTTACGATTGCTTCCGACATTTTTACAGGAGAGCCTGTTTCTTATGTATAGAGTTTGGTCTCGGTAAAAAGATGCGATAACATACGAACAGTTTTGTCAATCCGAACTGGGGAAATGAAAGGCAAGCTGCATGACCCTTCTCGAACTGTTCCAGCTGCTGAAGAAGCACCTTAAGCTGGTCATCACCCTTCCGGTGGTCTGCGCGATCGCCATGGGCATCGTGTCCTTCGTTGCGATGGACAACACCTACACCGCGACGACGAGCATGTACATTCTCGCCAAAACCGACGATAGCGGTCAGATGAGCTACAACGATCTCTCGGCGAGCCAGATGCTTTCCAACGATATCGCCACGCTGCTGGATAGCGATAGCGTTAAGAGCGGTGCTGCCAATGAGCTGGGCCTTGCTGACCTGGATGACTACAAGGTGTCTGTTTCCTCCGAGACCACCACGCGTGTCATTACGCTTTCGGTTACCGGCACCGATGCCAAGGAGACGGCTGAGGTCGCAAAGGCCATTGCCAGCTCGGTGAGTACGGTCGCTCAGAACGTCGGCGCTGCCCAGAGCATCAACGTTATCGACGAGGCTAAGACCCCCGAAGCCCCCAGCGGCCCCAAGCGCACGCTGTATATTGCCGTCGCGTTCCTCGCCGGTATCTTTATCACAGTTGCCTATGTCGTTTTGGCAGACATGCTCAATACCCGCATCCGCGGTGCCGAAGAGGCAGAAGAGCTCCTGGGTATTCCCGTTGTTGGCCGAATTCCGGCTATGAAAGGTGGTAAATAGGCATGGCTAAGGCAAAGAACACCGATAAGCTCGTTGTGCAGAATGCCGCCAAGACCCTTCTGGCCAACATCCGCTTTGCGAGCGTGGACGACCCCATTCGCACCATCACCGTTACCTCCTCGATTCCCAACGAGGGCAAGTCTACGGTTTCCATCAACCTTGCCCAGGCTATCGCCACCAGCGGCAAGAGCGTCCTGCTGGTCGAGGCTGATATGCGTCGCAGGTCCCTTGCCGATATGCTCGGCGTCCGCTCCCGCGGCGGACTCTATGCAGTCCTTTCCGAGCGGGTTTCTATTGACCAGGCGATTGTCGAGACGGGTCAGAAGAACTTCTACTTCCTCGATGCCGAGCCGCATATTCCCAATCCTGCCGACATCATCGTCTCTCACCGCTTTGCCAAGCTGGTAAAGGCACTGTCCGCCAAGTTCCAGTACGTCATCTTTGATGCTCCCCCGGTCGGCACCTTCATCGATGCTGCCGAGATCGCAAGTCTGACCGACGGTGCGCTTTTTGTCGTGCGTGAGGACTTCACCAAGCGCGAGGAGGCGCTCAACGCCATCGGTCAGCTTAAGAAGTCCGAGAAGGTCAAGCTCATCGGTACCGTTATGAACTACTGCGAGACCGAGACCAGCGAGTACTACTACTCCTACTACGCCAAGGACGGTAAGAAGGTGAAGAAGGGCTCCGACGATCAGGGGACTTCCAAAAAGGGCATCTTCACCAACCGAGCAAACGTTTAGTTGATTAAGGCTGACCTATGCGTGACATTCATTGCCATATCTTGCCGGGTGTAGACGACGGCGCCGCCGATCTCGATGAGAGCTTGGCGATGCTCGAGGCTGCCAAGCGGGCCGGTGTAACCAGAATCGTTTGCACTCCTCACTGCCGTGATCCCTATTTTGATTACGACAAGATGTGGGATGCCTTTGAGCTGCTGCGTGATAACGCTGACGGTTTTCCGCTCCAGATGGGCTTCGAGGTCAACCATCGAAAGCTCGTTGAGCTTGGTATCGATGCCGCGGAGCACTTGCATTTCGATGGGACCAACGAGTTTCTGCTCGAGCTTTCGACGCATGCCGATGCGTATGCGTTTAGAGAGTACGAGAACACGATTTACGATTTGCAGTGCCGTGGTTACCAGGTGATTATCGCTCATCCTGAGCGCTATCGTGCGGTTCAAAAGGATGTAAGCGTGGCGGAGCGCCTGGTCGATATGGGCTGCAAGCTGCAGGCTTCGGCGGACTTTATTGCCGGCGGTCGCTTTGGTCGCGAGAAAAAGCCGGCACAGCGCCTGTTCGATCAGAACCTGTACAGCTTCATCGCGAGCGATGCCCATAACGTGGGTCATTACGACTGCCTGGCGAAGGCTCGCGCGAAGTTTAGCGTGCGCGGAGCTCATTTTCGCTAATATCTGTCCCTAACGTTCGCATTGAATGAAAGGGCAGCCATGGATATCCAACTTAAGACGGGATGCTTTGATGACGCGGCGTTGGTGCGCCGCGTCGTTTTTATAGACGAGCAGGGCTACGAGAATGAGTTCGACGCTATCGACGAGGATCAGAGCTGCATTCATGTGACGCTCTATGTAGACGGCGAGCTTGCCGGTTGCTCGCGCGTGTTTCCCGAAGAGCTTGAGCGCGCGGCAGATTCAGAGGCTCCGGTTTCGCCGTCGTGCGATTTGGACGAAGGCGTCGCAGCGGGGGAGACCTATATTATGGGGCGCGTGGCTGTGCTGCCGAGCATGCGCCGTCGCGGTCTGGCGAGTGCGATCGTCGATGCCAGTGCTTTGTGTGCACGCGATGCCGGCGCAAAGCTTATTAAGCTGCATGCGCAGGAATACGTGCTGCCGCTCTATGCAAAGGCGGGCTACACGCAAATTGCCCCGGTAGATTACGAAGACGAGGGCCAACCCCATGTCTGGATGGCCAAGCGCGTAGATGGCAGATAGGGACGTTCCTTTTCTGCCGGCGGTTGGGGACACTCCTTGGCAATTGGCGCATCGGAGCGCTTAGACATACAGTTTTTCGATTCCGTATGTATATATGCGCGCTAATGGGTTATAAAATCTAAGTCTGAACATAGCAGGTCTGCGATGCGGCTCGGGCAACCGGGCCGTTTTTGCGGACGGGGATAGCGCGAAAGGACTTCACATGCGTCAATTTAAGACCGAGAGCAAAAAACTGCTCGACCTCATGATCAACTCCATCTACACCAATAAGGAAATCTTCCTGCGCGAGCTTATCTCTAACGCGAGCGACGCCGTCGACAAGCTCAACTTTAAGAGCCTGCAGGACCCGAGCGTCAAGCTCGACCAGGGCGACCTGGCTATTCGCGTCTCCTTTGATAAAGATGCCCGTACCATCACTATTTCGGATAACGGCATTGGCATGACCGCCGAGGAGCTCGAGCGCAATCTGGGCACCATCGCCCATTCCGGCTCCGAGGAGTTTAAGACCGAGAACGCCGAGCAGCAGGGTTCGGATGTCGACATCATCGGCCAGTTTGGCGTGGGCTTCTACTCGGCTTTTATGGTCGCTAGCCATGTGAAGGTCGTCAGCCGCGCCTACGGCGAGGATGTCGCCCATGTGTGGGAATCCGACGGTCTTGAGGGCTACACCATCGAGGACGGCGAGCGTGCCGAGCACGGTACCGATGTCATCCTGACGCTGCGCGAGAACGAGAAGCTCGATGCCGACGGCGAGGCCGAGACCTACGATCGCTTCCTGACCGAGTGGGGCCTCAAGAGCCTAATTCAGCAGTACAGTAACTATGTGCGTTACCCGATCCAGATGATGGTGTCCAAGAGCCGCCAGAAGCCCAAGCCCGAGGATGCTGGCGATGACTACACGCCCGAGTACGAGGACTACCAGGAGCTCGAGACCGTCAACTCCATGACGCCGATCTGGAAAAAGCGCAGCTCCGATGTCGAGCAGAAGGACTACGACGAGTTCTACAAGTCCACGTTCCACGACTTTGACGATCCTGCGCGCACCATCAGCTTCCATGCCGAGGGCACGCTCGAGTATGACGCCCTGCTGTTTGTGCCGGGCCGCGCCCCGTTCGATCTGTACAGCAAGGACTACGAGAAGGGCCTGGCGCTCTACAGCTCCAACGTGCTGATTATGGAGAAGTGCGACGACCTGCTGCCCGACTACTACAACTTTGTCCGCGGCGTCGTGGATTCCGCCGACGTGTCGCTCAACATCTCGCGTGAGACGCTGCAGCAGAACCGTCAGCTCAAGGCCATTGCCAAGCGTGTCGAGAAGAAGATCACCGCTGACCTTGAGGATATGCGTGACAACGATCGCGAGGCCTACGAGAAGTTCTTTGAGAACTTTGGCCGCGGCCTTAAGTACGGCATTTACTCGAGCTATGGCATGAAGGCCGATGAGCTCGCCGACCTGTTGCTGTTCTGGTCTGCCAAGGAACAGAAGATGATTACCCTGGCCGAGTATACCAAGGGCATGCCCGAGGATCAGAAGGCCATCTACTACGCCGCCGGTGACTCGCGTGAGCGCTTGGCCAAGATGCCCGTGGTAAAGGGCGTGCTCGACCGCGGTTATGACGTGCTGCTGCTGACGCAGGATGTGGATGAGTTCACGTTCCAGGCTATGCGTGAGTACGTTGCCGCCGATATGCCCAAGATCTACGAGGACGATGCTGCCCGCGAGGCTGCCGAGAAGGCTGTGGCCGACGGC
>CABUBZ010000051.1 GCA_902489945.1 uncultured Collinsella sp.
GTGAAAAAGGTTATCAGTGGTCGGGCCCGCGACCGGTGGGACACGTACCCCCAATTAACTGTTCTTCATGACAATCGAATCCACGACATCGGCCACATTCTCGCAGCAGTCGGCGCAGTACTCCAGGAAGGCGTACACGTCACGCCAAGCGATGACCTCGAGCGGGTCCTTGCCGTTAACGTGCAGGTTGCGCATAGCGTTGATATAGAGCTCGTCGGCCTCGGACTCGATGGTGTTGATCTGGATGACGAGCTCGCGCAGCGTTTTGGACTTGCGGTAGTTGGGAAGCTCGACCATCAGGTCCTTCATGGCACGGCAGGCATCGGTCACCTTGTGGGCGATCACGATGGCATCCGGGTGGATGCTCTGAATGTTGGTGAAGTAGACGCGCTGCACGACACCCTCGATGCGGTCGAGCACGGTGTCGAGTGAGCAGCTCATCAGATCCAGATCCTCGCGCTCGAGCGGGGTGATAAAGGCGGTGAGCAAGGCGTCCTCGAGCTCGTGGTGCTTCTTGTCTGCCGCATGCTCAATCGCATGCATCTTATCGAGCATGTCGTGGATCTGCGCGGGGTCAAAGTTCTCAAAAATCTTGGTGAGCAGCTCTGCGGCCTGGACGGCGAGGTCGGCGCAAGCGACGTAGTTGTCAAAGTAGAATGAATCGGGTTTCTTTGCCATGGGTGGGTCCTTTCGAGGCGAAGACGGGTGGGCGAGGTATTGCGGTCCGGATGGACGCTCAGCGTGGCTAGAGGAACATCATGAACAGCTTGGCCATGACAAAGCTGATGAGTCCGCAGGCGGGGAAGGTGAAGAACCAGGTGAACATCATGTCCTTGACCACGCCGAAGTTGATGGCCGAGAGGCGCTTGACGGCGCCGACGCCCATGATGGCGCAGGTTTTGATGTGCGTGGAGGACACGGGGATGCCGGTAAGGGTGGCAAGTAGCAGGTTCGCGGCGCCCGCGAGGTCGGCAGAGAAGCCCTGATACTTCTCGAGCTTAACCATGCTCTGGCCGACGGACTTGATGATGCGCTCGCCGCCCACGCTGGTGCCGATGCCCATGGTGGCCGAGCACAGCAGCATGATCCAGATGGGGATGCCGGCGTCGCCGACGCTCGTCTGCCCGCTGGCGAAGGCCACGCCTAAAAAGAGCACGCCGATGAACTTCTGTCCATCCTGCGCGCCGTGCATAAAGCTCATGGCCGCAGCGCTCGCGATCTGAGCGTATTTAAAGAAGACATTGGCACGTCGTCTGTTGGCGGCGGCGAAAAGAATCGAGACGAGCTTGCACAGGACCCAGCCCATGACAAAACCCAGGCCGATGGAGAGCGCCAGGCCGTAGATGACCTTCATCCACTCGTGGACGTTGACGCTGCTCGCGCCGCCGAGGGCGATGGCGGCACCGGTCAGGCCGGCGATAAGGCTGTGGCTTTGCGAGGTGGGGATGCCAAAACGCGATGCCGTGGCACCGTAGACGACGATGGAGAACAGCGCCGCGCAGAGGCACGCGAGCGCCATGGTGCTGTTTCCGCCAAAGTCGACGATATGTGAGATGGTGTTGGCGACGCTCGCGTTAAAGTGCGTCATGATGAGCACGCCGAGGAAGTTGAATGCGGCGCTCATGAGAATGGCGGCGCGGGCGGGCATGCAACGCGTAGTGACGCAGGTCGCGATGGCGTTGGGCGCGTCGGTCCATCCATTGACGAAGATGGCGCCGAGCGCGAGGATCACGGTGACGGCAAGGACTGGGTTCGACACAATTTGGCCGAGGAAGGTTGAGAACGTTACGTCCATATATGGGCTTTCTCGAAGTTTGCAGGCACGTTACAAAAACATGATAAATCGTATCACCTCCTGTGGGTTTCTTTACCGAGTTCTGATGGGAGAAGTGATTTTTTTGGCACTAACATTGAACATTAGCCCTGTTGACCGCGGGTGTTCTTTTTGCTAACACGCCATGAGGACATGCGCGCGCGTCCCAACATCCCAAAATCACAGTCTGTTCGCTTTACAATATGCAAACATGCGTTCGATAATAGGGGACATGGAATATCGACAGACAGACGGCAAAACTCGGCGCGTGCACAAGCAGTATGTGGACGTCGTGGCCCGCATCCTCGCGGGCGGACAAGTCGTGCCGGTTACCGTCTGCTGGGTCGACGGCCGCTGTTTTACGATTGACGAGATTGTCTCGTCCACCGGTTTTGGCCTAACGGTTCACGGCATTCGTACGGCGACCTATAAGGTTCGTTTTGGCGGGCATGCGACCGAACTGTATCTGGAAGAACAGGCGCGCGAGCGACCGGATGGCTCGCAGGCTCATCTGATGCGTTGGTGGGTGTGGGCATTCGACCGTACACTTGAGAGTGAACGCCGCAGGTAAGAGTGCGCGGCATTCGGGTACAATGGCAGGAATCTTGTCATCTGCTGTGCCGTCTTTCACGGCACTTTTTGAAAGGACGAAGTATGAACGATATCCAGGGCTATCAGAACGGCCCCATCGAAACCGGCGCAAGCCGTGCCAAGGAGATGTCGCCGCGCGCATACAACCTTGTCATGTCTGCCCTGATCTTTTTGGGCTTTTGCGCCATGGGCGCCGGTGCTTACTTTACGAGCACCATGTCGTTTGCGCGCATGATGATGAGCGGAGCCGCTTTGCCGCTGGTCTTTGGCTCATTTATTTTGACCATCGTCGGCATGGTCATGATGTCGGCCGCTGCCAGCAAACAGTCCGTGGGCCTGTCACTCGTGGGCTACGTGGTCTTTGCGAGCACCTTTGGCCTGACGGCGTCGTTTGGTCTTGCCAACTACGACCTGCCTACCATTAACACCGCCTTTATCGCCACGGCCGCCATCACCTTTGTCTTTGGTGCGCTGGGCGTGACCTTCCCCAAGTTCTTCCAGCGTGTGTATGGCATTGGTTTTGGCATCCTGCTTGCCACGATTCTGGTCGAGATCGTGCTGATGTTCATGGGCGTTTCGCAGTCCATCACCGACCTGATCGTGATTGTGGTGTTCGCCGGCTTCATCGGCTACGACACCTATGTGGCAACGACGGTGCCGCCCACGCTGCCCAACGCCGTGCTTATGGCATCCAACCTGTTCGTGGACATCATCAACGTGTTCCTGCGCATTCTGAACATCCTTGGTCGTCGCGACTAGTACCAAATTGCAGCGGTGCTTGCCGTGCGCGCAACTCGATACGAAAGGCGGTCCTTCGGGGCCGTCTTTTTTGTGTGCGGCGGGGTATCATGGATGGGAAAAGCCGATAGCGGCAGAGACCGAGAAAGGTGACCACTTATGGCAGACGTCGACAACAGGAACCGTAACCGCAGGCCTAATCGCGCGGGACAGCCCAATCCCAAGCGCGAGGCGCGTGCCAAGGCCGCCGAGCGTCACGTAGCGACTGTGTCCGAAGCGTGCGCCAAGGATATTGAGCGCTCGCTTGCCGGCGTGCGTGAGTTCGATGGCATGCCTGCTGGATTTGTCGCGGCGATGAAGGCTAAGGCCCAAGCGGCCGACACTGCCGAGGAACAGCTTGCCGAGGAGTCTGAGGCCGCTGAGGTTGCATCCGCCGAGACCGAGGTTGCGGCCGAGCCTGCACCCGCCGAGGAGGCCACGGAGGCCGAGTCCGCGCCTGCCGCCGAAAAGCCCGCTCCGGTCCTGCCCGAGGTCACCGTGCTCGACGCCTCTGCCACGCAGGCCATTCTGGATAACGGCCGAGGCTACGCGCAGTTCTGTGACATGGCCGTGCTTGCCTTTGCCTCGTTCACCAACCCGGGCGGTGGCTACATCCAGGGCTATCTGGGCCAGGAGGCCACGCTCTGTGCCGATTCGTACCTGTACAACGTGCTCGATAAGCAGCGCAAATGGTACGGCGAGAACCGTCGTCGCAACATCAACTGCGAGCTTTACCGCAACCGTGCGCTGGTGGTGCCTGCGGTGCGCTTCGACCGCAATCACGTACATGCATATGCTGACGTGATCGTTGCCGCCGCGCCCAACGCCAAGCGCGCTCGCCAGGAGTATCGCGTGGGTGACGATGCCTTGCTGGATGCCCTGCGCGATCGCATCCGCTTTGTGCTTGCCATCTGCGATGAGCTGGGTCGCGAGAAGCTCGTGCTGGGCGCTTGGGGCTGCGACAACAACGGCTTTGACGCCGAGGCCGTGGCTGAGCTCTTCCGCAAGGAGCTTGCGTCGGGCGACTTCAAGGTCAAGCAGGTGTTTTTTGCCGTGCCCTCTACGCGCTGGGATGAGGACTTCGCCAAGTTTGAGCACGTGTTGGCAAGCTTCCCCGAGTGTAACGAGGAGTCCTATGCTCAGGTGGCCGCCCGCGCCGCGGCCGCCCGTGCCGCCGAGCAGGCTCAGGCCGCTGCTGAGGACGATGAGGATGACGACGACTGGCGCAAGTACCTGTAAACGGTGCGCGTGATGCGACATGCCGAGCCGACGGGGGCTGCTCCCGTCGGCTTTTTACTAAAGGAAGGGCTTACGATGAAAAACGTTCTGTGCTTTGGTGACAGCAACACCTATGGCTATGATCCGGCTGGTATGCGCGATGGCACCGCGGTGCGCTATGCGCAGGATGTGCGCTGGTGCGGCGTGGCGCAGCGTGACCTGGGCGAGGGCTGGCATGTGATTGAGGAGGGGCTTAACGGCCGCACGACGGTGCGCGACGATATGTGCCATCTGGACACTAACCTCAACGGCATTCGCGCGTTGCCGATGCTGCTCGAGGCCCATAAGCCGCTGGACGCCATTGTGATCATGCTGGGCACCAACGACTGTAAGACGGTCTTTAACGTGACAGCTTCCGATATCGCCCGTGGCGCCATGGCACTGATTCGCGCCGTCCGCGCGTTTCCGTGGACCGACGCTGCGCCTTGTCCGCGCATTCTGCTGATGGCGCCTATCAAGATTAAACCGCAGATCGTCGATGTGTACATGACCGACTTTGACGAGCGCTCCGTCGAGGCCTCGGAGCATTTTGCCGAATACTATGCGTATGCTGCTAAGCAGTTTGGCTGCGACTTTTTGAATGCCGCTGATTTTGCCGAGCCGGGCGATATCGATTATCTGCACATGATGCCCGAAAGCCATGAGAGCTTTGGCCACGCCGTGGCGGCCAAGCTCAAAGAGATGCTCGGAGCGTAGCGCGACCCAAAGCAGTACAAAAGTTCCCCTTGCGGTGGCTTGTTTCGTTGGTTTGTCTTGATCTGTAACAGCTGTAAGGCCGAAAACGGGCTAGATGTTACAGATTGAGATTATTTAGGTCGATATCGGTCGTTTGTCTCGATCTGTAACATCTAGGGTCGATTTTGCCGAGTTACTGTTACAGATCGAGATTTTCTTCTCAGCGGAATTTGAATGTCTCAATCTGTAACAGGTGGGCCGAAAAATGGACTCTAACTGTTACAGATCGAGATGTTTGTGGGAACCGCCACAAAGGTGCCTGTCCCCTTTGCGGTGGTTTTGGGCTGCGAATCTTAATATTGCCACATGTGGTTGACGGGCCCGGAGCCTTTGCCCATGTCAAAGCCGGCGGCGAGAGCGCCCGTTAGGTAGGCCTTGCCGGCGTTGACGGCATCGGCAAGATCCATGCCCTGGGCCAGCGCGCAGGCGATGGCGGACGAAAGCGTACAGCCAGTACCGTGCGTGTTGCCGGTCTCGATGCGCTTGTGGCGGAACCACGTGGTGAGCGGATCGCCCAGATGGTTGCCCTCGTCATCGAGCGGCGCGGGCTCTGCTAGCACATCGTTGGCCTCGTTGACAAAATGCCCGCCCTTAACGAGAGACGCGCAGCCAAAGCGACGGGTGAGAAGCATGGCGGCATTTTGCTGCGTGCGCTCGGAATCGACCTCATAATCGAGCAGCGCCATGGCCTCGGGAATGTTGGGCGTGATAACGGTCGCCAGCGGGAACAGGCGGCGGGTGAGTGCCTCAGCGGCATCCTCGGCAATGAGGCGAGCACCCGAGGTGGCGACCATGACGGGGTCGACGACGATATTTTGTGCGTCCCAGGCGCTCAAGCGGTCGGCGATAACCTCGATAATCTCGGCAGAGGAAACCATGCCGATCTTGACGGCGCTGGGTCGAATATCGTCAAAAACGGCATCGATCTGCGCCGCGACAATATCCGGAGAGATGTTCTGCACGGCGGTAACGCCCAGTGTGTTTTGCGCTGTGATGGCAGTGATGGCCGTCTCGGCATACAGGCGGTGCGCCGTGATGGTCTTGATGTCGGCCTGAATGCCGGCGCCACCGCTGGAATCGGATCCCGCGATGGATAGAACGGCAGGTACCTTGCTGCGATCCATGTTCGCTCCCTTGTCTGGTCGGATTCAAATGGGTCTTTTACCCCGCATTATAAAGAGGCCCAGGCCGGCGATATGCCGAACCCGGGCGCGAGATGCAATTTTTACGCAAATGCAAGCAAATGTTCACAGGTTAACAATTGGCAGGTGCTGCGGCGAGCCCATAGGCGATCGCGGCGATAAGGCTAGTCCTCCATGCCGAGATCGATCGTCGTACCCTCGAACACCTTGTTGACGGTGCGGACGGCGCACATCTTGCCGCACATGGTGCAGGTGCCCTCGGTGGCAGCGGGGGATTCCTCGTAGCGCTTCTTACCGGTGACCGGGTCGAGAGCGCACTTCCACATGGCGTCCCAGTCGAGCTTGCGGCGTGCCTGGCCCATCTTGTCGTCCATGTCGCGGGCGTGGGGCACCTTTTTGGCGATGTCGGCGGCGTGTGCGGCGATCTTGGTGGCCATGAGGCCGTCGAGCACGTCCTGGGCGTTGGGCAGGCACAGGTGCTCGGCCGGCGTCACGTAGCACAGGAAGTCGGCTCCGGAGCTGGCGGAGATGGCGCCGCCGATGGCGGCGGTGATGTGGTCGTAGCCCACTCCGATATCGGTCACCAGCGGCCCGAGCACATAGAACGGGGCGTTGTGGCACAGGCGCTTCTGCAGTTTCATATTGGCGGCGATCTCGTCGAGCGCCATGTGACCCGGACCCTCGACCATGACCTGGACGCCGGCGGCCCAAGCGCGCTTGCACAGCTTGCCCAGCTCGATCATCTCGGCGGTCTC
Source organism: uncultured Collinsella sp. (assembly GCA_902489945.1). Lineage (GTDB taxonomy): Bacteria > Actinomycetota > Coriobacteriia > Coriobacteriales > Coriobacteriaceae > Collinsella. Next base: position 7,092 of record CABUBZ010000051.1, read on the forward strand.
GGTGGCGTCGTTGGAGTCGTAGAGGCAGCCCGGGCGGCAGGAGTCGCCGAGCGAAATCGTCACGTCGTACTCGTGGCAGATTTCGAGCAGCTCGTCAAAGTACTCGTAGAAGGGGTTTTCGTTGCCGGTGACCTCCATCCAGCCAAACAGCAGCGAGCCGCCACGGCTGACGATGTTCATGAGACGGCCGGTCTCTTTAAAGGTCTTGGTGACCGACTTGTTGATGCCGCAGTGGATGGTCATAAAGTCCACGCCGTCCTCGGCGTGCGCGCGCACGACTTCGAACAGGTCGTCCTTGGTGAGCTTGACCAGCGGCTTTTCCATGTAGCCGATGGCGTCGTACATGGGGACGGTGCCCACCATGAGCGGTGTCTCGTCGATGAGCTGCTGGCGGAACTGGCGCGTCTTGCCCGAGTTGGAGAGGTCCATGATGGCGTCGGCGCCGTAGTCCTCGGCAATCTTGACCTTCTTCCATTCCTCGGCGGCATCGGCCTTGTCGCCCGAGATGCCCAGGTTGACATTGACCTTGGTGGACAGGCCCTCACCGACACCAAAGGCGCGCATGCCCTTTTTGATATGCACGATGTTGGCGGGGATGGCGATGCGGCCGTCGGCCACGCGCTCGCGGATGTACTCGGGGTCGCGATGCTCGCGCTCGGCGACCTCCTTCATCTGCGGTGTGATCTGCCCGGCGCGGGCGAAGTCGATTTGCGTGACGAGCGTGGGCTCGGTTTGTGTGCTCATTGGCACGGCTCCCTTCGTTGGCATTACCCATATCAGGTTTGCGGGTCAGGGCGGGCGCGCCCAGTCTCAGCCTGCCGTCTTGTCCTGCAAGCTCCCCGTTTATGTGGTGGGCTCAAGTATAGCTCGAATGGGTACGATTGACGCGATGAGCATGCCCGTGGGGAGGCGAACATGAAAGACAAGCATCTGTATCGGGAGACGCAGTGGGACGTGTCGGCCGAGGAGGGCCGTGCGCACCATGGCCTTGTCGCGATTGGTTTTGCGGTGCTTGCCGTGCTGGTGATTGCCTTTTGTATTTGGACGTTTGGCGGTCGCGGCGGCACTGCCTGGGAGTTTGAGGCCGATGATAGCCTACCGATTATGACGGTGAGGAGTACTGGCGGTAATGCCAATACGCTCGCCATTCCGGGCGATTATTGGTACCCGCGCGATGAGTTTGTGCAGTTGCAGCTGAGTGGTGGGTCCATTCCAGGCGAAGAAATCGAACGCGTGACGTTTGACGCGGCGCTCAAAACGCTGACGGTGAAGCTCAAAGATCAAGGAGATGTGCCCACGACCATGGATATCGCCCTGACGGAATGGCGCCTGGAGCCCCCGTCGGGCGTCAAGGCGTCCGATGTGGAGCATGTCAAGATTACCTATCAGGACGGCTCGACAAGCGAGATTGCCAAGGCAGACGGCTTGGCGGAATAGCGGGATGTTCACCGAATATCATGAAAGCATGCCGAGGTGGAGTTCGGCGCTGGCGACACGCATTTAGAATGCCTGCTCGTTGATGAAGACCAGGCTATCTGGGGACGAGAGCTCGGGGACATAGCGGTAGCCAAGGTTGAACTCGGTAAGACCAGCGGCGTCCTCGACCTTGTTTTCCGCCATCCAGCGCACCATGGAGCCGCGTGCCTTTTTGCTGGCGGTCGATCGCTGGATGGGCTTGCCGTTGCGGACACCTTCGCCAAAGAGACAAGTGATGGTTGTGGCGTCGCCTGCGAGATGGGGTAGAACGGCCTTGGCGTACTCCACGCTGGCAAGGTTGACGACCGTGGTGTTGGAGCCGGTCGGCGCAATGGCGCATGCAAGTTTGTCGCCCCAAAACGCATAGAGGTCACGGGCGTTGTCGACGGCGAGCTTGGCTCCCATTTCGAGCCGATAGGGCTCAACGCCATGGAAAGGCCGCACGCATCCGTACAATCCGGAGAGGATCCAGAGATGGTTTTGCAGCCAGTCGAGTTGTGCAGCATCCATGACCTCGGGCGCCATGCTTTGGTATTGGATGCCGTGGTAGGACATGACGGCGGGGGAGATTCGGCGCGCGATATCGGGATCGGCGAGGTCGGCATCGCTCAGGGCGGGCATAAATTCGTGAAGCGTATCCAGGCACGTTGTAAGCAGCCTGTCGCTCACGTTCCAAAGGGCCTGAAGACCTGCTGCGCCATCCTCGCGTTCGATGCCCAGCAGTGCCTGATGGAGCCGGGCCGTCTGATGTGCAAAAGGCGGTATGCCCAAAACGTCAAAGGCATCTTGAGCTGTCCGCATCTGTTTGGCGGGCGAAATGACGACCTGTAGCACGGAATCCTCCTCCCGCTAAAAAAGTTGCGGTGAAATACAGACCGCTTTCCCCGTTGGAAGGCCTGATGAATCCGTATTTCACCGCAAGTTACAAGGGTTTGGTTAGGCGCGCTCGAGGAAGGCCTTGTAGCCGCGGTAGGCCTCGTAGATGTCGGCCTTGTTGGCGACCTCCCACAGGGCGTGCATGGACAGGACGGCAACGCCGGAGTCGATGACGTTCATGCCGTACTTGGCCATGATGTAGGCAATGGTGCCGCCGCCGCCCGCGTTGACGCGGCCGAGCTCGCAGGTCTGGAAGTCCACGCCTGCCTCGTCCATGATGTCGCGGATGAGGGCTACGTACTCGGCGTCGGCGTCGTTGGAGCCACCCTTGCCGCGGCTGCCCGTGTACTTGTTAAAGCACAGGCCACGACCCATGAAGGCGGCGTTTTTGGTCTCGAACTTGCCGGCATAGCCCGGGTCGAAGCCGGCGGACACGTCGGAGGAGAGCATGCGGCTGTGGGCGAGTGCACGGCGCAGGGCCAGCGGGCTATCCTCACCGGCGAGCGTCATGATCTCGGCGACGGTGTTCTCGAAGAAGCGGCTCGTCATACCGGTGGCACCCACGGAGCCGATCTCCTCCTTGTCGACGATGAGCGTGATACTCGTGCGCTCCACGTTGGCGACGTTGAGCTGGGCGAGCATGGACGGATAGGCGCAGACACGGTCGTCGTGACCATAGCCCAGAATCATGGAGCGGTCGAGGCCCATGTCGCGGGCCGGGCCGGCGGGCACGACCTCGATCTCGGCGGAGAGGAAGTCCTCCTCCTCGACGTCGTACTGCTCCTTGAGGATGTCCAAGAACATCTGCTTGACGGGCTCCTTGGGGGCGTCCTTGTCGTCCTCGTCAAACTTGACGGGGCGGCCGCCCACGATCACGTCGAGGATCTCGGCGTCGACGGCGTCCTTGGCAGGCTTGGCCATCTGCTCGCTGGAGAGGTGGATCAGCAGGTCGGAGATGGTAAAGACGGGGTCGTCCGCCTTGTCGCCGATGTTGATATCGACGGTGGTGCCGTCCTTTTTGCAGATGACGCCCACGAGTGCGAGCGGGGAGGCCACCCAGTGGTAGCTCTTGACGCCGCCATAGTAGTGCGTGTCGAGGTAGGCCATATCGCCGGCCTCGAAGGCGGGGTTCTGCTTAAGGTCCAGGCGCGGCGAGTCCACGTGGGCGCCCAGGATGTTAAAGCCCTGCTCGAGCGGGGCGCAGCCCAGGTTGACGAGCATGAGGTCCTTGCCGTGGTTGGCGGCGTACACCTTATCGCCGGCCTTGAGCGCGCGGCCCTCGGCGATCACGGTTTCCAGATTGACGTAACCCGCCTCCTCGGCCATCTTGATGCCGGCCTTGACGCACAGGCGCTCGGTCTTGTTCTCGCTCAAAAACTGCTTATAGCCGCGGCAAAGCTCCTCGAGCTCCTCGATCTGCTGTGGCGTGTACTTTTTCCATGCGCAGGGACGCTCCATAACGCAGGCTCCTTTCGGATCGATCGTGCTGGTTGATGTACCGTGAGCCATCGTATCACGCGCGGGCTCGCGGCGGCAGGGGAGCCTGATGTGCGGTGGCCGCGGGGCGGGGAGCGTGTAAACTGGTGTGAGCAAGCCGTGCCCAGCCCAAAGCGAGGTATTCAATATGTCTGACAAGCGCCGTACCTTTGCCGTGATCGACGGCAACTCGCTCATGCACCGCGCCTTCCACGCCGTGCCTCCCACCATGAACGCGCCCGACGGTCGTCCCACCAACGCGATCTTTGGCTTCCTGAATATGTTCCTCAAGATGATTGACGCCTTTGATCCCGATGGCGTGGTTGTGGCGTTTGATAAGGGCAAGCCGCGCGTGCGCATGGAGATGCTGCCGCAGTACAAGGCGCAGCGCCCGCCGATGGATCCCGACCTGCATGCGCAGTTCCCCATGATTAAGGAGCTGCTCGCTGCGCTCAACGTGCCGATTCTGCAGTCCGAGGGTTGGGAAGGCGACGACATTCTGGGCACTATGGCGCGCCTGGGCGAGGAGGCCGGCTGCGACATGCTGCTGGTGACCGGCGATCGCGATATGTATCAGCTCGTGACCGAACACGTCAACGTGGTGTCGACCCGCAAGGGCCTGTCCGATGTGGCGATTATGACGCCCGAGAGCGTGGACGATCTATATCACGGCATTACGCCGGCACTCGTGCCCGACTTTTATGGCCTGAAGGGCGACACGTCCGATAACATCCCCGGCGTGCCGGGTATCGGCCCCAAAAAGGCGAGTGCGCTTATTGCGCAATATGGCAGCCTGGACGAGGTCATCGCACACGCCGACGAGGTCAAGGGCAAGATGGGCGAGAACTTGCGCGCGCACATTGACGATGCGCTGCTGAGCCGTAAGGTGGCGACCATTCGCACCGATGCACCCGTTGAGCTCGATTTTGATGCAACGTCCTTCCCAGCGTTTTCTTCCGACGAGGTTTCCGCGGCGCTGGGCACGCTTGGCATTACGGCCATGCAGAACCGTTTCTTGGCGCTGATTGGCGGCGAGGGCGGGGCTGCTGCCTCCAGTGTGTTTGAGATGCCTACGATGGTTCGCGCGGCCGCGGGCGATGCTGACGCGCTTGGTGCCGTTGCGGCTGAGGTCTCCCGTGCGATTGGTGCCGGTGAGTGGGTCGCCGCCGTGGTGGACGACGACAAGGAAGAGGGCGCGCTCTTTGGACTGACGCGCACGCTGTGGTTAGCGACGTCCAAGGGCCTGTTCGCGCTCGAGGAGGGCGACAGCGGTGCGGCGGCTGAGGTTGAGGGCTTCAACTTCGCCCACGGTGTGATTGCCGGCGTGCTCGCGCGTCTGTTTATGGAGGGTCGCGTGGCGAGCCCGGATATGAAGGCACTGTTGCACGAGCTTTCGTCCATCGATTCTTCTGAGCCCGAGCTCATGGATCCGCTGGCAGTCGATTCTACGCGCATCTTCGATACCGTGGTTGCCGCCTACCTGCTGGATTCCGATCGCTCCGAGTTCGATGAGGCATATCTGGCCGATACCTATCTGCAGATGGCGCTGCCTGCGGCGCGCGGTGCAGAGGGTGCCGGCGAGGACGCTCCTGCGCCCGCCGCTCGCACGGCGGCCTTGACGCTGGCGCTCGTGGCGCCGTTGCGCGAGTGCATGGCCCGTGAGAATGCCGCCAACGTGTTCGACGGCATCGAGATGCCGCTCGTTCCGGTACTTGCCAAGATGGAGCGCGCGGGCATGCTCGTGGACCCCGACCGCCTGCGCAATCTGTCCGAGGGCCTGGCGACCCAGATTGCCGAGGTCGAGCGCAGCATTCGCGACCTGGCGGGTGACGAGACCTTTAATATTGGCAGTCCCATGCAGCTGTCGCACGTGCTCTTTGATGTGATGGGGCTTCCGACCAAGGGCCTCAAGAAGACTAAGCGCGGCTACTATTCGACCAACGCCAAGGTGTTGAGCGATCTTGCCCGCGACCACGAGATCGTGCGCCTGATTTTGGACTGGCGTGAGAAGTCCAAGATTAAGTCGACCTATCTGGACACGCTAGGTCCGCTGCGCCGTGGTGACGGTCGTGTGCACACCACGTACAACCAGACCATCACCGCGACGGGGCGTCTGTCTTCGAGTGACCCCAACCTGCAGAACATCCCGACGCGCTCTGAGCTGGGCCGTACCGTCAAGACGGCGTTTTCGGCAGGCGAGGGCAGCGTCTTTTTGGCGGTGGACTACTCGCAGATCGAGCTGCGTCTACTGGCGCATCTCTCGGGTGACGAGCACCTGGTGCGCGCCTTTAACGAGGGCGAGGACTTCCATGCCGAGACGGCGGCGCGCGTGTTTGGTGTGCCAGTGTCCGAGGTAACGCCCGACTTGCGCAGTCGCGCCAAGGCCGTGAACTTTGGCATCGTGTATGGTCAGCAGGCCTACGGTCTGTCGCAGTCGCTGCATATCTCGATGGCCGAGGCACGCGATATGATCGACCGCTACTACGAGGCCTACCCGGGCGTGCGCACGTTCCTCGACAACGTGGTGGCGCGCGCCAAGCAGACGGGCTATGCCGAGACCATGTATGGGCGTCGCCGCCACATTCCCGAGCTCAAGGCCAAAAATCCGCAGCTCCGTGGCTTTGGCGAGCGCACGGCCATGAACCACCCCATGCAGGGCACCGCCGCTGACATCATCAAGATCGCCATGGCCCGCGTAAGCCGTCGCCTGGAAGAAGAAGGCTTTGCCGCCCACATGATCCTGCAAGTGCACGACGAACTGGACTTTGAGTGCCCCATCGACGAAGTCGAGCGCCTAACCACCATGGTCCGCGACGTCATGGAACACGTAGTAGACCTCCGCGTACCGTTGATCGCCGAAGCCAGCACCGGCATAACCTGGGCCGACGCCAAATAGGGAAGCGCCCACAGTTCCAAAGCAAACAGACCAGAAGGGAGTCCCTTTCAGCAAGGAACTCCCTTCATCCATAATTATTCAGCTAAGTATCTAGACGCTCAAGACGCTATCTAGGTGGCAAGCAAGTTAACGTCGCCATGCCCGGGGCCGGCCGTTTGATTTTTGTAGATTCCGC
>CABUBZ010000052.1 GCA_902489945.1 uncultured Collinsella sp.
GGCATCACGGGCCGCCTGTGCCTTTTGCGCGCTCACGGCATTGACGGCGGCGTCGCGCCGCGCGGTTGCCGCCTGCTGGAGCACCTTGGCGGTGGCGGCGGAGCTCGCGCCTCCCTCCTCGGCATATTTGGCGGCGGCATCGATCTGGTCGTCGGTTACCGTGTCGGCCGAAGGCACCTTGAGCTTAAAGGCGGCCTGGGCACTTAAATCCTGTCCATCGCTCTTAACGGTGACCTGCGTCTTGGTGGTCGGGACGGTATAGATGGTGCCGTCGGCCGCGATGGGGGAGGCAGCGATGGAGAACGTGTAATCGCCGGGCAGCAGTTTGATGCCGCGGCCGCGCTCGTCAACATAGAGTGTTTCGCTCACGGAGGAGCCATCAGCGTCCTGACCGCTCACCTGTACGGGAATCTTGGAGCCGGTGGAACAGTCGAGGCCCGCGGCATGCACGCCAATCTGCACTGACATCATCGTGTGGGCATTGGCGGCGACAGCGGCAGCCTGCTCTTGCTGATATCCGTTCCAGGCGGCATAGCCTGCGCCGCCTGCGACGAGCGCGACGGCCACGACACCGGCGACCATCAGATTGCGGCGCTTGGGCGACATCTTGCGATGGCGAACCTCGGCCTCGCGTGCCGAGGGAACGGACGGTAGGGGGATATCGCCCATGGCGATGGTCTCGTCCACGGCAGGCGCAGAGCCCAGGCCGGGAAGCTCGCGGGTCAGCGAATCTTCGGCCGGCAAGCTGTCGAGCAAGATGGTTTCCTCGCTCGTGTCGGATTCGGGCTGGTCGTCGGCCTCGCATTCGGTGTCTTCGTGATCTGCCTCATCTTCGGCAGGCTCAACGTCGTCTGCATCCTGATCATCGGACTGCGCCTCGGCTTCCGACTCATCCTGCACATCAACGCCCGAATCGTCAAACGCAATCTCATCAAGTGAAATCCGGTCTAGGCTCTCCAGGGCTTCGGCACTCGCTTCTGCATCTTGGGCCGCATCCTCTTGGCCCATCGTCTCATCATTCATACATCCCCCAAGCTCAATATCGGGACAACAATGTACCCAAAATTGGGGTCACATAGAGCTGTCAGGCGATTGGAAATCTGATTTTATCTGTGAGAGAGGTTTTGCATATGTGCGTGAATGCGCGCAACAACAAAAAGCCCCGGAAAGCGGACGAATCGCTTTCCGGGGCTGCGCATGACGCGCGATTGCGGCATCGGCTAAGTTTGCCTACATCCAAATGTGGACGGAATAAACATGTTACTCGGCGTGCGCGTAATCAACCTTGGCGCGGCGGGCGGTAGCCTTCTCCCAATCGCTGGTGCCCTCAAAGACATCCTGCTTATAGGGATTGCGGCCGAGCTTCTTGGCACGGTAGGCGATGTAGATGATCGCGGCGACGTTGGCGACCAGTGCGGCGATCGAGACCGCGGTAGCGGCGCCGGGGTCGAGCGTGGAGTGGGTCACAAAGATGGACTCCTCCTGGAAGTAGGGGAATACCTGGGCAAACATGCACCAAATAGCCAGCGTAAAGGCGCGGTTCTGGATCCAGCCGCCCTTGTTCCAGATAAAGGCGGCGACGGTGGGCGCCAGCAGCAGCGCAAAGCCGCAGAACCAGGAGTGGGTGGGCAGGCAGTTGTAGGTGTAGCAGAAGTTCCAGATATCGTAGGCGATGATGTAGACCCAGGTCATATCGGGCCACAGCATGTCGGTCTGATCCTCGGAGGCGTAGACACTCCACCAACCGGTCATGCAGAAGATGTTGATGATACCGGCGATGCCGTTGAACACGTTGTTCCAGCCGGCTAGCTGCGTAGCACCTTCGGAGGTGACCCAGGTGGACTCGCCCAGGACAAAGAAGTGATAGGCGCTCTCAAAGTCGGACACGACGGCGATCATGATGTTGATGGCGACGATCACAAACGGCCATGCGCGGAACCAACGCGCCTTGCCGATCTTTCCCCACTGGTACTTAATGGCAATAAAGCCCCAGCAGCCGGCGAGCGCCGCGTATACCTTAGCGTAGTGGAACCAGCTGTTCTGGTACACATGGGTGGGGTTGGTGAGCGCCCACTCGGCACCCTGCGAGACGCCGATGGCGATGGCGACGCAATAGATGGTCATGGCCAGCGGAGCCACGCCAAAGATGATGGCCGCGCCCAGCTTGGTGCGGCGGCCGACCTCGTTGAGCACGATCAAGCCGATAAAGACCATGGCCCAGCCGGCCCAGTGGATAAGGGTATCGCTACCCCAAACATCGAACAGCATGCTGCTCTCCTTTCACACGCCCGCGGCCCCTCTTCTGATCGCGGGCAGTTTGGCCAAATGTCGTCAGTTCTGGGGCTTGCGCTCCGGATACTTGGCGGTATAGCCCTCGATGTGGAGTGTCGAGGCGATGATTTCCTTGACCGTCTCGTCGGGCACATCGGGGTGCGTGCGGATATACATCAACAACCCCATGATGAGGGTGTAGAACGTCTCGTAGACATGGTCGATGCGTAGCTCATGATGGGCGACAAAGTCCACCACGGTGGTGTCGCAGATATACTGCGCCACGCGCTGAACCACGTTGTGCAAAAAGCCGCCGTAGAGCGCGCCGCTGCTTGAGGTGAGCGTACTCGGCAGTTCGCGGCCGCTGGCGACCAGGCGCTTAAAGAGCGGGGCGACGGTGTCGAGCGCGCCCTCGATATCGCCGACGGTGCGGCCGGCGTTCCACTGCTCGAGTTCGGAGATAAAGCCGTCGATCGCCTCGTCCATGACGGCGGTGACGGCGGCGTCCATGTCGGCGAAGTAGTGGTAAAACAGCGAGCGCGTGCAGCCGGCTCGCTTGGTCACGGCCGATACCGATAGGTGGGACACGCCCAGCTCGGAGCTTACGGTACGCACGGCATCGAGGATCTCGCGACGGCGTTCGTCGCCCGTCAGGCGCTTTGCCGCGCTATCGGATGCGGGGACGGCATCGACCACAGAGGTATCTGCTGTGTTGTTGCCCATGTTTTGCCGCCTTTCATCCTCTTTTGCCTGACCGTTCGCCTAACAGTCTTGAATATTGTTGACGGTTCGTCAATACTATTTTTGACACAATGTCAACAATGGCGGGTGAACGGCATGGGGGCATGCCCGGCCTGCAAAAAAAGAGGGGCGCCGCGGTCCCGCCGGGCTGTGGCAAGAGAAGGGACAACCATGATTCTCAACGGACCGGGGATTAGCTACACCGAGCCCGACATCGGTTCGGAGTTCGTGCCGCCGCTGCCGGATCATCCGCGCGAGGCCATCGTCAAGCTGTGCGAGCACTGCACCAACCGTCTGCTGCATCGCGATGAGCTGCTGGGCTACGAGTACTGGTCGTTTGCCGAGGCCGCAACCGACGAGCAGGCCGAAGTGCTCTGCAAGATGAAGATGCGCCGTCCCTATACGCTGCCCGAGATGGTCAAGCTCACCGGCATGCCCGAAGCCGATATCGAGAAGATGCTCGACGACATGAGCTACACGGGTCTGCTCGAGTACAACTGGGAAAACCCCGAGCGCGCCAAGCAGTGGGTGCTGCCCATGCTGGTGCCGGGTTCCGCCGAGTTCCTCAACATGCGCGTGAGCCAGCTCGAGGAGCATCCGGTCTATGCTAAGTTCTTTGAGCAGGCGTCTAAGGGACCGCTGTCCAAGGCCACGCCGATGGTGCCGCCCGGTGGTGCCGGCATCGGCATGCATGTCATTCCGGTCGAGAAGGCTATCGATGCCGCGAGCACGTCGGTGCCGATCGAGCATATTGAGCATTGGCTCGACAAATACGATGGCAAATATGCCGCCAGCACCTGCAGCTGCCGCGCGAGCCGTCGCGTGATGGGTGAGGGCTGCGCCGACGACCCGGCCGATTGGTGCATCGCCGTGGGCGATATGGCCGACTACGTGGTTGAGACCGATCGTGGCCATTACGTGGCCCGCGACGAGGTTTACGACATCTTGCGCCAGGCCGAGGACAACGGCTTTGTGCACCAGATCACTAATATCGACGGCGAGAACAAGATCTTCGCCATCTGCAACTGCAACGTCAACGTGTGCTACGCCCTGCGCACCTCGCAGCTGTTCAACACGACCAACCTGTCGCGCTCGGCCTATGTCGCTAAGGTCGAGAAGGACAAGTGCGTGGCCTGCGGTCGCTGCGTCGAGGTGTGTCCGGCCGGCGCCGCCAAGCTGGGCCAGAAGCTCTGCAGCAAAAAGGCCGGCGGACAGGTGCCCGAGTATCCGCGCCAGGAGCTGCCCGATGCCACCAAGTGGGACCACACCAAGTGGTCGCCCAACTACCGCAACGACAACCGCATCGAGACGCATGAGTCCGGCACCGCTCCCTGCAAGACGGCCTGCCCCGCGCACGTTGCCGTTCAGGGCTATTTGAAGCTCGCGGCTCAGGGTCGCTATGACGAGGCACTGGCGCTCATCAAGCGTGAGAACCCGCTGCCCGCCATCTGCGGCCGCGTGTGTAACCGCCGCTGCGAGGATGCCTGCACTCGCGGCCGTGTGGACGCCGCCGTGGCTATCGACGAGGTCAAGAAGTTTATCGCTCAGCGCGATCTGGATGCCGCGACCCGCTATGTCCCACCTGTGGTGACGCCGACGCGCGCTGGCGGCTTCGATCAGAAGATTGCCATTATCGGTGCCGGTCCGGCCGGCCTGTCCTGTGCCTTCTATCTGGCCGAGAAGGGCTACAAGCCCGTCGTATTCGAGAAGAACGAGCGCCCGGGCGGCATGCTCACCTATGGCATTCCCAGCTTTAAGCTGGAAAAGGACGTTATCGAGGCTGAGGTCGAGATCATTCGCCTGATGGGCGCCGAGTTCCGCTATGGCGTTGAGGTCGGTCGCGATGTGACGCTCGATGAGCTGCGCGAGCAGGGCTTTAAGGCCTTCTACGTTGCCATCGGCTGCCAGGGCGGCCGCCTTGCCGGCATTCCGGGTGAGGATGCCGAGGACGTGACCGTGGCCGTCGACTTCCTTCGCGAGGTTAACAGCGGCAAGATCGATTCCCTGTCCGGCCGCACCATTGTGGTGGGCGGCGGCAACGTGGCCATCGACGTTGCCCGCAACGCCTGCCGTCTGGGTTCCGAGCACGTTGAGATGTTCTGCCTGGAGAGCGAGGCGCAGATGCCCGCCAGCGAGGAGGAGCGTCGCGAGGCCGTTGAGGACGGCGCTCACATCAGCTGCGGCTGGGGCCCCAAGGAGATTCACCTGGACGAGGCCGGTCGTGTGTGCGGTATCACCTTCAAGCGCTGCACGCGTGTCTTTGACGACGAGGGCCGTTTTGCGCCCGAGTACGACGAGAACGATCTGCGCCGTGTCGATGCCGACCGTGTCGTCATGTCGATTGGCCAGTCCATTGTGTGGGGCGACCTGCTGGCTGGCTCCAAGGTGGAGCTCGGCCGCGGCCATGGCGCCCTTGCCGATCCCCAGACCTATCAGACCGCCGAGCCCGACATCTTTGTGGGCGGCGACGTTTATACCGGTCCGAGCTTTGCCATCGATGCCATCGCCGCCGGTCACGAGGCCGCCGTGTCCATCCATCGCTTTGTGCAGCCGGGCTCTACGCTCACCATCGGCCGCAATCAGCGCCGCTACACCGCGCTCGACCGCGACGACGTTGTGCTCGAGAGTTACGACAACGCGAGCCGCGAGGTTGCGCATGTGGACCGCGAGCGCGAGAAGGCCGCGCCGTTTAGCGAGTACGTCGAGACCTTTACCGAGGAACAGGTGCGCGCCGAGACCGCCCGCTGCCTGGGCTGCGGCGCCTCGATCGTCGACCCCAACAAGTGCATCGGCTGCGGCCTGTGCACCACCAAGTGCGCGTTCGACGCCATCCATCTGGATCGCGACCGCCCCGAGTGCTCCACGATGGTCAAATACGAGCAAAAGCTTCCAAGCCTCGGCAAGTACGCGCTCAAGCGCGCCATCAAGATTAAATTTGGTCGTAAATAGGTAGCCATGGCGGGTAAGGGGACGGCGCAGACTAGATCTCGTCGTCCCCTTGCTTTGAGTTTGCATCGAATCAACCTCTGCAGAAAGGGTTTCGCCTTGCATGAATTGGGAATCGTCTATCACATCATTCGCGATGTCGAGAACGTGGCGCGCGCCAATGGCGTGAGTCGCGTTTCGAGCGTCACGCTGCTGCTGGGCGAGGTCTCGGGCGTCGTTCCCGACTTGCTGCTCGACGCCTGGCGCTGGGCGGCAGATAAAAAGTCCATTACCGAGGGTGCGGAGCTTCTTGTGGAGCCTGTCGAGGCCGTGACGCATTGCGAGGCGTGCGGCCGCGACTATGCGACCGTCGAGCACGGCAAGACCTGCCCTCATTGCGGCAGCGGCGAAACATACCTGCTGCAGGGCCAGGAGGTCATGATCAAGCAGATCGAGACCCCCGACGAGGACCCGGCAGGCGCTGCCCCCGATGGCCCTTCCGACGCTCCCGACGCCGTCGACGCCGCCAACCCCCTCCGCATCGTCTAGGATCCCCTATAAGTTGCGGTGAAATAGTTCCTAAATCCAGCCTTCTGGCTCTTAAACAAGAACTATTCCACCGCAACTATTTTGAGTGGTTTCGTAGACCATAAGTCACGAAAAAAGTCAAGCCATGTCTGTTTAAACAAAATGGCGGCAGTACAAGCGCATTCGCGCTTGCCTAAAATCGATATTAATGAACAGCCTGCTTGTATCTGTAAAAGGCATGGCTTGATGAGCGACGCCTTGTCGTGTAATGAGTCAAAAAGCAGTAACGTAATCAACTTGTAACAAACTTAGACGTTTAAACAAATAATCCAACCTTTTGCGGATTCAGCTATAATTCCACAATCCAAACAGGTATACTCCTTTCATGTCGTGTAGGAAATACGTAGACAAAAAGGAGGTTATGTGATGGTAAGTATTGTTCTTGCTAGCCACGGGGACTTGGCAGCTGGAATCAAGCAGACGGGCTCGATGGTCTTTGGCGATCAGCCGTCTGTTGCCGTGGTCTCGCTCGAGCCGAGCATGGGCCCCGACGACTTCCGTGCCAAGGTCGAGGAAGCAATCGCTTCCTTCGAAGACCAGGAGCAGGTGCTCTTCCTCGTTGATCTGTGGGGCGGCACGCCGTTCAACCAGATCAGCGGGCTCATCGAGGGCCACGATTCCTGGGCTATCGTCACCGGTGTCAACCTGCCTATGCTCATCGAGGCATATTCGCAGCGCTTTGACGCAAAGAACACTGCACATGCGATCGCAAAACATCTCGTGACTGAGGCTAAGGCTGGCGTGCGCGTCAAGCCCGAGTCTCTGGAGCCCGAGGAGAAGAAGCCGGCTGCGGCCGCCGCTGCTCCTGCAGGCGCCATCCCTCCGGGAACGGTCATCGGCGACGGGCACATCAAGATTGCCCACGTCCGTATCGACACCCGTCTGCTTCATGGTCAGGTGGCCACCACGTGGACCAAGCAGATCAACCCCAACCGCATCATCGTGGTTTCCGACGGCGTTGCTCACGACGAGCTCCGCAAGACCATGATCGAGCAGGCTGCCCCTCCGGGAGTCCATGCCAACGTCGTGCCCATCAAGAAGATGGCCGAGGTCGTCAAGGACACGCGCTTTGGTGACACCAAGGCCATGCTGCTCTTTGAGAACCCGCAGGATCTGCTCAAGGCCATCGAGGCCGGTGTCGACATCAAGGAAGTCAACATCGGTTCCATGGCTCACTCCAAGGGCAAGGTCGTCGTCACCAACGCCGTCGCTATGGGCGATGATGACGTTAAGACTCTCGAGGCCCTCAAGGCCAAGGGCGTCAAGTTCGAGGTCCGCAAGGTTCCTTCGGATTCCTCCGAGGATCTCGACGCCATGTTGAAGAAAGCTAAGGCCGAACTGGCCGCTCAAGCATAGTAAAGGAGGGTCCGATACATGTCTGCAATCACTATTCTGCTTGTTGCGATTGTCGCGTTGCTTGCCGGTATGGAAGGCATTCTGGATGAGTTCCAGTTCCATCAGCCGCTCGTGGCATGCACGCTTATCGGTCTCGTAACCGGTCACCTTCAGGAGGGCATCCTCCTGGGCGGTTCGCTCCAGATGATGGCCCTTGGCTGGGCTAACGTCGGCGCCGCTGTCGCGCCTGACGCCGCTCTGGCCTCGGTCGCTTCTTCGATCATCATGGTGCTCGCCCTCAACGGTGGCGCCACCGATTCGTCCAAGGCCGTTACCACCGCTATCGCCGTCGCCGTCCCGCTGTCGGTCGCTGGTCTGTTCCTGACCATGATCTGCCGTACCATTGCTACCGCTATCGCTCACGCCATGGACGGTTGCGCCGAGAAGGGCGACTTCTCCGGCATCGAGCGCTGGCAGTATGCTGCCATCCTCATGCAGGGCCTTCGTATCGCCATCCCGGCAGTGCTTCTGTGCATCATCCCGGCCGAGGCTGTTACCAACGCGCTTAACGCTATGCCCGACTGGCTGTCCGGCGGCATGGCTGTCGGCGGCGGCATGGTCGCTTCCGTCGGTTACGCCATGGTCATCAACATGATGGCCACCAAGGAGACCTGGCCGTTCTTCATCCTCGGCTTTGTCCTTGCTGCCATCCCTCAGCTCACGCTGATCGCCCTTGGCCTCATCGGCATCTCCCTTGCCCTCATCTACCTTGGCCTTAAGGATCTGGCCAAGCAGGGTGGCGGCATGGGCGGTGGCTCCGGCGACCCGCTCGGCGACATTCTGAACGATTACGAGTAGGAGGGGAGTGATACATATGGCAGAGAACAAGATTCAGCTCACCAAGGCTGACCGCAAGAAGGTTTGCTTCCGTCATCAGTTCCTTCAGGGCTCGTGGAACTACGAGCGTATGCAGAACGGCGGCTGGTGCTTCGCAATGATCCCTGCGATCAAGAAGCTCTACACCAGCAAGGATGACCAGATTGCCGCTCTTAAGCGCCACCTGGAGTTCTATAACACCCACCCCTATGTTTCCGCCCCCGTCATTGGCGTTACCCTCGCTCTCGAGGAGGAGCGCGCCAACGGTGCCCCGATTGACGACGTCGCCATTCAGGGCGTCAAGGTCGGTATGATGGGCCCGCTCGCCGGCGTCGGCGACCCCGTCTTCTGGTTCACCCTTCGCCCGATTCTGGGCGCTCTGGGCGCTTCCCTGGCCATGTCCGGCAGCATCGTCGGTCCGCTGCTGTTCTTCTTCGCGTGGAACATCATCCGTTACGCTTTCCTGTGGTACACGCAGGAGTTTGGCTACAAGGTCGGCTCCTCCATCGCCAAGGACCTCTCCGGTGGTCTGATGGGCAAGGTCACCGAGGGCGCTTCCATCCTGGGTATGTTCATCATCGGCGCCCTGGTCGAGCGCTGGGTGTCCATTTCCTTCACCCCGATCGTCTCCACGGTCAAGCAGTCTGCTGGCGCCTTTATCGACTGGGCTAGCCTGCCCTCCGGTTCCGAGGGTATCAAGGAAGCGCTGACGATGTACAACTCCGTCGGTGCTACCGCCCTTGATCAGATGAAGGTCACCACGCTTCAGGCCAACCTCGATCAGCTCATCCCCGGCCTTGCCGCCGTGTGCCTGACCCTGCTGGTCTGCAAGCTCCTCAAGAAGAAGGTCAGCCCGATCGTCATCATCCTGGCTCTCTTCGCCGTCGGCATCATCGGTCGCTTCTGCGGCTTCATGTAAGCACGCTTCGGCTTAAGACCGAGAATTGCTAGGCAAGGGCTTTTGAGCCATTGAAACGGACCGCACCCGGTGGGTACACTGGATGCGGTCCGATTGTTTTATTTGGAGGGCGAGGCGCGCATGGCGCAATCTCAGAACAGCACGGTCGATTTGGCAACGCCGGCAACCTGCCTGATGGGGCTTACCAGCCACGGTAACGTGATGGTGGGCAATAAGGCGTTTGAGTACTATAACGAGCGCAATCCCGAGGATTATATTCAAATCCCGTGGGATGAGGTCGACTATATTGCCGCCGAGGTTTTGCGCGGCACCAAGAAGATCACGCGTTTTGCCATCTTCACCAAGGACAACGGTCACTTTACGTTTTCGACGCGCGACGACAAAGAGACGCTTCGTGCGGTCCGCAAGTACGTTGACGAGGATAAGCTTGTGCGTTCGCCCGACTTTATCGACGTAACGACCAAGGGCGCCAAGAGCATCCCTGCTGCCATCAAAAGCCTCTTTCACAAAGGCGACTAGTCGTCTGCGATAGATGGCGGAAAATGCATCCCGGAATTCGTTCTCATTCCGGGATGCATTTTCCTTTTGAGCGCCAGTTGGGAAAGCTTGTCCCATTTTTTAGCCGAATACCGGGATGGAATTTCCCTTACATGTGGTTAGAGGAAACCCCATCCCATTATTTTGCGTTATTCTGGGTTATAATTTTCCGTTATTGAGAAGGCTCTACGGCGATAATTCGCTGCAGAGCCTTCTTGATGAGTGGCCATGCGCTACATGGCCAAGGGGCAAATCTGCTACACTAGTACAACATGCCTCCGTAGCTCAGGGGATAGAGCACCGCTCTCCTAAAGCGGGTGTCGACGGTTCGAATCCGCCCGGGGGCACCAGGGAATATGACGGCGTCGCGGGAGCGGCGCCGTTTCTGGTTTGCGGGGGCCGCCGGCGGATTCGGGCCGTCGACACCCGCGTCACCAATTGCGTCTAGAGCCCTCCGGTAGAGTGTCCAAGCCCTAAAGCCCAGTTGATGCTACGGGGTTTAGAGGCGGACTGAAGCAAGGGGAAGACATGTCCGCTCGGGGTGATAGACTAACGCTGTGGTAAATACAGGACAGTTTGACCGTTTTTCAACCAAGATAGGCGTCCCATGCAACTAAATGCAGCTGATATAGCGCAAAAGAGAATTGACCTCGGCCTCACCCAAAAGGAGTTCGCCGCCGCCCTTGGTATGGGCTCGTCTGGCGAACGCACCGTTCGGCGCTGGGAGTCTGGGGATACTAGTCCAACGGCGGCTGAATGCGCCTTTATCGCATCGCTCGATGCGGGGGCTCCATTTGACCAAGGGGAGCGCAGCGACGCGCCTTTTACCTTCTGCGATCTCTTCGCGGGCATCGGCGGTATACGAATGCCGTTCCAGGAGCTTGGCGGTAGGTGCGTCTTCTCTTGCGAGTGGGATAAGTTCGCCCAGAAAACCTACCGGATGAACTATGGAGAGACCCCGGCGGGCGACATCCGTCAGGTCGCATCAAACGATATACCGGACTTCGATGTCCTGCTCGCAGGCTTTCCTTGTCAGCCATTCTCCCTTGCAGGCGTTTCGAAGAAGCAATCTTTGGGGAGACCCACCGGCTTTGAGGATAAAACGCAGGGAACCCTCTTTTTCGAGGTCGCTCGCATCATACGCGACAAGCGCCCGAAGGCCTTCTTGCTTGAGAACGTTAAGAACCTTACGAGTCACGACGGCGGGAAGACCTTCAAGGTCATACGACAGACGCTTGAGGAGGACCTTGGATACCATATTTTCTGGAAAGTGCTTGATTCAAAAAACTGGACGTGCCAGCACAGGGAGCGCATCTACATCGTGGGGTTCAGGGAGGAAGTTCCCTTCTCGTGGGATGACCTTGAGGTGCCGGGACCGGGACATACGCTAGGGGAAATCCTCGAAGAGCAACCAAACGAACGCTACACCATTTCGGATAAGCTATGGGCCTATCTGCGCGCCTATCGCGAAAAGCATGAGGCGGCGGGCCACGGCTTTGGATACTCGATGGTCGGCCCAGAGGACACGACAAGGACGCTTTCCGCCCGGTACCACAAGGATGGCAGCGAGATTCTGGTCGGGCAGGAAGGAAAAAACCCTCGTAAACTCACTCCCCGCGAATGCGCGCGCCTGCAAGGATTTCCCGATGAGTTCATCATCCCGGTGTCGGATACTCAGGCATACAGGCAGTTCGGCAACTCCGTGACCGTGCCGGTCGTGCGCTCGGTCGCGAAGTTGATGATGGAGGTGTTCTAGGATGGACTATGGAGTACTTGGCGCGTATTTTGACGGTGCTGTCGCGAAAACCCTCGCGGGCGTTGACATCATGGGGGCCAATAAAAGCCACCAGCACGAATTCAACGGCGTGGGGCCTTTGCGCGCGCTTTTCGGAGACGATGACATAAAGGGGATGCGAACTACCTTCGCATATCTCGATGATGGTGCAGACCCTATATTCGACCATGGTTATACCACTTGGTACGACGCCCGCAGGAAGCATCCAACTAGAACTGAGTATAGGCTCTACTACAACGATAATGCTGCCATGGGCATGGCCCGTCCGGGCGACCTCATGGTTTTGGCCCTACACGAAGCCAAGGAGGTCGTAATCCTATTTGCCCGAGCGGGGAGTACGGCGGAATCTCAAGTTCGCTGGCTCTTCGCGCTCGACGGGGTTGGCGAGAAGGGTTTTACGCCCTCTGCTCGGGAGGATACGCGCATCACGTCGATCGCCGCAAGGATTTTGGAGTCCATCGGCATCGAAGTTAGCATGCCGATCGCAGCGGAGAACTTCCTCGACGGTATGATCGAGAAATTCGGCGAGTCCTTCCCCAAAGGGGCAGACTTCTCAGCCTACTCAGCTTCCACCCTTGGAAAGCTCGATTGGACGGGCGACCCGGATGGCTGCTTGGTCGCTTGTTACGAACGCGAAGAGATGCTGTTCCGCGTCTTCGAGCGGCATCTCTTGGAGCGCGACCTCGCGCCATACCTTGGCTCGGCGCTTGATGTTGATGGCGTGCTGCGCACCACTATGTCGGCCTTCCAGCGCCGCAAGTCCCGTGCGGGGACGGCGTTCGAGAATCAACTCTCGATGCTATTCGATGCTAGGGGCATACGCTACTCGGCGCAGAAATACACCGAGGGCAAATCAAAGCCGGATTTCATCTTTCCCTCTATTGACGATTACCACGACCCCAAGTTCCCTGTCGCTCGACTGACGATGCTCGGTGCCAAGACAACCATCAAGGAGCGTTGGCGTCAGGTGCTTGATGAGGCTGACAGAATCGAGGACAAGCATCTTGTAACACTTGAGCCCGCCGTAAGTGAGGATTACACACGAGCTATGGCTAAGGACAGGCTCAGCCTCGTTGTGCCCTCATCGCTGTTCGAAACCTACACGCCCGCGCAAAGGGAATGGCTCATGAGCGTCAACGACTTCTGCAGGCTGGTAGAAGCCCGACAGCACGAGTAGAACCACGAGACGTTTTTTAGAAATGAGGCCGGAGACCAGTTGAGTCTCCGGTCTTCTTTTTTCACTCGCAACAGATTCGTCGATCACGAGGTGGGATTTGTATTTGGACTGCGCAAACTCTTGGGCAAGGGTGCTTTTTCCAACGCGGCGGGCCCCCTCGAGCATGATGGCTCGGGATCCATTGCTCGCTTTCCAATCGAGGAGTTTATTGTAGGCCGTACGTCTGAATACTGACATGATTGCCCAATCTAGCTGCTGTATACACGAAATGGGAAGTGTGGTTACCTGATTCAATACACGAAATGGGAAGTATATACAGGCCCTTTTCTACACGAAATGGGAAGTGCGGGTACCGCTGGAGCTTGTTGGGATAGATGGAGCGCATGTGTTGCGTCGCTCAGGTATGCTCATATGTGCCTAGAGTTTCACATGCCGAGAAAGGTTGATGGCTGCCATATCCACATACCAAAACACGGAGCGCTCAGCGCCGTCGACACCCGCGTCACCAATTTCCCCGCGGGGGGGAGTTTTCGAATCCGCCCGGGGGCACCAGGGAATATGACGGCGTCGCGTGAGCGGCGCCGTTTTTGGTTCAAGACTTTAGTCTGCTGGGCGCGCAGCGGCCAGCTTCAACCCACCCGCTAT
>CABUBZ010000053.1 GCA_902489945.1 uncultured Collinsella sp.
GCGCGCAGGCCAGGCCGCAGACGATGCGGCGCGTCACGCGGCGCCAGCTGCCGTGCGCGAGTCCTATGCGACGGCGAACGTCGGGTTCGGCAACATGGGTTCCGGCGGTAGTGTCATTGCGTTTGGGGGTCGTGAACAAGGCTGCCATGGTTGCTCCCGTTCTCATAGGGCCTATACGACTAGATTCAGCGTATCTGCTGGATGTTGCCGGCGGTAGTGCCGTTTGGAGGGCAAAATGGCCAAAATGGGGGAGAAATAGGCCGCACGCCGGCGCAGGGACCGGCGCTAAAAGAAAAGCGCGGGGCCGCATGGCGACTCCGCGCTTTATTGTTCAGCTTTTGCAGCCTTGCCCTTACGCTACGAAGAAGTAGACGAGGAAGGCAAGGGCCGCGATCCACCCGTCCCGTGCGAAAAAGTGTTTACGAGCGCTTGCGGCTCACCACGGCGCCCGCGGCGATGGCGGCTGTTCCCGCAAGGGCGGCTGCCACGATGGCTGCGCTCGAGGCGTCGCCGGTTGCTGCGAGTTTGCCGGCGATCTTGGCTCCCGTGGCTGCAACTGCAACGGTCTTGGTCGTCTTCGTGCCCTCGGACTTGGAACCCTCGGGCTTGGTCTCGCCTGGCTTCTCCTCGGGTTTGATCTCCTCGGGAGGCGCGATGACCGTGCTCTTGGCGACAGCTTCGTTATAGGGGGAGTCGATCACAGCGTCGCCCGTGCCGATGGTTTGACCCACCACGTAGAAGATGCCGTCATCGAGTTCTTCCTTGTTGCGATAGCCAATGATCTTGCCGCCTGTGGGCGTCTGTATGGGAGCGCCTTCGATCTCGATGGTGCCGATTGTCTCGCCGTCCGCGCTCACGGCAAGGGCGAAGATTGCCGCCGTGTCTCCCTCAGCTGTGACCTTACTGCGGACAATCGAGATGGTCGCGGGCGTGATGCCCTCCTTGGTCCGGGCAAAGATGCCGATGTTCATGCCCCTATGCTCGGGAATGACCGCGCCACTTTGGTCGTTGCTGTAGTGATCGGGGCCGTCGCTACCGGACTCGACATAGCGGGCTATAGCCTTGACAACGGAGTCACTAATGTAGATGTGACCACCCGCTTCGTTGGGGTAGTAGTTTCTGGTGAAGATTGCGGTCGAGAACTGGCCTTCTGCGAACGCGTCCACGATCGAGCCGTTCTTGATGACGATGTCGTCCTCGTCGGTGAAGAGGGCGCTGGCTTCATCGTTCCCTGCACTTGCACGGACCGTTACGGTTGCGCCATCGAACGTGATGCCCTTGTAGACATAGATGCCATACCCAACGCCACTTGCGTTGAGGGAAGCGTTCGTGACCGTGAGGCTGTTTTTACCGTCGATGGTGGCGTCTTCCTCGGAGCTTGCCTTGACCTGGCTGCCACCCGAGATCTCGATGTTGCCGTCGGCCCAAATCGCATTGTCTTTGATAGAGCTTGCCTCTACCTTGCCGCCGCCCTTTATGATGAGGTTCTCGTTAGCATCGATACCCTGATCCTCGGTGGCCTTGGCGGTGACGGTTCCGCTGTTGTCGATCGTGATGTTGCCGTCGGCCCTGATGCCATCCGAATCGCCCGTGGCGTTAACGTTTCCCGAGCCCTTGATGGTGACATCGCCCCCGGCATCGATGGCATCGTGCTCGGTGCTCGTGGCGTTGACAGTGCCAGCGCCGTCGATGTTGATGCTGCCGACGGAAGTGATGGCGTCACGAGAAGATGTCACGTTGAGCGTGCTGGACGCGTCGCCCTGAATATTAAGCTCGGCGTTCTCGTTCGCGCCATCCTTAACCTTGATGCCGCGGCCGTCGCCGTTAGTGACGATGTTGTCGCCCTCGTAGCTCACGTTGAGCTTGCCCGCTGCCTCGATCGCGCCGCCGTTATAGCCGTTGAGCTTCATGTCATCGGCGCCGTCCCAGCTCCAGGTGCCGGCGGCGTCTCCCGCGGGCCCCGCGGCCGCTTCGTGGCGGACGCCGCCGACGTCCACCCACTCGGCCGCGAGCGAGACGCTCGGCATGAGCAGCGAGCTCACCGTGAGCGCGCAGGCCAGGCCGCAGACGATGCGGCGCGTCACGCGGCGCCAGCTGCCGTGTGCGAGCAGCGTGCGACGGCACACGTCGGGCTCGACAAAATGGGCTCCAGAGGTTTTGTCATTGCGCTTGGGGGTCGTGAACAAGGCGGCCATGGTTACTCCCATCCTCATAGGGCCTATGCGATTAAGCCCAGCATATCTGCAGGATGTAGCCGGCGGTAGTGCCGTTTGGAGGGCAAAATGTCCAAAACTTGGGAAGCAAAACATCGCGCGTCTGTGCGTTGCCTGGCTTTAAAAGAAAAGCGCGGAGCCGCTCGATGCGACTCCGCGCTTTGGTGTTCTGTTTTAGCAGACTATGCCGTTACGCTACGAAGAAGTAGACGAGGAAGGCGAGAGCTGCGATCCACATGAGCGGCTTGATCTTGGAGGCCTCGCCCTTAAAGAGCGCGACGATCACGTAGGCGATAAAGCCCAGGCCGATGCCGGCAGAGATGGAGTAGGTGAAGGGCACGCCGGCGACAATCATGAACGCCGGGAAACCCTGCGACACGTCGGACCAGTCGATCTCGGAGGCCTCGCTCATCATGAGGTAGCCGACGTAGACCAGAGCACCGCAGGTGGCGGCGCTGGAAACGATGGTGACGATGGGGGAGAAGAACGCGGCGAGAATGAACAGCACGCCGGTGGTGACGGAGGTGAGGCCCGTGCGGCCACCGTCGGCAGCACCAGAGGTGGACTCGACGAAGGTGGTGATGGAGGAGACGCCCATGAAACCGCCCACAGCAGCGGCGGCGGAGTCGACGATCAGAATCTCCTTGATATTCTCGACGTTGCCGTCGTCGGTGAGGAACTCGCCCTGCTTGGCCACGGCCATCGCGGTGCCCATGGTGTCGAAGAAGTCACTCATGAGCAGCGAGAACGAGATGACGAGGAGCGCGGGGTCGGTAAGGACCTTGACGATGGCAGGCACGCCGCCGGCGTCGGCGATGGGGCCACCGATGCTCGAGAAGTCGAGCGGGGCGATGATACCGGTCGGAGCCTGGGTCACACCTAGGGGGATACCGGCGATGACGGCGACGACGATGCCGATGAGCAGCGAGCCGGGGACGTTGCGGCAGGCGAGGGCGACTGTCACCAGGATGGAGATGATGCCGACGATGAAGGTGGGGGAGGTGATGTCGCCCAGACCGACGAGTGTACCGGCGCCAGCGGTGATAATGCCGGCATCGCACAGGCCAATCATGGCGATGAACAGGCCCAGACCCACCGAGATGGCGTGACGCAGGACAACCGGGATGGCGTCCATGATGGCCTCGCGCAGGCCACAAAGCACGAGCAGCAAGATGACGACGCCCTCAAGGAAGATGACGCTCATGGCCACGTGCCAGTCACCGCCGCAGACGGTGGTGGTGATTCCAGCGATCATCGCGTTGACGCCTAAGCCCGACGCGCAGGCGAGCGGGCGGTTGGCGAAGATGCCCATGCAGATGGTCATGATGCCGGCGCCCAGGCAGGTGGCGCAGGCGAGCGCTCCCGCATCGATGCCGGCGCCCGAGAGCACCGCAGGGTTGACGGCGATGATGTAGGCCATCGCCAGGAATGTTGTCAGTCCAGCGCGAAATTCGGTCCCGATTGTGGACTTGCGCTCACTGACGTGAAAAAGTTCGTCCATGCATACCCTTTCCTTGTTCGGCCCCGAGTTTAGGCCGATTGACACGAACTCAACTACTATATCGCCTTTGAAAGGTTGATGTTCCTCGCATGTTGATGTTCGGCGCTTTGTAGCAGACGGACGGTATTTTTCGCATGAAAATGTGTGGGTACCGTATACTTAAGCAGTTACAACGACCCCTATGGAGGAACGTATGATTAAAGAGCTCTGCCACGACGAGGCTATTCTGTCCCAGCGTTGCGAGGTCGCGACCGTCGAGGACGAGTCGGTGGCACAGGACCTGATCGATACCATCAAGTCGCTCGACGATGCCGGCTGCCTTGCCGCCAACCAGATCGGCGTTACCAAGAAGGTCTGCGTCTACCTGGACGACGCCGGCGAGCCCCACGTGCTTTACAACCCCCGTCTGGTGTTTGGCCTGGGCGCCAGCAAGATGGAGGAGAGCTGCCTGACGCACGAGGAGGTCACCAAGTCCACGCGCTACATCAAGTGCAAGGTTGCCTTTGACCAGATCGTCGACGGCAAGATGAAGGAGTGCCGCCGCGACTACGCGGGCTTTGAGGCACAGATGATCCAGCATATGATCGATCACTGCCAAGGTAAACTTGTCTAGGGTGACTACGGCACCGCACTTCGTCGTTTTTGTCCCGGGCGTGACATTGTTGTCATGTCCGGGCTTTTGTGTTTAGCGCCTTTTTGTTTGGTGACAATAACCTTAGCAAGAACGTAAAGCTAGGAGGCGCTATGTGTACGAGCATTCGATTTACCGATAATTCTGGCCACATGTATCTGGGCCGCAACCTCGACTGGAGCTTTGACTACGGCCAACAGGTTCGCGTGATGCCGCGCGGGTTTCACATTCCGTATTCGTTTATCGACGACGCGACAGCGGCACACGCGGTGATCGGTATGTGCATCGATTACAAGAATTACCCTATGTTCTTCGACTGCGGCAACGATGCGGGCCTCGCCGTGGCGGGTCTCAATTTCCCGGGTTATGCCGAGTATGCCGAGGACCCTGTCGACGGCAAGACCAATATCGCGGCCTATGAGTTTCCCCTGTGGGTGGCAGCGACGTTCTCGACGGTCGACGAGGTCGAGGCTGCGCTGCGCGATACGGTGATTGTCGCCAAATCTGCAGGAGAGGGGCTGGGCGTGTCGCTGCTCCATTGGATTATCGGCGACAGCCAGCGTAGCATCGTGGTCGAGATGATGGCTGACGGCCTGCATGTATACGACGATCCGGTCGACACCCTTGCCAACCAGCCGACCTTCCCGTGGCACATGGAAAACCTGCGCACCTATATCACCGCCACAAGCGATTTTCCGCAGACGGCGACATGGCGTGGCGCCGAGCTTAAGCCCTATGGAGCCGGTGCCGGCATGCGCGGCATTCCGGGCGATTGCTATTCGCCGAGCCGTTTTGTAAAGGCGGCGTACCTCAATGCCAATTACCCACAAAAGGAGAGCGAGACCGAAAACGTCGTTCGCATGTTCCGCTCGCTCGAGGGCGTGGTGATGATCGAGGGAGCGTCCAGGATGGGCGATGGCAAGTTCGAGAAGACTATCTACACCGGATGCTTTAGCGCGCGCACGGGCAATTATTACTACGCGATGTATGGGGATCCGTCGATTCGCTACGTGAGCCTGATGGATGCCGAGGGCGCGAGCTCCGATAGGCTCGTGGTTCCCGAGCCGCGCCGTTCGTAGCTCACTGGTCCGTTGCGACATAAAACGGCCTCGCACCTCTTATGAGATGCGAGGCCGTTGTCGTCAATGGCTGGTGGCGTGTTAGAAGTTGGCGTCGTTGAACTGGGTGCTCTCGAGTCCGTCGAGTTGCTGTTCGGGCGTATCTGCGACGCTCTCGAGCAGCTCAGTGGGATCGACGTTCATATTCTTACCGGCTTCGTTGCCGTTGACCAGGTCGTCCGAGAAGATGTCGACTTCCATTTCTTCGGCCTCTTCGATCTGAACCTCGAGCGGCACTTGGGTGCGCACGAGCTTAACGGCCGGGCGCATGCGGGCAAACAGCGGCACGTACTCGATGATGATGGCCGAGTTCTCGAGACCGTACCAGCGTGCCGGGCTTCCGCAGGCGCGGCGGACGGCGTACTTGATGGCCATCACGCGGTGGTCATTGCGGTTGATGTCCGTTTCGGGGGCGAGCATCTTGCGCAGCATACAAAAACGGAAGTCGCCCACGTTGCCGCGCGTCTCGTAGATGGAGTAGGTGTGATGCTGCGGCGGCAGCTCACCCGATGCCATCAAGTCGCCAACGATTTGGCGCAGGTAGGCATTAACGCGCTGGTTGACCTTAAAGCCCAAGTCCAGGCGCACGCGGAACAAAAAGTCCGTGCCAAAGGTCTCGACGGAATACTCGTGCGTATAGGGCTCGTCGGTAACGTGCACGTTGATGAACCAGTATGCCTTGGCGCGCTTGGGATGCTTATCCAAGATGGAATAGAGCACGTCGCGGTCGAGCGTGAGCGGGTCGGGGCTGTTGGTGAGGAACACCAGATTGTCGGCGAGCACGGGGTAGGTCTCGTCGTTGCGCAGGCGGTTGAGCTGGTCAATGTACTTGGAGACGGGCAGCAGGATCGTCTGCGTGCGCTCGATGGCGGTGCCGCGGCGCCACACGTACATAAGGCCAAACAGCAGCGAGGCCAAGAAGATCATTACGTAGCCGCCGTCAAAGAACATGGTGAGGCACGAGGCGAAGAAGCACAGCTCAATGGCACCGAAGAGCAGGGCGAAGACGCAGGCGCCCAGCTTGTGCTTGAGGATGCCGGCGATATAGCTCGTCAGCAGCGTGGTGGTCATAAGCATGGTCACGGTAATGGCGAGGCCATAGGCGCTCTCCATGCGCTCGGAGTTCTGGAACAGCAGCACAATGAAGATGCAGCCGACCCACATGATGTTGTTGACGAGTGGAATATAGAGCTGACCCTTGGTGTCGCTGGGGTAGTGGATGCGCAGGTGCGGCATGAGATTGAGACGGGTTGCCTCGGATACCAGCGAGAACGAGCCGGTGATGAGCGCCTGCGAGGCGATGATGGCCGCTACGGCCGAAAGCACGATGGCAAAGGGGCGCAGGGGCTCGGGGAGCATCATATAGAACGGGTTGACGATATCCATCGCAAGCATCTGGGGGTTGGAGTTATTGGCGAGCAGCCAAGCTCCCTGACCCAGATAGTTGAGGATAAGGGCCGCCTTAACAAATGGCCAGGATGCATAGATGTTTGCCTTGCCCACGTGGCCCATGTCCGAGTAGAGCGCCTCGGCACCGGTTGTCGATAGGAAGACAAAGCCGAGCACCATAATGCCCGAGTGGTTGATGGGCGAGAACAGAAACATGATGCCGCGGATGGGGTTGAGCGCGCGCAAGATGGACAGGTTGCCGAGCATGTTGAACAGGCCAGCGCCTGCCAGGAACAGGAACCACAGCGTCATGAGCGGGCCGAAGAGCTTGCCGATTGACGAGGTGCCGGCGCGCTGCATGGCAAATAGGCCGCAGATAATGATGATGGTGATGATGATGACGTTGGTCTGGCCGTCGCCCAGCAGCGCATGGCCCCATTCGATGGTGCGTAGACCCTCGATGGCTGTGGTGACCGTGACGGCGGGGGTGAGGATGCCGTCGGCGAGCAGCGCCGCGCCGCCGATCATGGCGGGCAGAATCAGCCATGGTGCCACCTTGCGTACGAGGCTGAACAGGGCGAAGATGCCGCCTTCGTTGTGGTTGTCGGCCTTCATGGCGATTACCACGTACTTGACCGTGGTCACGAGCGTCATGGTCCAGATGACGAGCGAAAGCGCGCCCAGGATCATGTCCTCGCTGACGGTACCGATGCCGCCGTTGTTGGCGACGATCGATTTCATGGTGTACATGGGGCTCGTGCCGATGTCGCCATAGACGACGCCGAGCGTTACGAGCAGCATGCCAGCGGAGAGGGGGATGGCTCCGTGCCCGCCTTGCCCGCGCTGGTCTTGGAGGTTTGCCTCCAGTTTGTTGTGTGCCACGAGGACTCCCTTAGACATCCGGTTATCTGTCTAGGACAAAAAACTTTATGCCGTCTTTATACATACAAGAGCAGTTTGGCACATCGGGTTATTTTAGACAATAATCCTCAGCTGGGGATTATTTATCTACGCAGGTAGCATTTCAAAGCAGGGGCTTTTAAGCACGTGCTGTCTGGGCGATGCCAGCCTTGGCGTTTGCGCGTTTGCCGGCGAGTTCGCAAAAAATCGCGCCGCCGATGATAAGCGCGGCGCCCATCAGGCGGACCGGTGTTATGGCTTCACCCAAAAGGGCGGCCGAGAACACGACCGCCGAAAGCGGCTCGAGGTAGCCGACGACGGCGACGGTCTGGACGGGCAGCTTGGCGACGGCGCTAAAGTAGAGCAGGCAACCAATGCCGGTGTTGACGACGCCGAGCATAGCGACGGCGCGCCAATCAATGCTGGCGGCGACGCCGGCGGACAGGAACGAGGGAGCGCCCTGCGTGATGAGCGTGAGGGCCAGTGCGGTCACAAAGGCGGCGCTCACTTGGAGTGCGGAGTTCTCGAGGCCCTCGATGTGCGGCGCACCCTTGCTGGCGATGACCATCAATGCATAGCAGAAGGCCGAGGCGATTCCACAGACGATGCCCGCAATGGGCATATTGCCGCCTAGACCTTGCGCTGCAATGAGAAAAGCACCGCAGGCGACGGCGACAAAGCCGGCGATTTTGCCGCCGGTCAGCTTTTCGCCAAAAATGAGCGGGGAGAGGGCCATAACGATGATGGGGCCACAGTAATACAACAGCGAGGAGATACCAACGCCGATCGTCTGATAGGCGCGGAACAGGAAAATCCAGCTGGCGCCCAGCGCGGCGCCCGAGACGATGAGCGCTGCGGCCTCGCGGGGGCGAGACGGAGCCTGCAGGTTATGGCGCTTGGTTATGAAGAGGATGGCGGCAAGGGTGAGAGCGCCCAAAAACGTGCGCAACAGTACGATATCGGAGCTCGGCAGCGCGATGGCAGCGGCGATGATGCCGTTGGAGCCAAACAATAGCAATGCTGCTAAGTACGTAAACAATCCGTTGTTCATGTGCTGACATCCCCTCTATATCCGAGCATGTTCACTATGGGTGAACTGGCTTTAGAAGAAAAGCGAATATAATGCATGGCTGACATGACAAAATCTCATGCAAGGGTGGAGGACTGCCGTGGAAACGAATATTCAAAAGATGCAGGTGCTGCTCGAGACAGTGCGCGCCGGAAGCTTTACGCGCGCCGCCGAGCGCCTGAGCTATTCGCAATCGGGCGTGAGCCGCATGGTGGCCGATCTTGAGGCCGATTGGGGCTTTAAGGTGCTCGACCGCAGTCGCGAGGGCGTGGCTCTTTCTGCTGACGGGCGGCAGGTCATGCCGGCTGTCGAGGCGCTCTGCGAGGAATTCGTTCGCTTGCAGCGACGCGTGGATGAGATGCGTGGGCTCATGCGCGGCAAAATCTGCATCGGTACGTTTTCGAGCGTGGCGACCCACGTGCTGCCGCCGGTGATTGCTCGTTTTCGTGCCGATTATCCAGACATTGATTACGAGTTGCTGATGGGCGACTATTCAGAGATTGAACAATGGGTGGCAGAGGGCCGCTGCGATCTGGGCTTTATCCCGCATGAGCCCCGAGAAAATGGCATGACGTCGCGGTCTTTGGCGCGCGACGAGTTGATGGCGGTGGTGCCGACAGATTCGTTGCTTGCCACGGCGGAGTTCGTCTCTCTTGCCGATTTAGCCAACGAGCAGTTTATTCTGCTGGAACGGGGTACCGATGATGAGATTACGCCGCTATTCCGTCGGGCGGGGCTGGCGGTGCGCTCAAAACTGTCGACTTGGGATGACTATGCGATTATGGCTATGGTCGAGGATGGCCTGGGCGTGAGCATCCTTCCGGCGCTCATCTTGCGTCGCTGTCAGTTCGATGTTGCCGTGCGTTCGCTCGAGGGGCATCCCCATCGGCAGATCAACGCCATATATCGAACGGCCGATGTTTCGCTTGCCGCCGCTCGTTTCCTCGAATACCTCTAAATGCGTGCACGTCGTTATCGCCTTGGGATAAATCTCGAGGTCTTGCTCATTTTATTTTTGAAATTGAACTTTTCGAAATAGCACGGCGTTATACTGCTTCCTAAATTGAACTCAGGTTCAATTCGTGTTGTATAAATTGAACTTTGCCAGCAAGGAGGTTCTAGTGGCCCAAGAGACGTTTAGCGATCGTCTGCGACAGGCTATGTCCGATCGCGACGTTCGCCAGTCGGACGTGATCCGCGCATCGGAGATGCTCGGCAAAAAACTCGGCAAGAGTCAGATGAGCCAATATGTGAGCGGTAAGACGATTCCGCGGCGCGATGTGGCTGAGCTGCTCGCCCGTATTTTGGAGGTCGATGTTACCTGGCTGCTTGCCGGCGACGCCGATCAAGGCGAGGCATCATCACCCCGCAACGATTCCAAGCCCGAACCCCATCCCTCAGCTCAAATTGCAAGGAGCACCACCATGCGTACTTTTTCTAAATCCACCAAGCTCGATAACGTCCTGTATGACGTGCGCGGTCCCGTCGTCGACGAGGCCGCCCGTATGGAGGACGAGGGCGAGCGCATCCTCAAGCTCAATATCGGCAACCCGGCGCCCTTCGGTTTCCGCACGCCCGATGAGGTCATCAAGGACATGCGCCAGCAGCTGCCCGACTGCGAAGGCTATTCCAACTCGCGTGGCCTGTTCTCCGCGCGCAAGGCGATCATGCAGTATTCGCAGATCAAGGGCTTGCCCAACGTTCAGATGGAGCATATCTACACGGGCAACGGCGTGTCCGAGCTCATTCAGCTTTCGATGAACGCGCTGCTCGACAATGGCGACGAGATTCTGATCCCCAGCCCCGACTATCCGCTCTGGACGGCGTGCGCAACCCTTGCCGGCGGTCATCCCGTGCACTATCTGTGCGATGAGCAGGCGGATTGGTATCCCGACCTGGAGGATATGGAGTCCAAGATCACGAGCGCGACCAAAGCCCTCGTCATCATCAACCCCAACAACCCCACGGGTTCCGTCTATCCGCGCGAGGTGCTCGAGGGCATCGTCGAGGTTGCACGCAGGCATCAGCTGATGATCTTTGCTGATGAGATCTACGACCGCCTGTGCATGGACGGCTACGAGCACGTCTCGATTGCCTCGCTCGCTCCCGATCTGCCCTGCGTCACCTTTAGCGGTCTGTCCAAGTCGCACATGATCGCGGGCTATCGTATTGGCTGGATGGTGCTTTCGGGCAACCAGCGCTGCATGAGCGACTTCATCATGGGCATCAACATGCTCTCCAACATGCGCCTGTGCTCCAACGTGCCGGCTCAGTCGATCGTTCAGACGGCGCTCGGTGGCCATCAGTCCGTCAACGACTACATCCGCCCCGGCGGCCGTGTCTACGAGCAGCGCAACTTTGTGTATGAGGCGCTCAACAAGATTGACGGCATCTCGGTGGTTAAGCCGCGTGCGGCGTTCTACATCTTCCCCAAGATGGATGTGAAGAAGTTCAACATTACCGATGACGAGCAGTTCGCCCTTGACCTGCTGCACGAGAAGAAGATTCTGATCACGCGCGGCGGCGGCTTCAACTGGGCTGAGCCCGACCACTTCCGTATCGTGTACCTGCCGCGCATGGAAGTGCTCAAAGAGTCCCTCGAAGATCTCGCCGACTTCTTCGACCATTATCGTCAGTCGTAGGGGACAGAAGCTCCGTACAATAAAAAGCTCCCTGCAGTTGCTTGGCTGCAGGGAGCTTTTTTGTGGACCCGTGGGGCGTGGGACAAAATAATCAGTAGTTCTTGTCCCAGGTTCGAAAGAAGTATCGAGTTTGTTGCCGCAGGCGACCCTGGGACAAAAACTACTGATTATTTTGTCCCACGTGGCGTTCTTGAACTAAATAACAATCCCGTTGCAATGGTCGATTTCGTGTTGGATGATCTCGGCGGTGTAGCCCGAGAAGTTCTTGATGCGGTGCACGAAGTTCTCGTCCAGATACTCCACCTTAATACGGCGATAGCGGGTACAAGGGCGCTCGCCGACCAGCGAAAGGCACCCTTCGCTTGTCTGATAGGCATTGACCTGCTCAAGAATTTGCGGGTTGTACATGAGCAACGACTTGCTGCCGTCCTTTACGCAGATGATGCGTTTGCGTACGCCAATCATATTGGCGGCAAGCCCCACGCATTCGTGCTCGTGCTCGTGCAGCGTGTCCAGAAGGTCTTGCCCGGTCGCGGCGTCCTCAGGGCCGGCATCCTCGGAGGGCAGGCGTAAAAAGAACTCGGACTTCATGATGGGTTTAATCATGGCGGGCTCCTTAAGGTGGACATGATTGGTTCAGGCCATGATACCGCGACATGTCGCATTAATGTGTGCACATAGATTCTGCAGCTAGATTGGATGGCGACACCATAAACTAATGGACGTTTTGCCGAGAGGCATGAATGTATAAAGCGCAAAGAGTGCGCGACGGGCCCCGCGAATGGGGCGATGATGCCCGAGAGGGCCAAGAAGGAGTCTCATGTCTGAGAACGAAGAGATCATGAACGAGACCGAGAACGAGACCATGGCTGCCGAGGTTGAGGCAGTCGAGACCGTGGAGACCGAAGCTGCTGAGGTTGAGGCTGCTGACGAGGTTTCCGCCGAGGAGGAGGCCGAGGTTGTCGAGGCCGCCGCTGATTACGATGACGAAGAGCTGATGGACAAGATGCAGAAGGCCGCTCGCCTGCTGCGTAGCCGTCGCTTTGCTATTTCCAAGGAGGAGGAGGCCAAGGCCGAGCGCATGGCGAACATCGAGCGCGCCATTAAGCTCCTTGATCTCAAGCCCAAGATGGAGCAGAAGGAAATGTCCGACCTGCTGGGCATGCGCCTTCGTGAGCTCGATGGTCTGATGGCCGAGGCCGAGGCTGCCGATCTGGTCGGCCGCATCGACGATGCCGAGGGCGATATGCGCAAGATTGTTGTCTTCGCCGCCGAGGATGCCGCTGAGGGCCTGGTCGAGCTTGCCAACAAGAAGGAGAAGCTCCTGCCCGAGCTTTCTTACGAGGAGGCCACCGAGCTGATGGCCGCTCTCGATAAGGTTATCGCTCCGCTCGTCGCCATGGGCCTGGACGAGGATCGCGGTCCTCGCGGCGGCCGTGACGACCGTGGTGGCCGTGGCGGCGACCGTGGCGGTCGCGGTGGCGATCGTGGCGGCCGTGGCGGCTTTGGTGACCGTGGCGGCGACCGTGGCGGTCGCGGCGGCTTTGGCGGCAACCGTGGTGGCTATGGCGATCGCGGTGGCAACCGTGGTGGCTTCGGCGGCAACCGTGGTAACGACCGCGGCGGTCGCGGTGGCGACCGTGGCGGCCGCAACGGTGGCGGCTTCCGCGGCAACCGTTTCTAGGGGTTACGCGGTTCTACGAACCGCGTAACTAGTTGACGCTGCAAACCCGCCAGAGCGGCAATCTGCCTTTCAACTTCGGCGGCAT
>CABUBZ010000054.1 GCA_902489945.1 uncultured Collinsella sp.
CTCAAGGGATGTGAAATTAATAACGCTCAAAGAAGGCAAGCGCGTTGTCGCTGCAGAGCTTTTGCATCACGGTCTTGCCAAAATGCTTGGAGAGCATGTTCTGGAACTCGGGCATCATACTGGCATCGGAGAGGAAAGCGGGCACCGTGGCACCGTCCCAGTCGCCGCCGAGCGCGATGACGTCCTCGCCGCCTAGGTCGAGCCAGTGCTCGATATGTGCCGCTAGCTGGTCGAAGGTGACGTCTGCGGCGGTTTTGTCGGTTGCGTCGTTGGAAAGGAACTCGCTGCAGTAGTTGAGGCCGACGATGCCACCCATGTCGCGAATGGTGCGGAACTGGTCGTCGGTGAGGTTGCGCTTGACGCCGCAAACCGCACGGGAGTTGGAGTGGCTGGCGACGAACGGGCGCGTGGCGTGGGCGACAACCTCGTCAAAGCACTCGTCGTTGAGGTGGGAGACGTCGAGTATCATGCCGGCGTGCTCCATCTGCGTAAGTGCCTCGATGCCGGCGGCGGTGAGGCCGGCGTGGGTGTCGTGGCCGCTCGCGAGCGGTCCCTGCGCGTTCCAGCTGAGTGACGACATGAGTACGCCCAGGCTCTTGAGCACCTCGATCAGCGCGGGGTCCTCGGCAAAGAACGTGGCGTTTTCGATGGTGTGGATGCAGGCGACCTTGCCGTCTTTGAGCGCAGGGCGAATGTCTGCCGCGCTGCGTACGTTGACCATGCGGTCGTGGTTGAGCATTGCCTGGCCGCTCATATGCGCCATGATCTGCGCCTGGAAGCGCGCGGCGTGGGCGGTGGGAATCTCGTCGGGGACAAACGTGGCGAAGCACTGTGCCCACGGCGTGTTGCCGATCTTTGCGAGCGAGATGGCGCAGGCGTTGCCCTCGATGAGGTCGAAATCTTGCGGATGCGTTTCGTCGCCGGGGAAATAACCGTCGGTACCGGCGGTAAAGCGCAGGTCGAGATCGAGCGTGGCCCAGCCGATGCGGTCAGCGGTGTCGCAGTGTAGGTCAAATACGGGATATGCCATGGTTCCTCCGGTTGCAGCGTTTCTTTGCAAACTGTCTTTGAATTGTATGACTAGGGTATAGTTAGCGCCATATGTTCATGGCGGCCCGCGTTGTGCGCCGCCCTTATCACGGAGGTTACCATGTCCAACCAGGGCAAGAAGGTCAAGACCCATTATCGTGGCACGCTCGACGACGGCACGCAGTTCGATAGCTCTTACGATCGCGGCGAGCCGCTGGAGTTCACCTGCGGCGCCGGTCAGATGATCAAGGGCTTCGACGCCGCTGTTGTCGACATGCAGGTGGGCGAGAAGAAGACCGTGCACATTCCCGCTGCCGATGCCTACGGCGAGCACAATCCCGAGATGGTCCTGACCTTCCCGGCTGAGCAGGTCCCCAATATCGAGCAGATCGAGAAGGGCATGAAGCTCTTCCTGTCCACGCCGAGCGGCATGCCCGTCCCCGCCGTGGTCATAGACGTGACGCCCGAGGCCGTGACGCTCGACGCCAACCACGAGCTCGCCGGCAAGGATCTCAACTTTGATATCGAGCTCGTCGAGGTCGAGGACTAGAGTATGCCTGAACGCTTGGTTTTGACGACATGCTTGGGAAATCTCAACGATCCGTCCTATGAACTCCTGCTTCGCCGGGAGCTGGGCGGTGTCTTTGAAGTTGACGAGCTGTTGCTCGATTGGGACCAGGTTGATGCATGCGCGTTTGTGGGCGTGACGGAGCTGGGGCGCACGATCGATGTTCGGTTGGATACTGCCGACGGCGGTCGTCTTGCCGATGGCGACGTGCTCGCCATTGACCGTTCGGGTATGGTGCCCGTGGCGGTTGTCGTGCGCCTGCGCAGCGCCGAGGTTTATTTGGTCGAAGTCGACCGCATGGATCCGATTGCGCTCGCGCATGCGTGCTGGGAGATCGGCAACATGCATGCGCCGCTCTTCCGGGGTGACTCGGATGAGCATACCGTGCGCATGTATACGCCGGTGCAGCCGGTTTTGGGCCGTATGCTTCGCGGTGTCGAGGGAGCTCGAATCTCGATTGTTTCGTACGAGCTCGATGCGGGTCGACGCTTTGCGTCGAGCGCGGCCGATGTTGTCGTGAGCATGGCTCCGGACTTTACCATCGTTAAAAAGACGCGCGACTAAGCGCGCGTATGCGCAAGACGGGCTTTGAGGGGTGACCGATCAAGGTCCGTCTTGCTGTTGATAGGAGGCTTTGGGGGAAGCATATGGGTCTTGAGGGAATCAAGCTGATTGCATGCGATTTGGACGGCACGTTGCTGCATCCGGGGGAGCGCGAGCCGCGTTCCGAGGCCTTTGAGCTTATCGATGAGCTGCATCGTCGCGGTATCGTGTTTATGCCGGCGAGCGGTCGCCAATACGCGAGCCTGCGCTACCTGTTTGCTCCGGTGGCCGATGAACTCGCCTATGTATGCGAAAACGGAGCCCTGGTCATGAGCGAGGGGCGTGCCGTGGTCAAGCGTTCTATGGAGCGTGGCCTGGCCATGGATATCGCGAATGCCGTGGTTGCGTACCCCCATGCCGACGTGACCCTTTCGTGCGAGGGACACCTCTACACCATGAGCGGCAACGATGCGTTTGTTGACCACCTGCGTTATGAGGTCCATTGTGATGTGGCGGTAGTCGACCGTCCCGAAGACATTGACGAGAATGTCATTAAGATTGCCTTCCAGACGCCCGAGGCGGAGCAGCCGGCGGCGCTGGAGTATTTTGAGTGCCTCTTTAGCGACCGTGTTGACGTGATGACGTCGGGAACCGAATGGACGGACTTTATCGGTTTCGGTTCGGGCAAGGGGTCCGCGCTTGCCGATTATGGCCGTGCACTGGGGATCTCGCCTGACGAAATGATGGCGTTTGGAGATAACGAAAACGATCGCGACATGCTCAACGTGGTGGGCCATCCCTATCTGATGGAGAGCTGCAGCCCCACCATGCGCGGTGTCAATGACCGTGTCCGCTACGTGTGCACGGTCGAAGAAGAGCTGCGTCGTCTACTTGCTGAGTAGGCATGTCCCAAACATCTACCGGCAGTCGGGGCAGAGACCCTCGAAGATGGTGTAGTGCGAGATGACGCTCCAACCGATTTGCTCGGACGCCTTGGTGTCGAGTTGGGCATCGAAGGGGAGCGGTACATCGATGACGCGGCTGCACGAGGTGCAGATGATATGCGCATGCGGCTCGATCGTGCGATCGAAGCGGCTGCCGCCTGGTGTCTTGATGGAGAGGATCTCCCCGGCATCGGCCAGGAGGTTGAGGTTGCGGTAGACCGTGCCACGGCTGATTTTGTCATCCTGTGCGCGCACGACGTTGTAGATTTCGTCGGCGGTGGGATGGTTGTAGCTTTGGCGCACGGCGTCAAGAACCAGCTTTCGCTGCCTGGTATTCCTTCTTTGCACCGCCATGCGCCTCGCCTCTTTTCTATCAACGGTCGTAGGTAAATGATACCGTATTTAGCACACAATACTAATAACGAGGAATGAAACTGTCTTCATTGGCAAGTGGGGCTTGGGCCTGGGCTTCTACGAGGCGAAAACGCGTTCCCATGCGCTCGTAGGAGGCATGAAGCGCCTCGAGATGAGATAGGATGTTTGCCGGAGCTCCCTGTATCTCCATCTCGACCGAGCCGTCTTCCATGTTGCGCACCCAGCCGGTGAGTGCGTGTGCCTGCGCGAGGTTGGTGTTGGTAAAGCGGAAACCGACGCCCTGGACCTGTCCCTCCCACCGCAGGAAATAGCGCTGCGGGGCGTCTTGAGTGGCCTCGTCGCTTGCGAGCACGGTGAGCCTACGGCGCAGCTCGAGCTCGACGCCTGATGGTTTTTGAGGCTCTCGACTGCCGCCGGTGACGCTGGAGAAGAACGCATCAAAGAAGCCCATCGCTAGGCCTGCTTGCCTGCGTCGGACGGGAAGGTAATGCCGGCCTGCTGGCGCACGGCATCCATGATGCGCAATGAGACGAGCGTGACATCGCGGTAGTGGCCAAGTTCGTGACGTCCCGCCGGGGTCTCCCAAATCTCTTCCTTAACGTTATCGATGCCGCCGATGGCGGTGATAAAGTCTGTGAGTTCGTATTCCATAGTGTTGCTCGATTTGGGCAGGTCGAGCACGCGGCCGTTGTCGCCCTGTTCGCGCGGTGCCTCGGTCGCCGAGCCGCGTACGACATCGCCGCGATAGTCGATGCGGACGTTGCGGGGCGTGGACAGATGGTCGATCTGGATAGTGCCACGCTCGCCTTCGATCTGCGAGGGCAGCAGGTCATTCGTTATTTTGGAGTGCGCGAGCTCGACGGAGATACGGCCACCGCCGTAGCTGGCGAGGATGGAACCGCAGCCGTCGATGGGGCCGTGCGTGAGCTGTCGCGTGGCGGGGTCGAGCAGAGTAGCCATGCTCGTAAGGCCGGAGGGCATGCCGAAAATCTCGACCATGGGCTCGACGGTGTAGACGCCAATGTCCATGAGGGAACCCGATGCCATATTGCAGTCGAAGATATTGGTGGCGCGTCCCGCGAGAATCTCGTTGTAGCGCGAGGAATATTTGCCAAAGCGCAATGAGGCGCGGCGGATGGGGGCGATCTCGCCCAGGGCGTCCTCGATGGCGTGGAAGGCGGGGTCGTGGAGGGGACGCATGGCCTCGAGGGCCACGACACCTGCTGCCTCGGCAGCGCGGAAGACTTCCAGCGCCTGCGCTTCGGTGGCGCAGAAGGGCTTCTCGACGATGACGTGCTTGCCACCGGCGATGCAGGCAAGGGCCTGCTCGTAGTGAAGTGCGTTAGGGCTGCCGATATAGACGGCGTCGACGTCGGCGGCTGCCGCGAGCTCATCGAGTGAAGTAAAGTTTCGCTCGCCACCGCGCTCGGCGGTAAAGGCGGCACCGCGATTGGCATCGCGTGAAAGCGTGCCCACAAACGCGGCTTGATCGTTGGCGTTGACGACTTGGATAAAGTCGTCGGTGATCATGGATGTGCCGATGGTCGCGATGCGCAGCATACGTCCCCCTTGCGTTGTTTGGTCTACAGGATGAGTGTAGCGCGTGGGGATATAAAGCTGCGCGAAAACGCTATTACAGGTCGCTCTCGTTAAAGCCGGCGTCGATATCGAGGTTGCTGCCGTCGGCCGCCGTGGTGGCGAGCTCATCGCAGCGCTCGTTGAGCTCGTGACCGGCGTGACCCTTAACCCAGATGAACTCAACCTTGTGCTTGCTTTTGGCGGTGAGTAGGCGCTCCCACAGGTCGCGGTTCTTGACGGGTTGCTTGTTGGCGGTTTTCCATCCGCGCTTTTTCCAGCCGTCGATCCAGTGCTTGTTAAAGGCGTTGACGACATACTGCGAATCGGAATGGACTTCGACCTCGCAAGGGCGGTTGAGCGCCTCGAGCGCCACGATGACCGCCATGAGTTCCATGCGGTTGTTGGTGGTCTTGGCGTAGCCGCGCGAAAGCTCGGAGGTGAAGGTCTTGCCGGCGGGGTTGGTGTATTTGAGCACGGCGCCGTAGCCGCCGCGTCCCGGATTTGATCGGGCCGAGCCGTCGGTGTAGATGATGACCTTCACGGGCTTCCTTTCGTTGAGTGCATTTCATGTGAGTGACCATTGTAGCGCCATGCCCGCCGGGGGCCAGCAATCTACGATTTCTACCCCGTCTTCCGACTGTTAGTTGGCATGGATGATGCGGTTGAGCTCGTCGAGGTATTGCTGCAAGAGGAGAGAGGGCTTGCGCTCGTCGTGCATGATGTAGCCAACGTGCATCGTTGGGGCGTCTGCTAGCGGGATCGATGCCATGCCCCATTGCATTTCATTGGAGAGGACACCGGTCGACAGGGTGTAACCGTTCGACGTGATAAGTAAGTTAGTAAGTGTTCCGCGGTCTGAGATTCGTATGTTGCGGTCGCAAGGGATATAGCTAAAAGGTTCCTCGGCGTAATAGAAGGAGTTTGAGGTTCCCTGCTCAAAGCTGTAGCGCGTATAGGGCGTGAGGTCGGCAAGGGACAGTTGCGGGCGGCGTGC
This sequence comes from uncultured Collinsella sp., assembly GCA_902489945.1. Classification (GTDB taxonomy): domain Bacteria; phylum Actinomycetota; class Coriobacteriia; order Coriobacteriales; family Coriobacteriaceae; genus Collinsella. The sequence goes on from CABUBZ010000054.1 coordinate 6,032, forward strand.
GAGCGGGTGGCGCTCGCTAACGAAGACGTGGACCGTCGCGTCGAATAGGGGATGGAAGCTTGCGCGGGCATCGGCGAAGGCCTTCTGCAGAACGCGGGCGTTAAAGTCATCCAGATACAGAATGCCGATATCGCTGCGAAACGCACGGACGTCATCGATGATCTGCGATGTGGTGGTCTCGCGCATGATGAACTCGAACTTGCTGTCGCGGCAGCGCTCGACTACGTTGACAAAGGCCTCGACCGAAAAGGCGTAGTGCTGGGCGGAAATGGCGAGGCGGGCTTGCGGGGTGCCACCGTCCTCGTAGCGGGCCTCGAGCATATCGGCCTGCTCTACAACCTGGCGCGCATAACCCAAAAGCTCGGTACCGTCGTTGGTGAGCGTGACGCCGCGGCTGGAGCGCGTGAAGATCTCCAGATGGAGTTCCTGCTCCAGGCTTTTGACGGCGTTTGAGATGTTGGACTGAGCGGTATAGAGGCGCTGAGCTGCGGCGTTGATTGAGCCGGACTCTGCTACGGCAATCAGAAAACGAAGCTGCTGAAGGGTCATCGACGCCGTCCTTTCGGTTGCTATCTATAAAACCGATAACAGGTTAGCGCTTTTAAGTGATTGACCGAGCGAAACAATGCTCGTACTATTCAAAACACACAAAGGCGGTAGGTAATTAAGCCGACCACGGAACCGGGATGCGAAAGGAGGCCCGCATATGAATTGCTTACCAAGACGAATGCCGGGCTCCTGTTTGCGTCCGTCGGCGTGATCAGGAGACAGCGACTTACTTCTCTCTTATTTAATTACTTTCGTTCGATCAAGGAGATCATCATGAGCCAGTTCATCAACAACCCCGAGCACACCTTTGGTTTCGATACCCTGCAGCTGCACGTTGGCCAGGAGAGCGCCGACCCCGCATCCGATGCCCGCGCTGTGCCTATCTATCAGACCACGAGCTACGTGTTCCGCAATGCCCAGCACGCCGCCGACCGCTTTGGCCTCGCCGACGCCGGTAACATCTACGGTCGTCTGACCAACTCCACCCAGGGCGTCTTCGAGGACCGCATCGCTGCACTCGAGGGCGGCGTGGCCGGTCTTGCCGTTGCTTCCGGTGCCGCTGCCATCACCTATACCCTGCAGGCACTTGCCCAGGCCGGTGACCACGTGGTTGCTCAGAAGACCATCTACGGTGGCTCCTACAACCTGCTGGAGCATACGCTTTCCCAGTTTGGCGTCGAGACCACGTTTGTCGATGCCCATAACCTGGACGAGGTCGAGGGCGCCATTAAGGACAACACCACGGTCATCTACCTCGAGACGCTCGGCAATCCCAACTCCGACATCCCCAACATCGACGCCATCTCCGAGATCGCCAAGAAGCACGGTCTGCCGGTTGTCGTCGACAACACCTTCGGCACCCCGTATCTGTTCCGTCCGCTGGAGCACGGCGCCAACATCGTCGTTCACTCCGCAACCAAGTTCATCGGCGGCCACGGCACGTCGCTGGGTGGCGTGATCGTCGACGGCGGTAACTTCGATTGGAAGGCGAGCGGCAAGTATGCCCAGATCGCCGAGCCCAACCCCTCCTACCATGGTGTTTCGTTTGCCGAGGCTGCCGGTCCCGCTGCCTTCGCAACCTATGTCCGCGCTATCCTGCTGCGTGACGAGGGCGCCTGCATCAGTCCGTTCAACGCCTGGGTCCTGCTCCAGGGCACCGAGACCCTGTCGCTGCGTGTCGACCGTCATGTCGAGAACACCAAGAAGGTCGTCGAGTTCCTGAACGGCGACAGCCATGTTGCCAAGGTGAACCACCCGAGCCTGCCCGAGCACCCCGATCATGAGCTCTACAAGGAGTACTTCCCCAACGGCGGCGCCTCGATCTTCACCTTCGAGATCAAGGGCGGCCAGGAGGCAGCTTGGAAGTTCATCGATCACCTGCAGGTGTTCTCGCTGCTCGCCAACGTGGCCGACGTCAAGTCGCTCGTCGTGCACCCGGCTACCACCACGCACTCCCAGCTCTCTGCCGAGGAGCTCGCCGAGCAGAACATCACGCCCTCCACGATCCGTCTTTCCATCGGTACCGAGAACGCCGAGGACATCATTTGGGATCTGAAGCAGGCCTTCGCCGCGCTGGACGAGTAAGGCGACTTGTGCAAGGACCCCTTGCGACTCGATAGGTATAACTGCATAAAATGCCTGCTCAAGGCGCCTGTGCAAGCAATGGTTGCGCAGGCGCCTTTTTTGCATAGGAAGGGCGCTATTACAGGGTTTTTGGCATGCTTTATGCATTCGAGTTGTGGAAAACTCCTGTTGAGAGGATGTGAGTTTTACGCAATTGACGTGCGCCTTTTGAGTAAAACCGCAGGTCGCGATTTGCTCGAGGTACTATGCAGCGCGATCGAATCACACGCAGCTCAAACGCAGCAAAAACGCACTACGGAGGTTTCCAGCTACATGAGGATCGATTCACGAAAACCGAAAGCCGCTGCCCTTTCCGCCGCTCTGACCGTGGCACTTTTGGCGGGCGCCGGTGCAACTGATGCCCACGCCGCAACACTGTCCGATACGGTTGGATCTACGCCGTCCGAGACGACGCTGGTACAGCCCGTTGATTATCGCGGCGATGGTTATGGCTCTATGCAGGAGTGGAACGCCTCGATGGAGGCCAAGCGCGATTCCCTTGAAATGCGCGCTCAGATTATCCTAAACATGTATGGTGACTATGCCACCGATGACGAGCGCGCTGTGCTGCAGGGTTGTATCGATGGTGCGGGCAGCCTTTTGACGATGGGGGAGGTCGACGCGAAGTCGACCGAGCTCGATGAGCTGCGCACTGCGCTTGAGAATGCCAAGCGCGAAGCGCTCGAGGCCGCTGCCGCCGAGGCGGAGGCTGCCGAGGCCGCCCAGGCTTCGTACTACAACGCCGGTTACACTCCGTCCTACGCGTCTGCCGCGTCCTACGCGAACGGATCGGGCCTGACGCGCTCTGCGGGTGTCAATAACTACAACGGGCGCCGTGAGACCTATTACAGCAGCAATGTGCTTTATCACTATCGCACGGGCGAATGGACTCAGGATTCTGAGGGCTTCTGGCGCGATTCCGACGGCTATTACGTTGTTGCCGCGGGCGATATGGCCCAGGGCTCGACCTTTACGGGCTCCAAGGGTGATTGCAAGGTCTATGACTCCGGCTGCGCTGCCGGAACCACCGACTACTACACCGGTTGGTAGTTTTTCTGTATCACGGATATTTGGCGGACGGGCGTCTTTACCGAGCTTTAGGGCAACGTAAGGACGCCCGTTCTATGTATACGCTTGAGCTAACAGAGCCCTTACCGTGACGGTACGTCGCGCATATGGGCGCGGGGCACACTAGTTCATGAGAAATAAGGTCTTTCTCGTGGAGGAAGTGGTCTTGTGAACGCTCGAGATATCGCCGTTGCCGCCGTTGCATTGACGCTTGGTTGCCTTGGTCCTACGGCCGCGCTCGTCGCGGGCATGCAGGGGTCTTGTGGGGCTGCCTCTATCGTGGTCGGCGCGTTGATCGCGGCCACACTGCTGGGAAGCGCCGGTGTTGTCCTTTGTCGCGATGATGAGGACGAGGTTCCGGAGTCGCATCTCTAACTGTTGCGAAAATGACTGTTGGCCATGGCTGAACATGAAAACCGCACAAGGGGAGTGCCCTTTGCGGCGGTTTTTGCTATTGAGACTGTTGGATGCGGTGCGGCGGCGTTACCAGCTTGCCTCGATATCACGGATGCGCTGATAGAGCCATTCGTTCTGCGGCGCTTGGATATCGTGCTTGGCTGCCAGGCGGCAAATGGTGCCCGCGAACTCCTCGACTTCGGTTTTGCGTCGCGCGACGCGGTCTTGCGCCATTGACGGCATGCCGACAGGGTCGAGTCCCTCGATGAGGTGCACCATCTGCGTCAGATCCGCCTCGGTTAGCTCGATGCCTTCGGCGTTGGCGACCGCAAGCGTCTCGCGCATGGCGGAAACAAAGCAGCGACGCTGCTCGGAGCCCTGCTCCGTGGCGCTTCCGTACGTGCCGCCGTAGGCCATGCAGGTCTGGTTGATGCCGTCGTTGAGCATGAGCTTGGCCCACATGCGGTGTGCGATGTCGGCCTCGACGGTGTGGGCGATGCCGCAGCGCGTGTAGAGTTCGTCGATGGCGGCGACGGTCGCGGGGTCGGTGCCGGCGGCCGCGCCAAAGCGAATCTTGCCGGTATTGGTAAAAGTGAGCTCGCCGTTGAGGAATACCGCGTCCATGCCCTGGCAGATTCCGAGGACGGTGTGCTCCCAGCCAAAGCGCTCAGCGATTTTTTGCTCGCTGGTGATGCCGTTACACAGCGAGGCAATGAGCGTATTGGGGCCCACGATGCGCTCCATGGTCTTGAGTGCCTGATCGAGACCGGTCGTCTTAACCGTGAGAATAACCAGATCGGCGGGCATGGCCTCGCTGGCACGGACGGACTTGAGCGCGCAAGGCTTGCCGTTGACGGTGAGCGCGTCGTTTGCGTGACGCTCGAAGCGTGCATCGTCCATGACGTATTCTACGGCGTCGTTGCCGAGCGCCTGGGCGATCATGCTGCCGTAGAGCAGGCCGACACCGCCTTTGCCGATAAAGGCAACCTTGTTGATCTGCATGTGAATCATCTCCCCATATAAAAGGCGCCCGCGTAGGGGCGCCTGATGGATTGTAAGCCGCCGGAGCGCCTTGCATATGCGGGACGGCGAATATATAGAAGAACGGATGCGCTGTGCGCTTACGCCGCGGGGCAGACCGCAAAGACGCGCGCGGGGTATCCGACGCCATCGCGAACCTTGGGGAAGGTACAGAAGATGACGGCGCCTGTGGCGGGGAGCTCGTCCAGATGGTCCATGACCTCGATCTGATAGCGGTCGACCGAGAGGATGTATTGCTCGCCGGGGTAGGGATAGGCGTCCTCGCGCGTGGTCACACTCGCCGGGTCGGTGTCTGCCGGCTCGTGGCCGATAGCGCCGATGTTGCGCTCTTCAACAAGCCACTTGATGGCGTCGAGGTTCCAACCGGGGTAGTGGGGCTGACCGTCCTCGTCCTTGTTCTCGAGGTCGGCCAGCTTGGACCAATCGGAGCGGAAGGCGACAAAGGCGTCCTCGGGAATACGGCCGTGCTCGTCCTCCCAGGCTTTAAGGTCCTCGACGGTCAGGATAAAGTCGGGGTTTGCGGCGCACTCCTCGTGCTTGTCGATCACGCAGAGCGGATGCATAAACTCAATGGGCTCGATCTCGCCGAGGGAGCGGCCGTCGACATGGAAGTGGCGCGGCGCGTCGACGTGGGTACCGTATTGTGAGGCGACCGAATACTGAAAGCAGCGCATGGGTGCGAGCATGTCCTCGGGCGTGTCGGGCAGGTAGTCGAAAAGCTTGGTGGACTCGAACGGCTTAAAGCCAAACCAGTGCGGGGTATCGCACGAGAGCGTGTGGGTGAGGTCGACCCAGCGATAATCGGTGCTTTTGAGCTGGGAGGCGAGGTTCCAAAGGTCGAGCGCGGGCATGGTTGGCTCCTTTCATCGGGCTTTTTGCTGATGTTAAAGCGGTGTCGTGACGGCTTGATTTCTGCTGCGTTACGATACGTTCTCAATTGCGATTCCAAGTTGTTTCGGCGGCGTGACCGTTGTGTTTCGCGTGACCGGGACACCGATGGCGAAGGGAGGGGCCGTGCAATATCGCGTTGACCCCAAAAGCGGCAACCGTATCTCGGCGTTGGGGCTGGGGTGCATGAGGTTTCCCGGTGCGCCGGGGCGCCCCGATGCAAAGACGGCCGATGCCATCATTTCGCGTGCGGTGGAGCAGGGGATTAACTACCTGGACACGGCCTATCTCTATCCCGGCAACGAAGCTTGCGTGGGCGCTTCGCTTGAGCGCCTGGGTCTGCGCGACCAGGTTTTACTCGCGACCAAGCTGCCGCACGCTTCGTGCAAATGCGCGGAGGATTTCGACCGCTTCTTTGACGAACAGCTGCGCCGCCTGCGGACCGACCATATCGACTATTACCTCATGCACAACATCACCTCGCCCGCGCAATGGGAGCGTGTGGTTGCGTTGGGTATCGAGGACTGGATCGCGCGCCAAAAGGCTGCGGGGCGTATTCGCCAGATAGGCTTTTCGTACCACGGCAGTGCGGCGGACTTTCTTACGATGCTCGATGCGTATGACTGGGACTTCTGCCAAATTCAGTACAACTATGCCGGTGAACGCTATCAGGCGGGAACGGCGGGGCTTATGGCAGCTGCGGGGCGCGGGCTCGCGGTGTTTGTGATGGAGCCGCTTTTGGGCGGGCGCTTGGCGGGCAAGCTGCCGCCGCGGGCCCGCGCCGTGCTCGATAGCGCGAGCGATCCGCATCTGAAGACGCCGGCTGCTTGGGGGCTTTCGTGGGTGTGGAATCATCCGCAGGTAACCATGCTGCTTTCGGGCATGACCGATACCGCGCAGGTGGACGAGAACGCGGCGCTGGCCGATCGTGCGCTGCCGGATTCGATGACGATGGAGCAGCTCGATACCATCGCGCGCGTATTGGAAGAGTTTGAGAAATCGAACCGTGTGCCCTGCACGGGGTGCGGCTACTGCATGCCGTGCCCCAAGGGCATCAACATCCCCGGATGCTTTGCCGCCCACAACGCGAGCTATGCGCACAGCTGGTTTACGGGGCTGTCGCAGTACTTTACGGCGAGCGCTGTTCGCACCAGCGAGCCTAAGCTCGTGAGCAATTGCATCAAGTGCGGCAAATGCGCGCGTCACTGCCCGCAACATATCGATATCCCCGAGCGTCTCGATGATGTGCGCCGCCGCTTCCAACCTGGCCCCGTGACGGCCGCACTTAAAGCCTTCGGCAAAACGCGCTCCTGATGCCCCTTTTATAACTTGCGGTGGAATAGTTCCTGTTTGCGGCAGAA
>CABUBZ010000055.1 GCA_902489945.1 uncultured Collinsella sp.
GCCGGGCCCTTACGCCAGCACGCCGAAGAACGCGCCGATGATGCCCACGACCATGGTGGCCACGATCAGCACCATGGGGTTGATCTTCTTGGACAGCAGCCAGTAGTACAGCCAGAAGGCGATCATGCCGAGCATGCCGGGCATGATGCCGTCCAGGATGTCCTGGAGGGTCTGGGCGTCCTCGCCCGAGCCGATGGCCACCGGGATGCTGGCCCAGAACATGTCCTTGCACATGGCGCCCACGACCATGACGCCCACGATGCCCACGCAGGTCATGATCTTCTGCATGAGGCCGGTCCTCTGGGCCTCGTCCAGGAAGCCCACGCCCAGCTCGTAGCCCTTGACGGCGCCCCAGACGCGCAGCGCGAAGCCGGGGACGTTGTAGATGAGCAGGAAGGCGATGGGGCCGAAGGGGTTGCCGGCCTGGCACAGGCTGATGCCCACCGCGGCGGCGACCACGCGCAGCGTCGACAGGAAGATGGAGTCGCCGATGCCCGACAGCGGGCCCATGAGGGCGGCCTTGACGTCGTTGACGCTCTCGGGCTCGATCTCGCCGCGGGCGACCTTCTCCTCCATGGCCATCGCGATGCCGCCGACGAACGGGGCGAACTGGACGGTGATGTTGAAGAACGCGCAGTGGCGGTGCAGGGCCTCGGCGTAGTCGTCGGGGCGGCCGGCGTAGATCTTCTTGAGCATGTTGGCGACCATCAGGCAGAAGGCGATGTTCATCTGCTTGTAGTAGGTCCAGGAGAACTCCATGCCCAGGGCGCCGACGTTGACGGCGCTCTTGACGAGGTCGGAGCGCGTGATCTTGTTCTCGGGACTAGAAGTCATCGTCCTCATCCCCTTCCGCGGAGAGCTGGGGCTGGGCTCCGCCCAGGCCGAGCAGGTCGAACTTGTCGATGCCGATGATGATGGCGATCAGGGCGACGCCCAGGACGGGCACGTTGGCGTAGGAGCACAGCAGGAAGCCCAGGAAGTAGAAGGGCACGAGCTGCTTGGTGAGCACCAGGCGGCCGAGCATGGCGAAGCCCATGGCAGGCAGGATGTTGGCGGCAACGCCAAAGCCAGCAAGGACAAAGGGCGGGATGAAGTCGAGCATGCCCTGGATGGCGTCAGCACCCAGATAGAACGACAGCGAGCACAGCAGGAACGCCATGATTATACCGGTCAAACCGATCAGGAAGTGCATCGCATAGACACCCTTAAGGTTGCCCCGGCCGGAGAAGACATCAGCGCGGTCAACCAGGATCGGCAGGGCGGCGTTGAGGATGTTCTTGATGGCAAGGCACAGCGTGGCGATGGGCATGGCAAGCGCGATGGCTGCCTCGGTGCTCTGGCCCAGCTGGATAGCGAAGGCGCAGGCGAGCACGCCGCCGATCGTCTCATCAGGCGGCACGTAGGCGCCGATGGAGATCGAGCCCATGAACAGCAGCTCCAGGCTGGCGCCGATCGCGAGGCCGGACTGCAGGTCCCCCAGCACCAGGCCCACGAGCGGGCACAGGACGATGGGGCGGAACGCATAGAGCGTACCGAGCTGGAAGTCGAACTTACCAAATGCGGCGATAAGTCCGATGAGGATTGCTTGGGTAAGCATATATCCCCCTTTCCTAATAGGACACTACGAAGAGCTCAGACTCTTCGAAATTGAACGCCTAGAGCACGCTGGCGCAGTCAACCTTGGGGTCATCGGCCAGGGGTCGAATCTCGACCTCAACGCCACGATCCAGCATCTCGCGCACATCGGCTTCCTCGGCCGCGGTCAGGAAGATCTGACGAGAGACCTGACGAGCATCGGGACGCTTCTCGTCCTTGGGCTTGGTGTTGCCCAGGTTGACCGACTTGATCTGCGGGCAGCCCTCAACAAGCTGCTTTGCCTCAGCAATAGTGGCGACACAGATGATCATCTTGTACTTGTCGGTCACGCCCGAGTTGATAGCTTCGATTGCATGCTCCATATCTTTGATGACGAGCTTGCAGCCGGCAGGCTTGCCCATCTTGAGCGTCGTCTTCCACACCGGGTCGTTAGCGACCTTATCGCCCACGCAGAAGATGCAGTTGGAGCCAAGGCCCTGAACCCAGGAAACTGCGACCTGGCCATGAAGCAGGCGATGGTCAACGCGAAGTAGCTGAATCATAATGTGACCCCCCAAAGGTCTTGTGCCGTCTTACGGCGTGTCAGTAGGTGCTGCGGATTAGAACTCTTCTTCCTCGTCGTCATCGACCAAAAGATCGTTGACAAACTTCACGCGCGTATCGTCCGCAGCGACGATGGCGCGAATCGTCTCCTCAACCGGCGCCGACTCGTCAGAGAACAGCAACTGGATGAGGAGAGGAAGGTTCATGTTGGTAACGAGGTACGTGCGGGGACGCGTCTGGACGATCTTGGTAAACTCGTTGTTGACGCTGCCGCCAAAGAGGTCGGTGCAGACAACGACATCATCGTCAGCAGACATGCCTGCCAGCAGTTTTTGGGCCTCCTCGGCCACGTCCATGCGGCCATCGACGAACATCGAAAGATCGTGGACGTTGTCGCGAGCGCCCGAGAGCAGCTCGACGCTCTCCTTGATGCCGGTAGCGAAGTGCGCATGGCTGGCGATGATGTACTGTCTCATTCTGTGTTCCTCTCAATAGCCCGGCACGTTCCCGCACCCGTTTTCTTTAGTAGTCGAACTGGTGATAGTAGCGACGATACTTGAGGTTGTGCTTGGTGACCGTCTCGTAGTAGCGAGCCAGGCGGTCGGTAACGAGCACCGTCAGAATCCACGGAGACACGATGACGCGGAACTCGTCGTCAAGGCCGGGGATCGCGAACTCGGCGGTGTCGATGATGTTGATGTCGGTGTCGCCGGTCACGCCGCGGGTCAGGAACGCGCGGACGCGCTCGTCGAGCTTGCGGTTCTCGTCCTCGCCCATGAACAGGAACACGGGGACGCCGGGCTCCACGAGCTCGAGGGTGCCGTGGAAGAAGTCGGCCGAGGTGATGTAGCGGGTGCGCTTCCACTGCATCTCCTCCAGGATGCACATCGAGAACAGGATGGTCTCGCCCCACAGGGCGCCGGAGCCGATGAACATGGTGTAGGGGGCCAGGGCGTACTTCTTGGCGAGCTCCTCGGCGCGCGGCTCGAAGCGCTTGCGGATATCGAGCATGTCCTTCCAGATGTCCTTGGTCTGCTCGATAAACAGATCGAACTTGGGGAAGCAGCCGCGGCGGTTGAGCAGGCGCAGGCCGAAGCAGTCGGCGAGGTAGTAGCCCATCTCGCAGCCACCGTTACCATGATCGGAAGCCATCTTGACGCAATTCTCGGCGCCGACAGCCTGGCCGATGGGGCCCTCGGGCTTGGTCATGGCGTAGACGCGCACGCCCATGCCCTTCATCTTCTTGACGGCCTCGAGGACCTCGGGGGTGGTGCCGGACTCGGAGGCGGTGAGCACGACGGACTTCTCGGTCATGCGCTTGTGGCCCATGACGTTCCACTCGGCGGCGTGGATCAGGTAGACCTCGAGGTCGCGGTCGCCGAACTTGTTCATGAGGTACTCGAGCTGCATGAGCTCGTCCCAGGTGCCGCCGACGCCCATCAGGAACACGGCGTCGTAGCCCTCGTCGGCGACCTTGTCGGCGAGCTCAATCATCTTCTTGCCGGTCTCGTAGACGTTCTTGCCGTCCTCGAGGTAGCCCTCCTGGCTAAAGTGCATGATCTCGATCTTCTCGGTTTCCTTCATGGCTTTTCCTTTCTGTCCTGCACGCAACTCTATATATCGCGTTTCTTTTCGATACCAATTATAGACATACACCTAACATGTTTTTAATACCACTTATCAATCTGTTCCAATCCTCGGTGAACGGTCGAAATTCTCTGGTGAGTGGTATTAAATTAGAATTGAATGTATAGCTAACGCCTCTGGCGCCTCCCTTGTGTGACAAAGAACAGCGTTCCTACCAGCGCAATAATGGTCGATGCCCCAAACAGCACCGCCTGGACGCCCAAAGCCTCCGCCAAAAACGGAGCCGCCAGCAGCGGCAGCACGCCGGCGCTCATCAGGCCAAAACGCACAAAGCCGGTAATGCGCCCCAGGTATTTGATGTCAGCGCGCTCCTGAATCAAGATCATCTGCAGCGGTTCCAGGAATCCCCAGGCCAGACCGTTAATCGCCTGACCGATAATCGCGACCCCCAGCATATCGGTGCCCACGTACACCATGGACCCAATGCCCACGGCCATGAGCGCGCCGAGCAGCAATCGCAGGTTGACATGGCGGGCAGAAAGCTTGGTCAGGATGAACGCGCCCACCGAGGAAGTGAGGCCCACGACCGAGGACAGCCAGCCCAGCCAGACGATATCCACGTTGAGCACATCGCGATAGAACAACGACTCCAGCGAATCGAACGCGCCAAACGCAAAGAAACCCAAAAAGCCCGAGATAAAGATGAGGCGCAGGTCGTGGTCGCGAAACGTAAGTCGCGCGCCCTCGGCCATGCCGCCCAGAATACCGCCCTTCGGCTTCCCCCCTTTTGCGGGAGCAACACACTCGTGACAGCCCAAGGAGAGCATGGCCGCCATGCCCATCATGCCAGCCATGAGCAGGTAAACAGACTGCGTGGCAAAACAACTCACGATGGCGCCGCCGAGCAGCGGGCCGGCGGTATAGGCGATATTGCTATAGAAGACCATGAGGCCGTTCACGCGGGTACGGCCCTCGGTGGTCGACTCCAGGTATCCCGGAAACGCATGCGTGCAGGTGTTGATAAAGCCGCCCGCAAGCCCCAAGACGCACGCAGCAAACACAAGCCCGGGGACAGACAACGGCGCCAACCCCACGCCAAGCGATAGCACCGCCGTAATCACGCACGTCACAAACGACGTCCGGCGCGGACCAAAACGGTCGATGACCGAGCCCGACACCATATTGCCCGCCGACGTCATAAGATTGCGTACGAGCGTAATGGCAGCAACCAAAAACGCCGTGCCAGCCAGATCATACGTCGCCGCGCCGATAAGCCCTAAAAAGTACACCGCGTTGTTGGCGCACCATTGCAGGGACTCAATAAGAATCAGCCTGACTTCTGCCGGCGTCAGGCGCATTGCTTCGCGATCCTTCGCGAACATACGAACTCCCTCTATACAAGTAAGGGGATGGAGGGTATAGGCCCGCTCCATCCCCTTACCAGGTTGCAATGACAGTCTATGCAGCCGGGCCCTTACGCCAGCACGCCGAAGAACGCGCCGATGATGCCCACGACCATGGTGGCCACGATCAGCACCATGGGGTTGATCTTCTTGGACAGCAGCCAGTAGTACAGCCAGAAGGCGATCATGCCGAGCATGCCGGGCATGATGCCGTCCAGGATGTCCTGGAGGGTCTGGGCGTCCTCGCCCGAGCCGATGGCCACCGGGATGCTGGCCCAGAACATGTCCTTGCACATGGCGCCCACGACCATGACGCCCACGATGCCCACGCAGGTCATGATCTTCTGCATGAGGCCGGTCCTCTGGGCCTCGTCCAGGAAGCCCACGCCCAGCTCGTAGCCCTTGACGGCGCCCCAGACGCGCAGCGCGAAGCCGGGGACGTTGTAGATGAGCAGGAAGGCGATGGGGCCGAAGGGGTTGCCGGCCTGGCACAGGCTGATGCCCACCGCGGCGGCGACCACGCGCAGCGTCGACAGGAAGATGGAGTCGCCGATGCCCGACAGCGGGCCCATGAGGGCGGCCTTGACGTCGTTGACGCTCTCGGGCTCGATCTCGCCGCGGGCGACCTTCTCCTCCATGGCCATCGCGATGCCGCCGACGAACGGGGCGAACTGGACGGTGATGTTGAAGAACGCGCAGTGGCGGTGCAGGGCCTCGGCGTAGTCGTCGGGGCGGCCGGCGTAGATCTTCTTGAGCATGTTGGCGACCATCAGGCAGAAGGCGATGTTCATCTGCTTGTAGTAGGTCCAGGAGAACTCCATGCCCAGGGCGCCGACGTTGACGGCGCTCTTGACGAGGTCGGAGCGCGTGATCTTGTTCTCGGGACTAGAAGTCATCGTCCTCATCCCCTTCCGCGGAGAGCTGGGGCTGGGCTCCGCCCAGGCCGAGCAGGTCGAACTTGTCGATGCCGATGATGATGGCGATCAGGGCGACGCCCAGGACGGGCACGTTGGCGTAGGAGCACAGCAGGAAGCCCAGGAAGTAGAAGGGCACGAGCTGCTTGGTGAGCACCAGGCGGCCGAGCATGGCGAAGCCCATGGCAGGCAGGATGTTGGCGGCAACGCCAAAGCCAGCAAGGACAAAGGGCGGGATGAAGTCGAGCATGCCCTGGATGGCGTCAGCACCCAGATAGAACGACAGCGAGCACAGCAGGAACGCCATGATTATACCGGTCAAACCGATCAGGAAGTGCATCGCATAGACACCCTTAAGGTTGCCCCGGCCGGAGAAGACATCAGCGCGGTCAACCAGGATCGGCAGGGCGGCGTTGAGGATGTTCTTGATGGCAAGGCACAGCGTGGCGATGGGCATGGCAAGCGCGATGGCTGCCTCGGTGCTCTGGCCCAGCTGGATAGCGAAGGCGCAGGCGAGCACGCCGCCGATCGTCTCATCAGGCGGCACGTAGGCGCCGATGGAGATCGAGCCCATGAACAGCAGCTCCAGGCTGGCGCCGATCGCGAGGCCGGACTGCAGGTCCCCCAGCACCAGGCCCACGAGCGGGCACAGGACGATGGGGCGGAACGCATAGAGCGTACCGAGCTGGAAGTCGAACTTACCAAATGCGGCGATAAGTCCGATGAGGATTGCTTGGGTAAGCATATATCCCCCTTTCCTAATAGGACACTACGAAGAGCTCAGACTCTTCGAAATTGAACGCCTAGAGCACGCTGGCGCAGTCAACCTTGGGGTCATCGGCCAGGGGTCGAATCTCGACCTCAACGCCACGATCCAGCATCTCGCGCACATCGGCTTCCTCGGCCGCGGTCAGGAAGATCTGACGAGAGACCTGACGAGCATCGGGACGCTTCTCGTCCTTGGGCTTGGTGTTGCCCAGGTTGACCGACTTGATCTGCGGGCAGCCCTCAACAAGCTGCTTTGCCTCAGCAATAGTGGCGACACAGATGATCATCTTGTACTTGTCGGTCACGCCCGAGTTGATAGCTTCGATTGCATGCTCCATATCTTTGATGACGAGCTTGCAGCCGGCAGGCTTGCCCATCTTGAGCGTCGTCTTCCACACCGGGTCGTTAGCGACCTTATCGCCCACGCAGAAGATGCAGTTGGAGCCAAGGCCCTGAACCCAGGAAACTGCGACCTGGCCATGAAGCAGGCGATGGTCAACGCGAAGTAGCTGAATCATAATGTGACCCCCCAAAGGTCTTGTGCCGTCTTACGGCGTGTCAGTAGGTGCTGCGGATTAGAACTCTTCTTCCTCGTCGTCATCGACCAAAAGATCGTTGACAAACTTCACGCGCGTATCGTCCGCAGCGACGATGGCGCGAATCGTCTCCTCAACCGGCGCCGACTCGTCAGAGAACAGCAACTGGATGAGGAGAGGAAGGTTCATGTTGGTAACGAGGTACGTGCGGGGACGCGTCTGGACGATCTTGGTAAACTCGTTGTTGACGCTGCCGCCAAAGAGGTCGGTGCAGACAACGACATCATCGTCAGCAGACATGCCTGCCAGCAGTTTTTGGGCCTCCTCGGCCACGTCCATGCGGCCATCGACGAACATCGAAAGATCGTGGACGTTGTCGCGAGCGCCCGAGAGCAGCTCGACGCTCTCCTTGATGCCGGTAGCGAAGTGCGCATGGCTGGCGATGATGTACTGTCTCATTCTGTGTTCCTCTCAATAGCCCGGCACGTTCCCGCACCCGTTTTCTTTAGTAGTCGAACTGGTGATAGTAGCGACGATACTTGAGGTTGTGCTTGGTGACCGTCTCGTAGTAGCGAGCCAGGCGGTCGGTAACGAGCACCGTCAGAATCCACGGAGACACGATGACGCGGAACTCGTCGTCAAGGCCGGGGATCGCGAACTCGGCGGTGTCGATGATGTTGATGTCGGTGTCGCCGGTCACGCCGCGGGTCAGGAACGCGCGGACGCGCTCGTCGAGCTTGCGGTTCTCGTCCTCGCCCATGAACAGGAACACGGGGACGCCGGGCTCCACGAGCTCGAGGGTGCCGTGGAAGAAGTCGGCCGAGGTGATGTAGCGGGTGCGCTTCCACTGCATCTCCTCCAGGATGCACATCGAGAACAGGATGGTCTCGCCCCACAGGGCGCCGGAGCCGATGAACATGGTGTAGGGGGCCAGGGCGTACTTCTTGGCGAGCTCCTCGGCGCGCGGCTCGAAGCGCTTGCGGATATCGAGCATGTCCTTCCAGATGTCCTTGGTCTGCTCGATAAACAGATCGAACTTGGGGAAGCAGCCGCGGCGGTTGAGCAGGCGCAGGCCGAAGCAGTCGGCGAGGTAGTAGCCCATCTCGCAGCCACCGTTACCATGATCGGAAGCCATCTTGACGCAATTCTCGGCGCCGACAGCCTGGCCGATGGGGCCCTCGGGCTTGGTCATGGCGTAGACGCGCACGCCCATGCCCTTCATCTTCTTGACGGCCTCGAGGACCTCGGGGGTGGTGCCGGACTCGGAGGCGGTGAGCACGACGGACTTCTCGGTCATGCGCTTGTGGCCCATGACGTTCCACTCGGCGGCGTGGATCAGGTAGACCTCGAGGTCGCGGTCGCCGAACTTGTTCATGAGGTACTCGAGCTGCATGAGCTCGTCCCAGGTGCCGCCGACGCCCATCAGGAACACGGCGTCGTAGCCCTCGTCGGCGACCTTGTCGGCGAGCGCGGTCATCTTCTTGCCGGTCTCGTAGAGCGCCTTGCCGTCCTCGAGATAGCCCTCCTGGTCGAAATGCATGATCTCGATCTTCTCGGTTTCCTTCATTTGTCTCTCCTTTCTGGGGTTGTTTCCACATCCCCCATGCCAACGGGCATCAAAACCCGCTTACATTCCGTAACACTCAGCCGCTTTGGCCTTAAGCGCATTGACTGACTCTTCGTAGCCCTCTGCCTTGACCTCCATTTGCTTGGAGACGGCATCGAGATACGGGTGCACGTTCCATGACTTCAGACGCTCGGCGATCATGGCCGCAATCGTCTGGAAGAACACAAGATTGGGAATTGCGCTGAGCAGCGGAGCCACCTGAGGCACCGCAACCTCGTGAGCCCTACCCTTGGGATGGGCCGTGAGCAGCACCGTTTTTGCCGTAACGTTCGATAGCGCATCGGCGATATTCGCAAGACGCTCCGACCCCTGCGGATCGTCGACGATAAACACCAGATAGCCCGGAACGATCTGCATTTCGGGACCGTGGACGAACTCCTCGCCTTCGTGATACATGGCAGGAATCTTGATGGTCTCGCTCAGCTTGAGCGCTGCCTCCTCGGCAACACCATAGTTGGGGCCGTTGCCGACGACCATGGCGGGCATGTGCTCAGAAAGCTCGAGCATGTGATCTTGGACATATGCCTCGGCGGTCTTGCACATCACGGCATTAGCCTGGATAGCCTCGCGCAGGTCATCAAGACGCTGAGCAACGCCCTTGGCGTCAATCGTTCCGCGCGCCTGACCGCCGTAAATACCAAAGAGCACCAGGTACTCAACGAGAACCTCGACGCCCAGAGTCACAAAGTCCACCGACTCGACGCCCACACCGTAGTCAAGAACGATGTCAGCGTGTTCCTTGATGGGTGCCTCGACGTTTGCCGTGAGCGCAACTGCAGCCATATCGTGTGCGCGCATGTAATCGAGCGCCGCAATCGTATTGGTTGAATAGCCGCTCTGCGAGACGGCAATGTTAAGCGCATGCTGTGGATAGGTGTGTTCAAAATCGACGAAGGCCTCGGGCGTCACAACGGACACCTGCATCTGCAGCGCATCTTGCAGGTAATCGCGGGCGCAATCCGCAGCATGGCGCGACGAACCCGAAGCAACGATGCGCAGCGCGTCAAAAGAACCGGACTGGAAAATATCAACGAGCTGCGCTACCAGCTCAGACGAACGCTCGAGGTTCTCTCCCATACGCACATGGGCAAGCTGAACGTAATCGAGCATCTTCATCGTCTCACCTCGTAACAAATCATTAGTATTTGATACCAATCACAGTTACAGGTTACGGCTTTTTGATACCTCTTTGTCGATTAATTTATCCCCTTCGGCGAACGGTCGATTTTGAGCCATGTAAGGTTGTATATACAGCTGACCCAACGATCAAAACTGGTTAGTTTCCCAGCCGTTATTCACAAAATACCAGCTAGTACGTATAGGTGTAGCCGCCCGTATCGCCACGATTGAAGGACTTTACATACTCGATAGCCTGACCGCTCGCGTCATAGCTCACGCATTCCAAAAGCAAAACAAGATCGCCCTGTTCCAGTCCAAGGAGGCCGGCATCTCGTGCGCCCAGTGCCTCGATATCGAGCTTTTCCTGTGCCATGACTGGCTTTCGGCCCAGCATCTCATAGGTCTCGTACAAACTGAAGACCGACACGTCAATATCTTCGATGGTTGGGAACAGCAGGCAGGGAATCAGCGCCGTCTCAATCGATACGGGGCTACCGTTTATGCAGTTCAGGCGTCGAACGGAATAGAGCAGGTCGTCCTCGGCGATGCCAAACAGGTCGGCGTAATATGGCCCCGCATAACGCTTGGAACGCGCGAGAATACGGACGGACGGCTCGCCGCCCGAAGCACGGACCGATTCACGGAAACCGACCGTGCGTTCAAAAAAAGCAGGTACTTTCTGCGCCACAAAGGCACCTTTTCCCCGAACACGGCGAATCTGCCCGCGTCGAACCAGCTCATCGACAGCGCTTCGGATGGTCAAGCGTGTCGTACCAAATTCCTCGGCGAGGTCTTTTTCGGACGGAATCATGGAACCCGTGGGATATGCACCGCGCTCGATACGTTCCTCGATGCAGCGTCGAATGCGCATATAAACCGGGGTGGCATCTACTGTTTCAGCCATTGTTCACCTGCCACGCTCCTCATGCCGTTCTCTTCGCCGTTATCGGCAAAGCGGAACTTTGTGGGCAAAATCACCGATTTGCAATGCTCCACAAAACGCATGTCCTTATCAAATTCGATCGAGCTCTCATAGAACACCGGCGTTCCCTCTTCTTGCTGGAGCAGCTCGGCCTCTTCGACGTTCAAACGCGAGATGGAGATATGCTCACGTCCATGCTCAACGCGCACGCCACCTTCTTTGAGCAAGACATCGTAAAGGCTCTCACACTCAAAATCGTGCTCGGGAAGCGATGGGCACAGGGACAGGTTAACGTGAGCGGTCTCGATTGACGCCGGCTCGCCCTCAATAAGTCGAACGCGCTGCATGCGGAGCAAGGGAGCGCCTACAGCCACCCCAAGCTTGTCGGCAAGCGCCTCATCCGCCTCGATGGTCCCGGTGGAAACCAGACGAGAAGAGGGGTGCAGGCCGGCAGTCCGCACAGCATCGGAAAAGTTATACGTTTCCTGGAAGATGTTCAGCGGCTTGGGAGGACACACATACGTGCCCGATCCGCGACGGCTCTCGAGCGTTCCACACGAGATAAGCCGCGTGATACCGGCACGCAACGCCGTACGCGAAACGCCAATCTCTTCGCACAGCACGCGCTCGGCCGGCAGGCGATCGCCGCCGGCAAGCTGATGGTGCTGGATATACCAAAGAATTCCCTCAACAGCATGATCTTTGGGGGGAATTGCATAAGATTCGCCTGCCATTGCACAGACTCCTCATTCAGAAACGTATGCCGCCAAAATTAGGCCAGCCCTCCCATGGCATCAAATTCTGCCTTGATCTTCTCGGCGACATTCCGATACGACTTATATAGACTTGAATCGCGTTTGACTTCGTCGGTCATAACGGGAATCTCTAATTTGGAAACCTCGTCTTTTCCCGTCTGAACCGCCACAACAACGCCCATACCAAGACACATATTACGCTTGGCAGCATTTATTTTTGCTGCCTTGGCAGGATTTGCCAGGATACGCTGGGCAAATTCCTGTTTAGAAACCGCTTCTTCGGCCTCCGGATCGCCCGCCTCGGCCACTTCGCACTGCAACACGTCCGCATAGTCAAAAATCTTCGGCTCGCCACCGCGTTGATGCACAGCCCACTTGCGGCGCGTGGCATCCTGGTAGATAGCCGGCAAAAATGTAAACCGCGGCGGGTCCAAAATCGTATCCGTGATGGTAAACACATCGGGATCAAAGGCATCCTGCGGGTTTTTCTTCTTGAACAGCCCCATATCAGCCTCCCGTACTAGCATTAAACAACTCATGCTGAATATAGCACCAATTTCAAGCCACTGCTTTATCGCATCGGTGCGTGGCGTCTATGGCTCGCCCAGCGGAAGAGTTAACGGACGAGGGCCGGGGTGCCTGCCTTGTTTTGAGAAGTGGGCTCCGCGAACTTCTCAA
>CABUBZ010000056.1 GCA_902489945.1 uncultured Collinsella sp.
TGTTTCGCTCACGCGTGACGGCAAGCAGTATCTGCCGTATCTGCGCCAGATCGTGACGGCCGAGGCCGAGCTCGAGGGCAAGCGCCAAGAGCTGCTGGGCCTGTCCTCGACCGATATTCGCATTGCGACGTTTACCAATGTGAGCCGAACGGTGCTTCCGCGTGTGATTCGCGACTTTGGAACGTTGCATCCGGGCGTACGCTTTACCCTCAAGCAAGGCGATTACACGCGCAATGCCCAGTGGGTGCACGACGGTGTGGTGGACTTTTGCTTTACGGCGCGCGGATTTACTGCCGGGCTGCAGAAGCGCGTGGTCTATCACGATGAGCTCGTGGCGCTGCTGCCGGCGACGCATCCGCTGACAGCAAAGGAAAAGGTGACGCTGGCCGATTTGGCGTCCGAGCCATTTGTTCTGCTGGATGAGGGCGAACAGAGCCTGGTGCTCGACGCGTTTGCTGCACATGGGCTGTCGCCACATGTGACAAGCGAGGTCACCGACGACTACACCATCATGGCGATGGTGGAGGAGGGCTTGGGCGTGAGCATGCTCTACCGCCGTACCGTCGAGGGCATGCGGGCCGATATTCGCGTGCGTCCCATCGTGCACGCCCCCTCGCGCGACGTCGTAGCGGCCTGGCGCAGCTGGGACACCATGCCCATTGCCACCAGGCGTTTTATCGACTATATGAGCTCACATATTGTCAATTAATGACTGGCGTGGCGTTGAGCGCGGTGTTTAGCGGGCTGTCGCTTTGGCTTGGGTGGCGCGATAGGTGCGTGCCGGGTGGCAAAGTAGTACCGCCACGACCATAAAGAACGCCGTGGTGCCCAGGCTGATGGGGTAGACCATCATGATGTTCGCAAAGGTGCGGAAGTGCGGGAACACGCAGAACACCCAATAGAAGCGGATGCCGCAGACGCAGATCATGGTGATGAGGGCGGGCGTGAGCGAGATACCAAAGCCGCGCAGGTAGCCTGACATGTTTTCGTAGAACATGCTAAAGGCGTACGCCGGGAAGATCGAGCACACGCGGATATAGCCGATTGAGACGATGTTGGGATCGCTATTGAACAGCGACAAGATTTCGCGCCCCAGGCCGACAATAACGATGATCGTGGTGAGTGCAACGATGCCGCCTTCGACCAGGCAGACCTTGAGCGTTTTGGTACAGCGGTCGATCTGACGGGCACCGTGGTTTTGTCCCACAAAGGTGGTACAAGCCTGGCTAAAGCTGTTGAGCAGGTTGTAACACACGTACTCCAGGCTCATGGCGGCGCTCGATGCCGCCATGACCTCGGTGCCCAGGCTGTTGATGGCAGACTGGATGATGATGTTGGCGACGGCAAAGACGGCGCTTTGGATGCCGGCGGGCAGGCCGATCTTGACGATGCGCTTGAGGGCGACGGGGTCGATAGCCAGGTCGCGTAGGGTGACGCGGACGACGGAGTCGGTCTTGAGCAGGCGGATAAAGAGCGTAGCGGCGCTGACGGTGTAGGCGATGGCGGTGGCGATGGCGACGCCCGCGACGCCCCAGTGGAGTACGGGGACAAAGATGAGGTCCAGGCCAATGTTGAGGACGGTGGACACGGCAAGCGCCTGCAGCGGCATGCGGGTGATGCCGACGGAGCGGAAGATGGCGGCTTCGAAGTTGTAGAGCAGGATCGAGGGCATGCTCAACAAAAAGACGCGCAGGTAGAGCGATGCGAGCGGCATGGTCTCGGCGGGGACGTTGAGCGCGGCGAGCATAGGCTCGGCAAAGACCTCGCCTAGCGCGATGACGACAAAGCCCACGAGTGCCATCAGGATCGAGGTGTGGACCGCGCGCTTGACCATGTTTTGGTCGTCGCGGCCGATGGCGTTGGCGATAACCACGTTAGAGCCAAGCGACAGGCCGATGAACAGGTTGATCATCAGGCTGGTGAGCGGCACGTTGGAGCCGACAGCCGCCATGGCAAGGGTCCCCTGGTCGCCCGAGAAGTTGCCGATAATGACCGTGGCAATGAGATTCGACAGCTGCTCGAGGATGCTCGTCGCGGCCACGGGGAAAGCGAACAGGGGAATGTTGCGCCACAGCGAACCAGTGGTCATGTCAATGTGCTTAGATGCGGTGTCAGCCATACGCTCTCAATCTCTTATATGCGCAGACGATAATACTCCTAATGCGATCAGCCGGTACTTGGGGGGAACGTTTCTTTTCTGTCAGCACATAGACTAGTCATTGGGGACGTTCTTAAACGACTAGTCGTTTAAGAACGTCCCCAATGACTAGGTGGGGGAGGCGTGAGACAATGGTGGGCGTTGTGTTGTCCGCGCTAAGGAGTTGCCATGTTGTTGTGTCCCGTTTGCCGTGAGCCGTTGGTGGACGACGAGCGTGGAGCTATATGTGCGAACGGACATCGATTTGACCGCGCACGTGAGGGCTACCTGTACCTGTTGCGCTCGTCCAAGAGCGGTGACTCCATGGGCGATCCCAAGTCGCAGGCACGCAGCCGTCGTGACTTTCTGAACCGTGGATACTACGCGCCGTTGCGCGATGCGATGGTCGAGCTGGTGCGCAAACAGGTGTCTGGGCGCGCCGCGTCTGTGAACGGCCCCATGACGCTGCTCGATATTTGCTGCGGCGAGGGCTATTACACGAGTGCCATGGGCGCGGTGCCGGGCGTGGACGCTTACGGGTTCGACTTGGGCAAAGAGATGGTGCGCCTGGCTGCCAAGCGCGGCGATGCGACCTATTTTGTGGCCAACATGAAGGATATCCCCGTGGCCGATGGCGCCTTCGGTATGGTGACCGAGCTCTTTGCTCCCTTTAACGAGCGCGAGTTTGCCCGCGTGCTGGCGTCAGAGGGCTCACTCTATACCGTGGTGCCGGGTGCACGTCATCTGTTTGGGCTTAAGGAAGTGCTCTACGATACGCCGTACCTTAACGACGAGAAGCTGCCGCAGACCACCGAGCTCGAGTTGGTCGGAACGCAGCGGGTGTCTGCGAATATTACGCTTCAGACCCAGGCCGACATCGAGGCGGTATTCCAAATGACGCCGTACTACTACCGCACGCGCCCTGCCGACAAAGAGCGCCTGGCAAACTTGGACACGCTCCAGACCGATATCGACTTCATCATCGCCGAGTACCGCCACTGCTAGCAACCTGCCAAAAAGGGACAGGTTTATTTTGGCAGGTTTTATCTGGCAAACGTAAAGGGCCGACCGCGTTGCTACGCGATCGGCCCTTTTTAGTTGCTTGGCTGCAGAGGTTATGAGAAGCGAGCGCTTATAGGCGGTCCTTGTTCTCGGCCTTAACGGCGTGTGCCTGCTGAACAAAGAACAGGTCGTACACCACGATGACAAAGGCGCCAAAGTTGATGGCGTCGCCGCCAAACGCGGGAAGCGTGAGCACCGCTTGGGCAAGCGTGGCGACCGCGGCAACAATACCGAGCTTAAACGCGCCGTCCACCTGCGAAGGCTTGTTGGCGCCCTTGATACCGGCGACGCCTGCGGCAAGGTCGACGAGACCCTTGGCGATAAGCACGACCGCTGCGAGCGTGGCGTACGAACCGTACGTGGAATCGAGACCGCCCGTGGCGATACCGACGCCGGCGGTGACGAGGCTGGCGATGCCCAAAACAAAGTAGATGAGAGCAAGGATTTTGAGAGTCTTGCGAGTGAAGCTCATGGCTGGTCCTTTCGATACGAGTACGCCAACTTGGCGCACCCAATGTACTGCACATATGGTGAAGCACATTGTAGTTCAACGCGGCGATGCATGCGTTTGAAAGCGCATTGAGCCCGCGCAGCCAAACCCAACCTTTCAAAAAGGAAAGCTGGGCGTAAGTCAAATCGATGGCAGCGTATGCGCGGCGCTGCGATGATGGGTCCATGGTAAGAGCTGGTCTCAAGGAGGAGCCATGATGTACGGAGCAGGGCAAGTGCATGAGCCGCGGTCGTTGGGAAGGCGCATGGGTGATTCCGTGATCGCTGCCGTGTACACGGGATTGATGGCGGTGCTTTGCATTGGGATGCTGTGGGCCATGTCGCATGTGGGACAATAGCGGACGGTTGGGTGCCGACATAAACGGCGCTCACGTATTCGTTTTGCTTGTTAAGGAGTACCCATGGACGTCGTCGATCCCTTTTCTATTGCTCGGGCCGCGGGGCTTGAGCTGACCGGGACGTCCGAGGGCCTCACGCTCACCGACGGCACGATGGAACTGCGTGCCGATTTTACTCGCATGCTTCCGCGGCTCAAGCAGGGCCGTCTGCAGCAAGAGCTGCTGGTAAAGGCTGCGCGCGCAAAAGGCATCGAGAGCCCATGGGCGATTGACGCCACGGCAGGCTTTGGCGAGGATTCGCTGCTGCTGGCGGCCGCGGGTTTTACCGTCGATCTGTATGAGCAGGACTGTGTAATCGCGGCGCTGCTGCAGGATGCCTTGGACCGTGCGGCGGACGATCCGGCGCTTGCGACAGCCGTGGCCCGCATGCGCTTACATGCGGGCGAGGACAGCATTGCCAGCCTTCGCCATACAGCTGAGCTGATCGGGCAGGGCGAGCTCACCGCTCCCGACGTGGTATATCTGGACCCCATGTTTCCCGAGCGCACCAAAAGTGCGGCGGTCAAAAAGAAGTTCCAACTCTTGCACCATCTGGAACGGCCATGTACCGATGAGGAGACGCTGGTCGAAGCCGCGCTTGCGGTGCACCCGCGCAAGGTCGTTATCAAGCGGCCGGTGAAGGGCCCGCTGCTTGCCGGCGTTAAGCCGAGCTATCAACTTGCGGGCAAGGCCGTTCGTTACGATGTTTTGGTGCCGCCGCGCCCGTAGCTTGCGTGCGATTACCGGGGCTTCGCTAGTGCCGTGCCGATGCGGTCCCTATTTCCAAGGGTGCGACGTCAGGTGCCAGCCGCCGCAGTATTCACATTTGTAGCAGGCCAAACCACGCCGCCCGCGGTTTTCGCAGTCGGCCATAACTGCCTCGGCCTCGGCGCGTGTGTCGTAACGGTTTTTGCGTTCGCACGACTTGTAACGCCAGGCTTCATCGCGCTCGGCGTCTAGGGCGTCGCGGCGCTCGTCCTCGCGCGCAAACAGGTCGCTCATATCGCCGCCGGTAGCAGCGCCCAAAAACTCGCTTTTGGCCTTTGACCAGGCGGCTCGCTTTTTGCTTCCCATCTGCTTAGCGCCTCTCTCCAAACGCTGGTATCATTGCTCAACCAAAGTGATACCAATAAACGTGAGGTCGCCGCGTGATGATCAGAAAAACCCTCGATACCGACATTCCTGCCGTCATGGCTATCTATGACGCGGCCCGCGCCTTTATGCGCGCACATGGCAACGCCACGCAGTGGCCCGAGGGCACGCCTTCGGCCGAGCAACTGGCTGCCGATATCGCCGCCGGTGGCAGCTATGTGTGCGAAGTCGACGGCCGCGTGGTGGCGACGTTTGCCTTTTTACCGGGCCCGGACGAGTGCTATGGCGTAATTGAGGACGGGCGATGGCGCAGCGACACTCCGTACGCCGTGCTGCACCGTGTGGCGTCCGACGGCACCACGCATGGCGTTGCGGCCGCGATGTTTGCCTTTGCCAAGGAACGTATCGACCATCTGCGTATCGACACGCACCAAGACAACCTGCCTATGCGGGGCGCCATCGCCAAGGCCGGGTTTAAGCGCGCCGGTATCGTATATGTGTCGGACGGTACGCCGCGCGTCGCGTTTGATTGGCTGCGCGAGGCATAAAGGCCGAGTCACATACCAGCGTTTCACCGAAATGAAAATGGCCCCGAGTGGGGCCATTTTTGGTAAAACGCGTTGTTGTGGGGCTCGCGTTGTTATCGCCCCAGATGAGCCCGGGCAGACAAAAAGGGGAGGTGCCGGCTTTCGCAAGGCGCGAACCTACGAAAATCGCCGCGCGGCAACGCGGGGCGATGAGCTCGGTCGGGGGATAGGGCCCGCTTCGCCCGCCGGCCCGTACATTGTATCATCCAGTGTGGAACGAGGATGCCCGTTGCCGCGTGCGATGGGCTTGCAATAAGAGGAGAGCCATGTCGAAGCAAGCGGTCGTTGGAATCTTGGCGCATGTCGATGCTGGCAAGACCACGTTGGCCGAGGCCATGCTGTTCAACGCGGGTCGCATTCGCAAACGCGGCCGCGTGGACGATGGCGATTCGCATCTGGATACGAACGAGATTGAGCGCGAGCGTGGCATTACGATCTTCTCGTCGCAGGCCGTACTCGACCACGGCGATACCCACGTCATGCTCGTGGATGCGCCGGGGCATGTCGATTTTTCTGCCGAGGCGGAGCGCACGCTGCGCGCACTCGACTATGCGATTTTGGTTGTGGGCGCCAACGATGGCGTGCAAGGGCACACCGAAACCCTGTGGCGCCTGCTTGCGCGCTATGACATTCCGACGTTCATCTATATCAACAAAATCGATTTGGAGAATCCCGGCCGCGATGTTTTGCTGGCACAGCTTGGGCAGCGTCTTTCCGAAGGCTGCCTGGATGCCAACGAACTGCTGGCGGGCGGTGCCGTTCAGGAGGACGCTGCTGCGTTGGACGAGGCGGCGCTCGAGGAGTTTCTTGAAGCGGGTGAGCTTTCCGTCGCAACGCTGTCGCGCATGGTTGCCGAGCGCAAGCTCTTTCCCTGTTTTGCCGGCTCGGCGCTCAAGGACCAGGGCGTGGACGAGCTGCTGGATGGTATATGCGCACTGATGCGTGAACGGGCATGGCGCCCGGAGTTTGCCGCGCGCATCTACCGTGTGAGCCGCGGGGATCGCGGCGAGCGCTTGGCATGGGTTAAAGTGACCGGCGGCACGCTGCATGCCAAACAGCTGATTAACGGACGTTCCGGCGCCGAGGCGTGGGAGCAAAAGATCGACCAGGTGCGCATCTATAATGGCGAGAAATACGAGCTTGCCCAGGAAGTTGCCGCTGGCGGCATCTGCACCGTGACGGGTCTTGCGCACGTTCGCCCGGGTGATGCCCTGGGCGCGGAGCCCGCGGGCGATACGCCCGTCATTGCGCCGGTCCTCACCTATACGGTGCTTCCGGGCGAACACGATGTCCGCGCGGTGTTCAAAGCGCTGACTGAGTTGGCGGACGAAGATTCCATGCTCGGCGTAAGCTGGAACACGCATCTTGAACAAATACATCTGCAGCTCATGGGAGCGGTGCAGCTCGAGGTCGTGCAGCGCGTGCTGGCCGATCGTTTTGGCCTTGCGGTCGAGTTTGAGCCCGGCGGCATCCTCTATAAGGAGACCATTTCGCAGCCGGTCGAGGGCGTGGGCCACTTTGAGCCGCTGCGCCACTATGCCGAGGTACATCTGCGCTTGGAGCCGTTGTCGGCGGGCTCGGGCGTGCAGTTTGGCACCGTGACCTCGACCGACGAGCTCGATCTTAACTGGCAGCGTTTGGCGCTCACCAACGCTATGGAGCGCGATCACCTGGGCGTGCTGACCGGCTCGCCCATCACCGATGTGCGCATTACGCTCACAGGTGGTCGCGCGCATGCCAAACACACCGAGGGCGGCGATTTTCGCCAGGCCACGTACCGCGCGATTCGCCAGGGGCTCATGCAGGCGCGTGAAGCCGGCGCGGCGGTGCTGTTGGAGCCGTGGTATCGCTTTGAGCTCGAGGTGCCGGGGGAGTGCGTGGGCCGGGCGCTCTCGGATGCCACGCGCATGGGTGCCGAGTACGAGCCGCCGGCGATGGCGGGGGACCGGGCGAAGCTTGTGGGTCGCGTGCCGGCATCTGAGGTGCAGGATTACGCGCTGGAGGTGGCTGCCTACACGAGCGGTCGCGGACATCTGTACCTGGAGTTCGCCGGCTATGCGGCTTGTCATGATGCCGAGCGCGTCATCGAGACTGCCGCCTATGAGCCAGAGGCCGATCTGCCCAACACGCCCGATTCGGTCTTTTGCTCTCACGGCGCCGGTTACACGGTCAAATGGTGCGACGTCCCCGCCGCAGCGCACGTAAAGGTCGATCCCGCCACCTTTCGCCCCTGGCGAGCAGCAGACGCGGAGTTTTTCGGCCACATGTAACAAAGGGACAGCCCCTTTGTCATATGCTATTGGTATAACTCGGTACAAGTTGGTATAACTATTACCGGGGTTTGCCAATCCGAGGAGGCCGACATGAATCCAAATCCCTTTAAGCCCACGGCTGGCAAGCGGCCTCCGATACTCATCGGCCGCGAGTCGGTCATCGAAGATTTCGAGGAAGGACTCGATAACGGCGCCGGAGCGCCGGGTAGGCTCATGCTCATTACGGGAAACCGCGGCTGTGGCAAGACGGTTCTCCTGCGGGAACTGCAACGTCTCGCCAACGAGCGCGGATGGGCGGTTGTCTCCGATTCCGCCTCGCTTGGCTTATGCGACCGCTTGGCCGACGCGCTTCGCTCGAATAAACCCGTTGTGACGTCAATGGAGTTTGGGCCGTCGTTTGGCCGGATGTCGGTCGAGGCGGCGCGAGCAAAAGGCGAGACGTTGCGCGGGTTAGTCAACGAGCGCCTCAAGAACCTCGGGCCGGGAAAGGGCTTGCTGTTTGCGATTGATGAGGCCCAATCTGCGTCTATCGAGGAACTGGCGGCGCTGGCCGTTCTCTATCAGCAAGTGCTCGGAGATCAAGATGCCACGGGCTTGCCCGATAGCGACCAGCGCGGTCTTGCGCTGGTATTTGCCGGCTTGCCCAGTATGGTTGATGACTTGCTCGAAGAGCCGAGTGTAACGTTTTTTGCGCCGCGCCCAGCAGCGTACGCTGGGGGCGATTTCTTTGCCCAAAGTGCGCGATTCATATATCCAGACGGTCAAAGACGCTGGTCTTTACGTTGATGCGGAGACGGCGGACCTTGCGGCGCGCAAGAGCATGGGGCATCCCTATATGGTTCAGCTGGTGGGCTATTACAAGTGGCGCTCTGCTGTCCGGCGTGGCTCGCGGGCCATTGAAGTGTGCGATGTCGAGGCTGGCTACGCCGATGCCGTCTCTGAGTTCTATGAAGCGGTCGACGCTCCCTTGTATTACGGGTTGCGCAGTCCGCAGCGTCTCTTTATCGAGGCTATGGCGGTTGACGAGGACAAGCCGACGCGCACGGCGGATATCATTGAGCGCTGCGACCGTACCCAGAGCTGGGCGAGTAAATATCGCGCAAGCCTGATTCGCGAGCGCGTCATCGAGGCCGCCGGATACGGCCTTGTGCGGTTTACCGTGCCCATGCTGGGCGAGTATATCCGCGACCGCGTTTTATGGCATGAGTAGGGTGATAAAGGTGACGGAACAGAAGATGAGCCCGCAGGCTATCGAGGTGCGCGGTGCACGTGTCCACAATCTCAAGGACATCGATATCGATATTCCGCTGGGGAGGCTCGTGGGCATTGCCGGCGTGTCGGGCTCGGGCAAGAGCTCGCTGGCGCTGGGAGTTCTTTATGCCGAGGGCTCGCGCCGTTACCTGGAGGCGCTCAGCACCTATACTCGACGTCGCCTGACGCAGGCCGAGCACGCCCAGGTGGACGAGGTATTGCACGTACCGGCGGCACTCGCGTTGCATCAGCGTCCCAGTGTGCCAGGCGTACGCTCGACCTTTGGTACCATGACCGAGCTCAACAACAGTCTGCGTTTGCTCTTTAGCCGCTGTGCCCATCACGTGTGCCCACATTGCGGGGCGCGTGTGGAGCCGAGCCTTAACGTGGCTGCGGGCCTGTCGCTCACGTGCCCCGCATGCGGCCGCGAGTTCTACGCGCCGAGTGCCGAGGACCTTGCCTTTAACAGCGGCGGTGCGTGCCCTACCTGCGGCGGCACCGGTGTCATGCGCGAGGTGGACGAAGCGAGCCTGGTGCCCGACGAGTCAAAGACCATCAACGAAGGCGCGGTGCTTCCCTGGGGTACGCTCATGTGGGATCTGATGAAGCAGGTAGCCGGCGAGATGGGCGTGCGCACCGACGTGCCGTTTAACCAGCTCACGCCTCAAGAGCGCGACATCGTGTTCCACGGTCCGGCGGTTAAAAAGCACATTCTCTACGTTCCCAAAAACGGCGAGGGCGCCACGCCGCTCGATTTTACCTATTACAACGCTGTCTATACCGTCGAGAATGCGCTCGCCAAGGTTAAGGACGACAAGGGCCTCAAGCGCGTGGCGCGCTTTTTGCGCGAGGGGCCATGCCGTGACTGTGGCGGCACGCGTCTCTCCGAGGCCGCACGCCATCCCCAGGTGCGCGGTATCAATCTGGCGCAGGCCGCGGCTATGACGCTGGGTGAGGCGATTGAGTGGGTGCGCGGGGTGCCCGCATCCTTGCCGGCCGAGATGCAGCCCATGGCGACGGATATCTGCGATTCGTTTTTGAGCACGGCCCGTCGACTGGTCGATCTGGGCCTCGATTACCTTTCACTCGACCGCGCCGGTGCCACGCTCTCCACGGGCGAGCGTCAGCGCGTGCAGCTCGCCCGCGTGGTGCGTAACCGATCGACGGGCGTGCTCTATGTGCTGGACGAGCCCTCGATTGGCTTGCATCCTGCCAATGTCGACGGCCTGGTAGGCGTGATGCGCGATTTGGTGGATGACGGCAACACCGTGGTCGTTGTCGACCACGACACGCGCGTACTGGCGGAAGCCGACTATCTGGTCGAGATGGGCCCCGTTGCCGGAGCAGGCGGCGGCAATGTGATCGCCGCGGGCGCGGTAGGCGAGGTCGAAGAATCGCAGGGCAGCCGCATCGCCCCATTTTTGCGCTCGGAGCCTGAGCGCTTGCGTCCGCAGGTGCCTGACGACGAAATGTTTGACCGGGGCCATATCCGCATGGCGACCGATGCCATCCATACCGTCAAACCGCTCGAAGTCGATATACCGCGCGGTCGCCTTGTCGCGGTGACGGGCGTTTCGGGTTCGGGCAAGACGACGTTGGTGCTCGAGACACTCATCCCGGCACTTAAGGCGCAGGCAGCCAGCGAGCGCCTGCCAAAACACGTGCGTTGGGTCGATGCCGAGGGCATTGCACGTGCCAACCTGATAGACGCCACGCCCATCGGTGCCAACGTGCGTTCGACGGTGGCGACTTATGCCGACATCCATGATGAACTGCGTCGCGCCTTCGCCCGCACGCCCGAGGCCAAGGCAGCCGGCTACAAGGCAGGCGCATTTAGCTACAACACTGGCGCTTTGCGCTGCCCTACGTGCGATGGCACGGGTTCGATATCGCTCGACGTGCAGTTTTTGCCCGACGTCGAGATCGTCTGCCCGGCATGTCGCGGCTCACGTTATGTAGACGCGGCTTCGCATATCCATCGCGAGGGCAAGGACGGGAGCCTGCTTACGTTGCCGCAGCTCATGGACATGAGTGTGGACGAAGCGCTCGACGCCACGGTGGGGCTCAAGAAGGTTCAGGCGCGCTTGCAGACCTTGCACGACCTGGGCTTGGGTTATCTCACACTTGGCGAGCCCACACCGGCGCTTTCGGGCGGCGAGGCGCAGCGTCTTAAGCTCGCGAGCGAGATGGGCCGCGTGCAGGATGATGCCGTGTTTGTGTTTGACGAGCCCACGATCGGCCTGCATCCGCTCGATGTTCAGGTGCTGCTGAGTGTGTTTGACGGCCTCGTCGCCAAGGGCGCCACAGTTGTCGTGATCGAACACGACCTCGACCTTGTCCGCAACGCCGACTATGTGATCGACATGGGCCCGGGCGGCGGTGACGCGGGCGGGCAAATCGTCTGCGCCGGCACGCCGGGCGACATCGTGGCCTGCCCCGCAAGCATCACCGGCCGCTACCTATAACCGAATGTGACAAAGGGACAGTTCCTTTGTCACATTCCCGGAAAGCCTGTTTGGCGCAGGGCCTCGTAGAGGACGATGGCGGCGCTGTTGGAGAGGTTGAGAGCGCTGATGCGGTAGTCGTCCGGGTCGACGAAGTTGCCGCAGATATCCTGTCGAAGGATGGCTTCGTGGCTGTCCTCGGTATGCCCGAGCGACTCCTCGTGGGCCTCCCAGGCGTCGGCGTTTTCGAGCGAGTCGCAATCGCGCAACATGGGGATGCGCTCGCAGCGCTCGGGCGCCGCGGCAAGCAGTGGCTCGGGAATCCCCGAGCTCTCGCTGCCAAAGACCAAAAAGTCACCGTCGCGGTAGGTACTTTGCGCATAGGTGCGGCGCGCCTTTTTGGTCAGCAGATGCAGGCGTTCGTCGGCGGGGGAGAGGCCGTTGCGCGCAAGGAAATCCTCCCAGCCGGCATAGGTCGTCACGTCCAAATTTTGCCAGTAGCCCAGGCCGGCGCGACGCACCGTCTTGTCGTCGAGCGAAAACCCCAGCGGCTCCACCAGATGCAGGCGGGCGCCGGTAACCACGCAGGTGCGGCC
>CABUBZ010000057.1 GCA_902489945.1 uncultured Collinsella sp.
GGCTCGTTATCGTGGCGGGCGCAGTTCTGGGGAGCTCGATGGGTCGTCTCGCTAGGTAAAAAGATGGTTCGCGGTGGTATTGTTGCTGTGGGTTTAATTCGATATGAAAGGGTGACTTTGGTGTCCAAGATGGATTCTACGCTCTCCTATATTACTGACCAGTTGAAGGCGCTTGCCTCGATTGCTTCGCCTACGGGCTATACCCGTGCGGCGACTGACTATCTGATGGAGACGTTGCGCGATATGGGCTTTGGGCCCGAGCGCTCCAATAAGGGCAACGTACTGGTTGAGCTTGGTGGCGAGGGCGAGCCGCTCGTATTGGCGAGCCATGTCGATACTCTGGGCGCCATGGTGCGCTCCATCAAGGACAATGGCCGTCTGCGTCCCACGACGCTCGGCGGGCATCAGTGGTCTACGGCCGATGGCGAGAACTGCACCGTCTACACGCGTGACGGCAATGTGTACACGGGTGTGGTCCTCAATACCGAGCCTTCGGCGCATGTGGCCGATGAACCGGTCAAGACCATCGAGAAGAACATGGAAATCCTGCTCGACGAGAACGTTGACAGCAAGGACGATGTGCTCGAGCTGGGTATTCAGACCGGCGATATCATCGCTATGGATCCGCGCACCACAGTGACGGAGAGCGGCTACATTAAGAGCCGCTTCTTGGACGACAAGCTGTCGGCCGCCATTTTGCTGGGCTTGGCGCGTGCCGTCGCCGCTGGTGAGGTGACGCTTTCGCGTAAGGTTTCGCTGCTCTTTACCGTGTATGAGGAGGTCGGCCACGGCGGTGCCTTTGTGCCGGCCGATACGCGCGAGATGATCAGCGTGGACATGGGCTGCGTGGGCGACGACCTGGGCTGCACCGAGCGTATGGTGTCGATTTGCGCCAAGGATTCGGGCGGTCCGTACAACTACGACCTGGTGACGGCGCTGTCCAATATCGCGCGCGAGCTTGAGCTCGACTACGCGATCGATGTGTACCCACATTACGGCTCGGACGTCGAGGCCACGCTTTCGGCTGGCTACGACATTTGCCATGGCCTGATCGGCCCCGGCGTGTACGCGAGCCACAACTACGAGCGCAGCCACATGGACGGCGTGCGCAACACCTACGAGCTGGTTCGCGCCTACGTCCAGCGCTAACGATGTAGCGGCCTCGGCTGACACAGCAGTGCCGACCGAGGCCGTCCTCTCTAAGTTGCGGTGAAATAGGGACTGTTTAGCGGCCTGAAACGCTTAAACAGTCCCTATTTCACCGCAACTTATGAAGGGGATGGGACTACTTGATAGCTGCCGTAACGGTGCCGCCGCCCAGGACGATGTCGCCGCGGTAGATAACGACTGCTTGGCCGGGGGCGATGGCTCGCTGCGGCTCGTCAAAAGTCAGCAGCATTTGTCCGTCTTCGCCGCGCGTAAGGGTCGCTGCCTGGTCTTTCTGACGGTAGCGGTACTTGGCACCTACGCGAATGCCGCCGGCGTCGAGCTCCGCCTCCATGCGCTCTGCCGGCGCGCTCCAGATCCACTCATCGGCCGTGAGAGCAGCGGCGGTCAGGTCCTCGGCCTCGCCCAGATGCACGGTGTTGTTGGCGGCGTCGACGCCCGTCACATACACGGGATGCGCCATCGCGACGCCCAGGCCCTTGCGCTGGCCGATGGTGTAGCGCAGCGCGCCATTGTGGCGCCCGACCACGCTGCCGTCGCGCCATACGATGTCGCCCGGTGCAGCGGCATGTCCGCAGCGGCGCTCGATATAGCCCGCGTAGTCACCGTCTGGAATAAAGCAGATATCCTCGCTTTCGGCCTTCTTGGCGTTGATGAAGCCCTGCTCGGCGGCAATGCGGCGCACGTCGTGCTCCTTGTCCAGGCCTGCCAGCGGAAAGATTGTGCGTGCCAGGCGCTCTTGCGTGAGCGAATACAAAAAGTAACTCTGGTCCTTTTTGGGGTCCTCGCCGCGGTGTAGCTGCCAGGTTCCGTCGGACGCCTGACTCGTTTTGGCGTAGTGGCCTGTGGCGATGTAGTCGCAGCCCATATCGAGTGCCGCATCGAGCAGCGCGCCAAACTTAATATGGCGGTTGCAGATGATGCACGGATTGGGCGTCAGCCCCTCCTGATAGGCGGTCACGAAGCGCTCGATAACATTGCGGTCGAAGGTCTGCTGCAGGTCGAGCACATGGTGGGGTATCCCTAGGCGCTCGGCGACGGCCTTTGCATCGGCGATGTCGCGGTCGACCTTACTCATGCCCGTGGCGGAGTCGGGTGCGGGACAGGTGAGGCGCATGGTGGCGCCAACGCATTCGTAGCCCTGGCTTTTGAGCAGGTACGCGGTCACGCTGGAATCGACGCCGCCGCTCATGGCGACGAGCACGCGCTTGTTGTGCATGGGGAGGTTCTCCTTGGTGGCATGTGGCCAAAAAAGAAAA
Organism: uncultured Collinsella sp.; assembly: GCA_902489945.1. Classification (GTDB taxonomy): domain Bacteria; phylum Actinomycetota; class Coriobacteriia; order Coriobacteriales; family Coriobacteriaceae; genus Collinsella. The sequence goes on from CABUBZ010000057.1 coordinate 2,427, forward strand.
GCGGCGCGGGAGGCTGGTTCCGCGCCGCAGACATTGTAGCAAGTTCGGGCGTCTCGTGGGACACCCTGATTGGATGGGCTCAGGCTGCCGGGAGAGAGGAGACCGGCTCGTCCCTGAGCTCAACCTATGGGCGACAGACCTTAGTCCTGGAAGAGTGCCGTGGACAGGTAGCGCTCGCCGGTGTCGGCAAGCAGGGCCACGATGGTCTTACCCTCGTTCTCGGGGCGCTTGGCCAGCTGAAGCGCGGCCCACACGGCGGCGCCGGACGAAATGCCCACGAGCACGCCCTCCTTGTGGCCCACGGCGCGGCCGGTGGCAAAGGCGTCGTCGTTCTCGACGGGGATGATCTCGTCGTAGATCCGGGTGTCGAGGACGTCGGGCACAAAGCCGGCGCCGATGCCCTGGATCTTGTGCGGGCCGGCTTGGCCCTTAGAGAGCACCGGGGAAGTGGCGGGCTCAACGGCGACGACCTGAATCTCGGGGTTCTGCTCCTTGAGGAACTCACCCACGCCGGTTACGGTGCCGCCGGTTCCAACGCCGGCGACGAAGATGTCGACCTCGCCGTCGGTGTCATCCCAGATCTCGGGGCCGGTCGTGGCCTTGTGGATGGCGGGGTTGGCGGGGTTCACAAACTGGCCGGCGATAATGCTGTTGGGGGTCTCCTTCTGCAGTTCCTCGGCCTTGGCGATGGCGCCCTTCATGCCCTTGGAGCCGTCGGTGAGCACGAGCTGTGCGCCGTATGCCTGCATAAGCTTACGGCGCTCGACGGACATGGTCTCGGGCATGGTGATGATCACCTTGTAGCCGCGGGCAGCCGCCACCGAGGCGATGCCGACGCCGGTGTTGCCGCTCGTGGGCTCGATGATGGTGTAGTCGCCACCGCGCACGAGCTTGCCGGCCTTCTCGGCCTCGTCGATCATGTTCTTGGCGACGCGGTCTTTGACGGAGCCGGCGGGGTTGAAGTATTCCAGCTTGACGAGCACGCGGGCCTTGAGGTCCTCATCGGCCTCAAAGTGAGTGAGCTCCAGAAGCGGGGTGTGGCCGATAAGCTGATCGATGGACGTGTAAACCTTGCTCATGATGAACCTCCAAAGTGTTCAAATGACTGGATACCGTGTGGTTTTACGGTGTGTGTAGCAGCGAAACCCACAAACCTTATAGGTTGTTCGTTTTGCCGTTGGCAAGCATAGTAGACACTAAAGCCTAGTAACGCAATAGGAAATAGAAGATTATTACGAGTCGATTAACCATCTTGACGGGAATGGGTATTTTCAAAACCAATTTTTCGGCTAGAATTTCTACGGACTAAATGACCGAAAGGCAGCACTATACATGTTGGTTTCCACTAAGGGCAGATATGCCCTGCGCGTTATGGTCGACCTGGCCGAGCACCAGGCGGCCGGTCGCATCCCGCTCAAAGAGATCGCGGCGCGACAGGGGATTTCCGAGAAATATCTCGAGAACATTTTGGCTACGCTCGTACGTGCCAACATGCTCTCGGGCATGCGTGGCAAGGGCGGCGGCTACGTGCTCACGCGCCCGCCCGAGCAGTACACGGTGGGCGAGATCCTGCGCCTGACCGAGGGTAGTCTGGCGCCGGTCGCATGCTTGGACGGCGACTGCAAGGGCTGTTCGCGTTCGGACGAGTGCCCCACGCTCGACGTGTGGAAGAACTTGGACAAGCTCATCAACGACTACCTCGACGGCGTGACGCTCGATCAACTTGTCGCTCCCAACCATGGCTACGACTACGTCATCTAACCCACACCTGCATTTGGGGACGGGGTAGAAATGGTAGATCCTCTCGTCCTTTGAGACTTGGCAAATAAGAAGGCCGCCCATTTTTGCGATGGGCGGCCTTTGTTTTGGGTCGATATGACGGTTCGTATTGAACAGTTTTAGCCCTCGGCGATGCTGTCCAGAATGCTGCGCATGATGGATACCAGGATGCTGCCCATAAAGGCCGATCCGAAGCTGGCGATGGAGATACCCGCGCCCAGCAGATTGACCGACAGGTAGCTGGCCAGCTCGAGCATAAAGCTGTTGACTACGAGCTGAAAAATACCAAGCGTAATAATAGTGAGCGGCAGTGAGATGACCGTCAGGAACGGCTTGACGAGCGAATCGACGATGTTGAGGAACAGTCCCACAAAGGCGAAACAGACCCAGGCCTCGGCAAAACCGAAGGGTTGGATGCCGGGGACGAGGAACGTGGCGATCGCGATGGCGATCGAAGTAAAGAGCCAGTTAAGCATAAAGCGCATGGTAGGGGTCCTTTCTTGCGCGGGGAGAGTTAGTGACGCGTGAAGCAGCTTGCCGTGGCGACTTGGACGGCTGCGCGAACGCGGATCCTTGCCTGGACGCCCATTGTCGCAAATATTCGTGGAGCTTACGTGCGCATTCGATTTCAAAACGGCGTTCGTCCTGAAAAACGCGCCGCTGACAGAGAGTCTTGTCGCTTTAGTTTGGTGGTGTGCTAAACTGCTACGGGCAAAAGCCACAGGCGTTGCCCTATTGCATAGAACGGGCGAACGATGCCCGATGTCAGTATCAACTTCGATGCCTTTTGGCGGGTTTGGCGGTGATCGATGAATATCGAGAACATGTTTGACAAGCCTGATGTCAAGCAGCTGGTCCACGCATTTAGCCTTTTGGACGACGAGAAGGATATCCAAGCGTTTTTGACCGATATCTGCACGCCGCGCGAGATTTGCGATCTATCGCAGCGTCTGCAGGTTGCGCGTTACCTGGACGAGGGCGAGCCTTATGTTGAGGTTCAAGCCCGTACTGGCGCTTCGTCCACCACGGTGAGCCGTGTGTCCAAGGCGCTCAACGGCGAGTACGGTGGCTACCGCAAAATCCTCATTAAGCTGGAGGACGGCGAGTAGGCCGCGCCATAAACGAATTGTACAAAACCGCTCCTCCGGGGGCGGTTTTTATATGCCCGCAATCGGCTGGTGCGTTGGGGTCAGGTTGCTTTGTACCAAAAGATGGAGCTGCGGTGGCAATGTGTCCGCTTGGGCGGGTAGGATGGATGCATTGATTATTGCGAACAGTTTGAGCGGAGGACCATGCCTGTTCGAATCTATACCACCAATGCCGGCACGGATTTGAGTGATGCCGAGTCGGCGCTGCTTGCCGACCTTGTTGACTGCCACGGACGTGCCGTGCTGCTGACACCTACGTTTGCCGAGCTCGATCTGTGCCGTCATGATGCGGCGGAAGCCGGGATTTTGCTGGGTATTGACTACAAGACGCCTACATCGTGGCTTCGCTCGCTTTGGGAGCTTTTGGGCGACGGGCGCGGTTTCGTCGACAACCTGCAGCGCCAGATGCTGTTCTCGGACATGGTCACGCGTCTCGACGATGCCGACCTGCAGCCACTTTCGCGCAGCCAGGGCACAGTGCGCATGCTCGCGCGCATGGCCCGCGACGTGTTGCCGGGCGTTGCGGGGACGGGTGCCGAACGATGCCGTGGCGACAACTGCCAGCCTGAGCCAAAAAGCGATGCCGAGGCTCGTGTGTTCGAGCTTTTGCGTGTCTATGCGGGCGGTTTGGACCGTCGAGATATGGTCGAGCCCTGCGAGGCAGCTGACATTATGGCCGGTGCCCTGGCCGATAGCCTGCCGGCGTGCACTCGCGCCGTATGTGTGCGCGGTATCACGTCGTTTACGCACGGTCTGCTCGAGTTGCTGACTGCCGTGGCGAACAATGGGGGAGAGGTCGTCGTGCTGCTTGCCCGCGAGCAGGCGGCGATGCGCGAGGAGCTTGCCACGGCATTTGATGCCCGCGATGTGTTGTTTGAGATCGCGCCGCTAGGGGAGGGTGTCGGCGCGTCTGATGCCGCTTACGGGACCGCCGCTCAGCCTGCCTTTATTGAGGTCGCTGGCCCCCATGCCCGTGCTCATGTCTATGCGGACGCCATCGATAAGTTGGTGAAAGCGCACAAGGAGTCCAAGGCCGATAAAGCTACTGCAACGCCCGCCGACCCCGTGCGCGTGCTCGTCGTTTCTGCCCGGGCACCCCGGCTGTTCGGCGAGCTCGCCGCCCGTTTGGCGGCGCGTCACATTGCGGCCGAGACGACTGAGTTCACGGCGTTTTCCCAGTCCATCGCGGGCAGGCAGTTTACGGCGCTCGCCAACCTGATCGAGCGTATGAAAGCCGCCGACGAGGGCACCGCTTCCAAGACTGAGTGGTGGCCCGCGCCGGAGCTTACCGACTGGATCTACAGTCCGCTTTCGGGCGCTGATGCCGTCAATGCCCGTACCTTCGATAAGAATATGCGTCTCTCGCGCAGCAAGACTACCGCGGGCGTCAAGAGCCTGCTGCAGAGCGTTCAGGGCCAGGTGAGGGGCGCGCGCAAGGCGACGAGCGACGATAACTGGTTTAAGAACGTACCGTGTGTGGTCTCGGACGTGTTCCAGGCGCTGTGGCGTGACAAGCCCGTGACGGCGCTTAAGGCCATGCTTGCCGTTGCCGAGGCGTTGCCCGATCGCGCTCTAGGCGGCCTTGATGGCCAGGCCCGTCGCCAGGCAGAGACGGCTTTGCTGCGCCATGCCATCGACATCCTTATGAACGATGCTCGCGCGCTCGACGTGTCGCAGGCCGCGACCGTGCCGGTTCTCGACGGCGTTCGAACCAAGGTGGACAAGCGCAGTACCGCCTACGATTACGAGACCTATGAGGTCGATCGCACACCACGAGCACAAGTGCGCTTCGCGTCGCTTGCCGATGCGTCGGTTCTTCGCCCTGGCAGCTACGATGCCGTGCTGTTTGCCGATGTCGACCTGGACAGCTATCCGCTTTCGCACGAAGAGGGCCCGCTTGCCACATTGACGGCCGAGCTGCGCCGCGACGGCGTGTCTTTGGAGCCCGCCGCCCTGTTGCGCGTGCGCTTTGGCCGTGCGATGCAGGCGGCGAGCGGTCCGGTCGCGCTTGCCCGCGTGACACACGATCGCCAGGCGCGCGAGTGCTACCCGGCAGCCGTATGGACCGAGCTGCGGGCACATGCCGAGGCCGCTGGCGCTGCCAAGCCCACGTGCGTGGGCGAGGGCGATATCATCGCCGACTTTGATCCCGCGGCAGGTGAAGGCCTCAAGCGCGAGCGCGTGACCTGTGAAGCCCCTCAGCATCTGAGTGCCGAGGCCGTGCCGTATTTGGTCCTGCGCCGTCGCGATGGCGAGGGTGAGGACGCGCCGCTCGTGCCGCGTCTGACGTCCGCCTCGCAGATCGAGGCCTATTCTACCTGCCCACTGTGCTGGTTCGTGTCGTATCGCGTCAAGCCCCAGTCGATCGACGCGGGCTTTGGCAACATGGAGAAGGGCAACTTTGTCCACGACGTGCTGGAGCATCTGCATGCCCGTCTGCCCCAAGAGGGCATGGAGCGCGTGACGCCCGAGAATCTGCCGCGTGCACAGGAGCTGCTGCACGAGGTCTTTGACGAGACGTTGGCCGAGCACGCCGGCAAGCGCGGCACGGAGGGCCCGCTGGTGCCGCTCTCTGCGGTGGAGGAACGCCAGGTGGCCGAGATCTTGCCGCAGCTGGAGGGTGTGCTTGCCTACGAGTCCGAGGCACTTGCCCCCTTTGCCCCGCGCTACCTGGAGTTCGCCTTCAACGAGCTCAAGGTCGAGTATGCCGGTTGGCCGCTTGGCGGGCGCATCGACCGCGTGGACGTGGACGCCGAGAATCGTGCCGTGGTGATCGACTACAAGCATCGCACGGGCGTTGAGGAGTTTAAGCTCGCCGACCCCACGGTGCGTGACGAGGAATCGGGCACGGCGCCCATCGACGATCCGCGCTGGTTGCCACCACATACCCAGACGCTCATCTACGCCCAGGCCATGCGCCGAGCGCTGGATTTGGACACCCGCGCGGCGCTCTACTTTTCGACCAAGGGCGGCAAACCGGCGTTGCGAGGCGCAGCGAGTGCCGAGCTGCTCGAGGAGGAGCGTGGTGACGGTCGCATCCCGGGCCTTAAGAAAGGTTTCCCCGGCGAGGGTGGCAGCATGGACTTCGACGCCCTGCTCGATCGCGTGGAGACCGGCATCGCCGAGCGTCTGCGCGAGCTCGAGGCGGGCAACGTTGCCGCCGTCGACCCGACGTCGGCTCAGGCCGCGCATGCGCGCTGCTCGTATAACCACGAAGGAACGTTTGTAAGGAGGGACGTGTAGACCATGGATCTTTCGACTTTGATGCCGCAACAGCTGCAGATCGTCAAAACGCTCGACCGTCCGCTGTTTGTCTCGGCGGGCGCCGGTTCGGGCAAGACCTTTACCCTCACGCGCCGCATCGTCTACGCACTCTCTCCCGAATCCGGTCCGTTCGTTGAGCATCTGGACCAGGTGCTCGCTATTACCTTTACCAAAGATGCCGCGGCCGAGATTCGTGACCGCGTGCGCCGCGCGCTCATCGACGAGGGCATGGACGAGGAAGCACTGACCGTCGACGACGCGTGGATCTCGACCATTCACGGCATGTGCTCGCGTATCCTGCGCGCGCACGCGCTGGAGCTGGGCATCGATCCCGAGTTCACAGTGCTCACCGATACCGACGAGCTCATGGATCAGGCTGTCGAGCATGTGCTGGGTCGCGCAACGGCGCCCGATGCCGCCCCCGAGCTCGCGGCATCGCTCAAGGCCCTCTACGCCTGGTATCCCATGGCGGGCGAGGGCGGTTCCTTTGGCGCCGGTACGACCATCAAGGGTCTGGTGCGCGACCTGCTGGAGCTGTCGAGTCAGTTGCCGGGCGGTATGGACGACGTGCGCGTGGCGCGCGGCCAGGCCGATACCTCTGCACTCGCCGATGCCTATCGCGCGGCGCTGGGCGCAAGCAAGGCCGCGACCGAGAAAGCGCAGGTGGCGCTCGATGCCATCGATGCGTTTGAGGCGAGCGGCAAGACCATGGCCGATGCGGCGCGACTTATGATGTCGTGCACCATGCCGCGCGCGAGCAAGGCGTTTCCTAAGGAGCAGGTGGAGCTACTCAAGGCCGAGGCGGCTGATGCGTTTATCAATATCGTGCTTGCCTGCGGCGGTTCGGCGCTCGATGCGCTGGTGGGGCTCGCTCGTGCCGTAGAGGCGGAGTACCGTGCGCTCAAGGCCGGCCAGTCCGCGCTCGATAACAACGACCTGCTGCGTATGGCTTACGAGGCGTTGCGCGATTACCCTGCCATCCGTGCTGCGTACGAGGGCCGCTTTAAGATGGTCATGATCGATGAGTTTCAGGATACCGACCAGATGCAGGTCGATCTGATCCGTTACCTGACGGGTGCGGGGGAGCGCGCGCTGTGCACTGTGGGCGATGCGCAGCAGTCCATCTATCGCTTCCGTGGCGCCGAGGTCGAGGTGTTCCGTCGTCAGGAGCGCAAGGTGGGCTCGTCTGCCGCGCCCGAGGCGACTGCCGTGGCCGACGCCCCTGCCGGCGAACTCGTCAAACTCGTGCGCAACTTCCGCAGCCATGACGAGGTACTGCGTTACGTGGCACGCGTCTTCGACGGCGATGACGGCGGCCTGATGCAGGGCTTTTTGGATCTTGAGGCGAGCGACGGCCGCAAGGACACGCTGGTGGCAGACGCCTCGCGTCGCCAGGCCCTCTTTGTTGCCGGCGGCAGTACGCAGGAACGCACACAGGCCAAGGCCCGTGCGATCGCCGAGCGATTCCGCGCGCTTGCCGATGCCGGCCAGCCCCAGGGCGGCATGGTGCTGCTGCTGGGCCGCATGACCAACGCCGACGTCTACGCCCAGGCCTTCCGCGACCAGGGGCTCGACTGCGTCATCGCGGGTGGTTCGGTCTTTGCCCAGGCAGCCGAGGTGCAGACGGTGCGCGCCCTGGTATGTGCGCTCGCCAATCCGGCCGATACGGCGCGGGGCCTTATGCCGCTGCTCGCCTCGCCGATGTTTGCGCTCGGCGCTCAGGAGTTCCTGGCGCTGGCGACCAAGCTCGATAGCGAGACAGGGGAGACCTCGCGCCGGAATATCGACATGGGCATCATGAGCGATTCCGACGTGCCGGGTTTGCAAGACTTGCCGCTGGTGAAGCGCGCCCGCGAGGTGCTGCGGTATGCGCTTCGTCGCGCGGGCCGCGATTCGTTCGCCGCCATCGCGCGCGACGTGGTCAACGCCTCCGGCTGGTTTGTGCGCCTGGCGCAGCGCGGCCCCGAGGGCAAGGCCATTGCCGCCAACGTGCTCAAGGCGCTCGACGCCGTGGCTGAGGCTGAGGCCGAGTTCGGCAACTCGCCGCGTTCCATCGCGCTGGCCTTCGACCGCTTCTTGGCGGGCAAGGAGGCCCCGGGTGCCCTCAACGAGGAGGGTGACGGCGCAGTGCGCATCATGACGGTGCATGCGTCCAAGGGTCTGGAGTATCCGGTCGTGGCGGTTGCCGAGTGTTTTGGCGTGCGCAAGCCGTCCGGTGCGGCGCAGATGGGTCGCGTCGAGGGCGGAGCGCAGGTCGTGGCGCTGCCGGCACGCTTCGACGGCGTTAAACTCGCGGACGGTACGTTCGTGAAGGGCGATGACGTCAAAAAGCAGTTTGAACACGCGTTTAAGGGCAAGGGCACGTCGCTGTGGTTGCCGCCAGAGCTTATGGAGGACGTATGCGCGACGGGCTCTCCCGCCGAGGCATTTGCCCGTCTGCGCAACGACGACCTGCAGCTCTCGCTCGAGGAGCGGGCCCGCCTGCTCTATGTCGCCATGACGCGAGCACGCGAGCTGGTCATTCTGGCGATGGATGCCGGTGTGAGCCGTGGCAAGGTGACGGCGCCGACCTTCGATGTCGAGACGGATCTGACCTACGACGTGCTGCGCCGTATTTTGCCGACCGACGCTCTGGACACGCCGCAGCTCGATAGCGACCGCCTGGTGTTCGACAACTCCCAGCCGGGCGACTACGAGCTCATTTCGCTCACGGACTTTACCTTTGGCGAGCAGGCGTTTGAGGCAAACGCTTCGCTGGATGCCGAGGGCAGGCTTGTCCGCGGCGATGCGGAGCCGGAGGGTGCCGGTGCAGATGCCCGCGCCGCCGTTCCC
>CABUBZ010000058.1 GCA_902489945.1 uncultured Collinsella sp.
GGAGGTGCCATGAGCGGCGTCTACCAGCGAAACCGCGAGGTGTCCGAGTACAAGTTCTTCACGCAGGCCATCGCCATCCGCGTGGAGGTCAACAAGCTGATGGCGTCCTCCTCAGTAGTGCCGAAAGCCTACAGGCTGCTGAACGCAGTCCCCACGGTGGAGACCGCGCGCAGCATCGTATACAACGTCAACCGCGCCGACTGCTTCTACCCCAACAGTTCGTTCAACGCACTTGAGCGCAAGCGTTACCTGACGCTGGCGATAGCCGACTGCGAGCAGCTGATGCTCGACATGCAGTGCCTCATGGATATCGGCCTGCCCGTGAACGCCAACCGCTTCGAGGGGCTGGCGGCCATGGTCGAGGAGGAGATCAGGCTGCTGAAGGGCGCGCGCAAGAACGTGCGCGTCACCGGCAAGAAGTCCACCGAGGAGCGCATAGCCGAGGCCGAGGCCGAGCTAGAGCGCCTGCGTTCGCTATAATGGACGGCGGTCCCGCCTTGTATATCGGTACAACTGGTGGCTGCGTTCCGTCATGGGTGGCTCGTCGTCCAACGTGTGCTACGTCAACAACAACGGCAATGCCAACTACAACTCCGCGACGAACGTCTGGGTTCGCCCCCGCCCCGGATTCCCTTATTGCCAGACCGAGTAGGCCCCAGGGCCGAAAGCAGAGCGCGAAGAGGAAGGAAGGCGCGACCGTCGGGCATGCGCCCGTAAATACGCACCCCGCGAGGGTGGCCGGACGCTGCTTGCATGGCGCGGCGCTCCGTGGCTTCGCCGCGTTTCATGGCCATACCTCAAGCGGCTGCCAGAGCCACACTGAGAGCCGTGCGGGGTGCCTTCGATGAACTCCGAGGAAAGAAGGGCCGCGCGCCGCAAGCGCCGCGAGGAGAGGCGCGCCAAGGCCAAGGCCGAGCGCGTGAAGCCGTGCACCCTTGAGGCCGTGGCCGACCTCAACAGCCTTTGCAAGGCCTCCAAGCAGGCGGCGGGCGGCGTGATGTGGAAGTCCTCCACGCAGCGTTATATGAAGGACTATCTGCGAAACGCGGTCAAATCGAGGAACGACCTTCTGGAGGGCCGCGACATATGCCGGGGCTTCATCCGCTTCGACCTGTGGGAGCGCGGCAAGCTGCGCCACATCAGCGCCGTGCACTTCCCAGAGCGAGTGATTCAGAAGTCGCTTTCTCAGAACGCCCTCGTACCCGCGATAGTCCCGACACTCATAACGGCCAACTCCGCCAACATCAAGGGGCGCGGCACCGACTACGCCCTGAAGCTGCTCAAGCGCCACCTGGCCGACCACTGGCGGCGGCACAGGCGCGAGGGATACATCCTTTTGGGCGACTTCTCAGATTACTTCGCCCGCATAGCCCACGAACCCGTCAAGCGGCAGGTGGCCGACGCACTGCTCGATCCGCGCGTGGTCGCCCTCGAGCACCGCCTGATAGACGCACAGGGCGAGGTGGGCCTGGGTCTGGGCAGCGAGCCGAACCAGATATGCGCGGTGGCCCACCCCAACCGCATCGACCACTACGTGACCGAGATGCTGCGCCCTGAGGCCTACGGGCGCTATATGGACGACTTCTACCTGATCCACGAGAGCAAGGAGTACCTGCAGGTGTGCCTGCTGCTGATAGGGCGCAAGTGCGCCGAGCTGGGCATAGAGCTGAACCCGCGCAAGACCCGCGTGGTGAAGCTGTCGCGCGGCTTCACGTGGCTGAAGAAGCGCATCTTCTACACGGAGACGGGCCGCATAGTCGTGAAGCCGTGCCGCGACTCCATCACGCGCGAGCGCCGCAAGCTGAAGAAGATGGCCCGCATGGTCGCCGATGGCGTCATGACCCCCGAGCAGGTTGAGCGGAGCTACCAGAGCTGGCGCGGCGGCATGAAGCGGCTGGACGCGCACCGCAGCGTTTTGGCCATGGACGCGCTGTACCGCAGCCTGTTCGAAAATCTCGCGCGGGAGGGGGGGTGCTCAATGCAGGCCAACCCGAGGGACGATTCAAGCGGAGGCAAGCCCTCGCAATAGCGGAGAACCGGCAACTCATAGCAGCGGCCTAAGCGAAGCGGCCGCGAAATAACAGAAGCATCGAAGGCGTGCCGCGGCGCGCCTTCTTTCTTTGCGCCCATCGAAGCGGCCCGGCAATCTCACGGCGCCAATACGATGGCGACACATTCCCCGACAAGAGAGGAGTCCGCATGGACACTGAGGAAGACATGCCGCGCCCCAACGAGCTTCAAGACGGCACCATGGCCGAGGTCAACGCCCTGCGCGATCTGCTGTCGCAGATCGGCGACCCCGACGCGGCGCACGACGCGGGCGTTATCGACGATGACGAGTACATTGAGCGGAAGGCGCGAAAGCTCGCCTACACCGCGGCCGTCGCCGCCTACGGAAAGGGTGAGGCCCCGGACGTGGACAAGCTGCTTGAGCAGATGCGCGAGAAGGTCGCCGAGCCCAGCCAAACCGAGACCAACACGGCAAACATCGACTACCTGATGATGACGGTCGGGGGTGAACAGTAATGGCGGGACGCGTCAAGGCTGCAACCACGGCGGCGCACTCGAAGAACTATGACAAGGTGAGGCGCTACTACGAGCGCGGCCTCTGGACCAAGGCCATGGTGCATCGAGCCGTGGCCTGCAAGTGGATCACATGCGACGAATATGAGGAGATCGTCGGAGAAGAGTACGCGGAGGAGGTTTAGGGTGCCGGCGCTGAGCATCGGGGAGGCAACGTCGGTCCTCTCGGCCGCCGTTGTGATTGTCACGTTCTTCATCGGGCGCGTCTCCGTATCCAAAACATCGTCTGCCAAGGAGCAGCGGACCGAAGACAAGCTCGACAGCCTTTGCGGCGACACGAGCGAGATCAAGGATGGCGTCAAGGAGATCAACCGCAAGCTCGACGACCACGGCGAGCGCCTCACGAAGGTCGAGCAACAGGTCATCACCTTGTTCAACCGGCTCGACCGCGTCGAGAAGAATTACGACCTGCATCACGGTATCGGCGGGTCAGATTAGGAGCTGAAAAATGAAAATCAACTGGGCCCTTCGCTTCAAGAATAAGCAGACGCTCGCGGCATTGGCCGCCGCCGTAATCAGCGCAGCCTATCAGGTGCTCGGAATCCTCGGAGTCGTGGCGCCTATCTCCCAGGGGTCGCTCATCCAGCTCGTCGGAATCATCCTGACCGTTCTCGCCGGCTTCGGCGTGATCGTCGATCCGACCACCAAGGGCGCGTCGGACTCGAAGCGTGCCATGTCGTACAGCGAGCCCCATGCCGCATATGACGCCAAGGCGGTTGAGTAGGCCATGGCCATCACACAGCGCGAGGCCTTCGCGCAGGTCATGGAACACCTCGTCTCCCATGATGGGGGCGGCGGTCACGGATACTCGCAGGCCAACCGCATGGGGGACGGAACGACCGAGACGATTTGTCTGTCCGACGGCACCACCGTCACTATTGCCGGTGGCGATCGCGACTGTTCCTCGGCCGTAGTGACCGCCCTCCGCGCGGTCGGCGTCAATACCTTCGGAGCCTCGTATACCGGAAACATGCGGGAGCAGCTGCTCAAGACGGGCCTTTTCGGCTGGCGTAAGATGGGCGTCAAGTCCGCCCAGCGTGGAGACATCTACCTCAACGAGAAGTGCCACACCGCCGTGTGCGTCTCTCCCTATGGATCCGCTCGCGGCGACCTCTTGGCCCAATTCTCCATTTCTGAAAAGGGGACCGTCACCGGCACCAAGGGCGACCAGACCGGGCGCGAGTCCAACATCAAGGCGTACTACAGCTACCCATGGGACGGCACGCTCTACTGGCTTGGCGACGGCAAGACACTGAATGGGTCAAATACGGAAGTCGCGGACAATACGGTCCCGAGCCTCGGAGACACGCGATATTTCGGCCCGAAGATGGCCAAGGAGCTGCAATGCCAGCTCGGCACGACTGCCGATGGCGTGATCTCCGGTCAATGGCCGGCGAATGAGCGATACCTTTGGGCATGCGACCGCGGCGTAATCGAGTACGTCAAGGGCGGGGTTGGCTCGAATGCCGTCCGCGCCCTGCAGGACAAGGTCGGATGCAAAGTCTATCCCGTGGTCGGCGGTGTTCAGGCGCGACAGATGGGTTCGGGAACGGTCTTCAAACACCAGCAGTGGCTCATCGCTCAAGGTATCTCGTGCGGATCATCGGGTGCGGACGGATACCAGGGCCGCGACACCAACGTTGCCATCGGCCAAGCGCTCGTCAAGCAACTCTATCGATAGGTGTGCATATGAATCCATTTGATATCTGTTTTATTGTCGGCGCTGCTGCAGGACTGCTGACCGGTCTTCTCGGATGGGCAATCGTGCGCGTCGGCAGCCAAAAAGACTTTAGAAATTGATAGATGCAGCCCCTCCCCGGCATGAACTGCCGGGGAGGGGCTTTATGCATTGCCAGATATCCGTCAATATCCGTTCTGCAATGCAGTTTCAGTGCGGTGAGAGCGTGTGGAAACATAACTACCTGCGATTTTGCTGCTACAAGGCACTCCATAACATCACGTTCAAGACTCTTAATCCCAAGGTCCAGGGTTCGACCCCCTGACGGCCCACCAAAGCATTGTAAAGCGACTGGCTTCGGCTGGTCGCTTTTTTGTTGACCTTTCATGGGGTCGAACCCGAAAGGGCGCGTAGCTGAGAAAACGCGTAAGCATTTGCCAGCGCAGCGCGCAAGGCGCCTTGGCGCCGCAGCGGTCGCCTGCGCAGCAGGCTGACCCCCTGACGGCCCACCAAAGATTGTTAAAGCGACTGGCTCAGGCTGGTCGCTTTTTTGTTGACCTCGCATGGGGTCGAACCCGTCGGGGCGCGAAGTTGGGGAAACTGCACCGTGATTCCCTTAAGGAAACACGGCTAAAGCCCCATAAACGTGCTCTCCTTATGAGAATTATGCTCACGGGGCTCGATGCATGTTGAGAAGTTGTGATCAAACTCAAAGTGAGAATCGATTTAGTCTGCTCGATAGTGCGATCCGAGACTTTCGGTTCGTTTGCGCATGGCTTTGACCATTTCCTGTGCTAGCTGAATCTGCGACTGTATGCGGGCGAGCGCAGCGATTTCGCTGTCGTTGGCATGCGGCTTATTTAGAGCTGTGGCATCATCTTGAATGTTTTCAAGCTCTTGCAGCGCCTTGGAAAGGCCAACTTCGGTCCTGTTGATCATGCAGTAGGTGCTCATGGTGTGTTTGAGGCTGCGGGTCAGACGCTCGGCGTCTGTTGTGGCAATGCCATACTGGGGGAGGGCGATATCCGCCTTCGGGGCCACCTCAGGTGCATTCTGCGCTGCTTGAGCCGCTGATGCGCCTGCGATGCGCCCGAATACGATCCCATTGGCACTCGACAAGCCGCCGATGCGGTCGGCCCCGTGCATGCCGCCTGTTGCCTCACCGCAGGCGTAGAGGCCCTCAACGCCCGTGTGCGCGGTCTTGTCGATTTTGATACCGCCGTTGGCGGCGTGGGCATACATCGCCACGCGCATCTCGTCGGTCGGCGCGATGCCGTGCTCATCTTGTAGCCAGGTGGCAAAGGTCTGCACAAACTCGGGGACGTCCTCGCGGGGAAAGTCGTAGTGGAGCGCCAGGCCTTCGGCGCCTGCTTGATCGATGGCAAGATCGATGGCGCGGGAAGCCAAGCGCGAAGTGAAGGGGCCATATCCGGAGCGTTGCTCAAGCAGATCGTCCAACTTTTCGTCGGCAATATCGACCGGTTGGTCGATATTGACGTAACGCCAGGTCTTCTCGTTAAAGACAAGGTTTCGTTTGGGCTCGATAAAGCCGGGCATCATCTGCATGAATTCTATATTAGTAAGCGATGCGCCGTGCGCCAGTGCGATGGCCTGCGAGGAGCTGAGCACATCAGCCGACGTAAGGCTGCGCTCGAACAGGCCGCCTGTGCCACCGGCTGCGATGATCGTGGCCTTGGCAGCAAAGGGCACGATTCGATCTTCGGTGAGGTCGTAGAGCACGGTTCCGGTGATTCTGCCGTCCGTATCTTCAACAAGGTCGATAAGCTCATGGCGGGGGAGCAGGCGAATACCGAGCGACTCGATCCGGGTCGTCAGTGCGTCCTCAAGGGGTTTGCGGGTAAGGCCGCGCCACATGCGCGTCTTGTGGTCAAAGCAGGGGATAAACTGCTTTTGCTGAGCGCTCTCAGCGCTTTGCGGACGCTGGAGCTCAACGCCCAGGTCTTGCTCGAGCCATTCAATTGCTTGGGGAATGCTGTGGACAAACGTCTGGACAAGCTCGGGGTCGGCGACGCCGCCACCAACGGTCTGGATGGTGTCGATGAGGTCCTGTTCGTCGTTTTCGTCGACGGGGCCAATAAGGCCGAGACCCCAGGTTCCCGGGAAAAAGCTCGATCCGCTCATAGTTTTGCCGGCGCTTGCCACAGTGACGGTTGCACCCGTGCGTGCCGCTTCGATGGCGGCGCAAAGGCCCGCATTGCCAGATCCAATTACCAGTACATCAGTCGATTCCATCGGATTCCTTTCTCGTCCGGCGCATTGTCGCATGGGTGATCGGCAAAGGTATCGCAAAGATTGAATAAATCGGTAAAGGGCGAATATGGCACGTGGACGTTAGGGCTGCTTGGTGGCTCCATCTCATCACATCTCGTATTTCGCCCCAACTGATATATCGGCATTGGCTACCCTGCGACAGTGCAAACAAAAAGAGCCGCTACCCGGGTGGATAGCGGCTCCTAAGCTCAACTATATGAGCATCGCGTGGGCGCGATTAGGCCTTGAGGGCCTCCTCGACGGCGACAGCGCAGGCGACGGTGGCACCGACCATGGGGTTGTTGCCCATGCCGATGAGACCCATCATGTCGACGTGCGCGGGCACGGAGGAAGAACCGGCGAACTGGGCGTCGGAGTGCATACGACCCATGGTGTCGGTCATGCCGTAAGAGGCAGGGCCGGCGCCCATGTTGTCCGGGTGCAGGGTACGGCCAGTGCCGCCACCAGAAGCGACGGAGAAGTACTTCTTGCCAGCCTCGATGCGCTCCTTCTTGTAGGTGCCAGCGACGGGGTGCTGGAAGCGGGTGGGGTTGGTGGAGTTACCGGTGATCGAGATGTCGACGTTCTCGTGCCACATGATGGCAACGCCCTCGCGGACGTCGTCGGAGCCGTAGCAGTTAACGGCAGCGCGGGGACCTTCGGAGTAGGGGATGGTCTCGACGACCTTGAGCTCGCCCGTGTAGTAGTCGAACTGGGTCTTCACGTAGGTGAAGCCGTTGATGCGGGCGATGATCTGAGCAGCGTCCTTGCCCAGACCGTTGAGGATAACGCGCAGCGGCTTCTTACGAGCCTTGTTGGCGTTCAGAGCCAGGCCGATAGCGCCCTCAGCGGCAGCGAAGGACTCGTGGCCGGCCAGGAAGGCGAAGCACTCGGTGTCGTCGGAGAGCAGCATAGCGCCCAGGTTGCCGTGGCCCAGACCGACCTTGCGGTCCTCGGCGACGGAGCCGGGAACGGTGAAGGCCTGGATGCCCTCGCCGATGATGGCGGCAGCCTCAGAAGCGGTCTTGGCGCCACGCTTGACAGCGAGAGCGCAGCCGAGGGTGTAGGCCCACTCGGCGTTCTGGAAGGCGATGGACTGGGTGTTGTTGACGATCTCACGCGGGTTGAAGCCCTTGTCGGTGCAGATCTGCAGAGCTTCCTCGAGGGAGGCGATGCCGTTGTCGGCGAGGCACTTGTTGATCTTGTCAGCGCGGCGCTCGTAACCTTCGAACGTAACAGTCATAGTTATTTCCCTCCCTTTCTACTCGTGAACCGGGAACACGCTGGCGACGGAGTGAGTCTCCTCGTCGGTGCGCGGGTCGATGTACTTGGCAGCGTTGTCCCACTGACCATAGTGGCCCATAGCGCCAGCGATGGCCTCCTCGGGGGTCTTGCCGGCCTTGACGGCGTCGGTGAACTTGCCGAGGTTCAGGAACTCGAATGCGATGATCTCGTTCTTGTCGTTGAGAGCCATGCGGGTGACGTAGCCCTGGGCGAGCTCGAGGTAACGAGCACCCTTGGCCTTGGTGCCGAACATGGTGCCGACCTGAGAGCGAAGGCCCTTGCCGAGGTCGTCGAGGGAGGCGCCCACGGGCAGGCCGCCCTCGGAGAACGCGGTCTGGCTGCGGCCGTAAACGATCTGCAGGAAGATCTCGCGCATAGCAACGTTGATGGCGTCGCAGACGAGGTCAGTGTTGAGGGCCTCGAGGATGGTCTTACCGGGAAGGATCTCGGAAGCCATGGCGGCAGAGTGGGTCATGCCCGAGCAGCCGATGGTCTCAACGAGGGCCTCCTCGATGATGCCGTCCTTGACGTTCAGCGTGAGCTTGCAGGCGCCCTGCTGAGGTGCGCACCAACCCACACCGTGCGTAAGACCGGAGATGTCGGAAATCTCCTTAGCCTGGACCCACTTGCCCTCCTCGGGGATGGGTGCGGGGCCGTGGTATGCACCCTTGGCAACGGGGCACATGTTCTCCACTTCCTGTGAGTACTGCATGCCTCTCCTCTCTATCGTGTTGGCGTCCCGTCTGGGGGTCGTGGCTGGCGATTGCCGGGCGACCCTTCGAAAGGGACATGACATGCAGCCCCTATAATACCGCGAAATGCACGGAATAATCGGCGAACGGCTCAGTTTTCGTAGCGAGAAGCGCGGAACTTTCAATTGAAACGATTTAAATTAGATATATTCATCAGAAGCGCGTGTCGCATATTTGTCGTTTTTGGTCATCTTGCGGAAACGTCGCATTGTCTGACCTGTGCTGCGGTGCCGTTCGCCGTCGGTTTGCCGCCTTTTACCGTCGACGGGTGCCATTTTGCGTGAATGTTTTGATGGCACGTTTCAATCGTGGTGTATTGGAAGGCGCAAGTTGATCCCGCTGAAGGGGGTGCCGTGCAGCGCGTTTGGAGAACGGTCACCGGTTTTTACCATGTTTCGGCCCGTGGCACCGGAAAACAGATCATCTTTGAGACCGATGACGACCGGTGGGAGTTTTTGGAGCTGATGCGCGACTGCTGCCGCGATGCCGGCGTGACGGTCGTGGCGTGGTGTCTCATGAGCGACTACGTGGATCTGGTGCTTTTGGATTACGAGGACGAAATGAGCGCAGCCATGCAGCGGCTGTTGTTGACGTATGCTCGTCGGTTCAATAAGCGCACTGAGCGCGCGGGCTGCCTATTTCGTGAACGTTTTGAGCGCTGCTCGCTCGATACCGACTGGCAGGTGATGGGGGCTATTCGCTCTGTGCACGCCGATCCGCAGAAGGTTGGCATCAGCTTAATCGAGCGCTATCCGTGGAGCAGCTTTGCCGAGTATCTACGGGCCTATGACAACGATATGACGAGGGGATTATCCGACCCTTCTTGCGTGCTTGATCTTTTTGGTTCTTCCAAGGCCTTTATTGCCTATTCGCTTTCGACGCCCGACAGCCGCGAGCCGGCGATGTCCGATCTGGAAGAGACGGAGTGGGAGCGGCGTGCGTTTGCCGACAAGATGGCGAAGCGCCTGGGTGTGCCGCTCAATGAGCTCAAGACCGTAGCTCCCGCGCGGCGAGACGGAATCATTTTCGCCCTGCACGATGGCGGCTACACGGTGCGCGAGATCGAACGGTATACGGGAATCAGCAAGAGTACCGTCTCTCGTATCGTGCGCGCTTATGCGCGGGTGAAGGCTCAGGCTGAGGGCTCGGAATAGAAAATGGCCGAACCACTATTGTCAAGCGATTCGGCCAACAAAATTCTTAAGATTTGGGACAAATACTACTGATTATTTTGTCCCGTGAGCATGCCGTCGAGGGTGCGCCAGGCGAGCTCGGCGCATTTGACGCGGGCGGGCATGTGCGAGATGTCCTGGAGCTGGGCGGCTTCGTCCAGGTCTTCCAGGTCTTCCTCGGAGAGCTGCTCGCCGCGGATCATGGCGAGGAAGAGCTCTGCCAGGCGGCGAGCTTCCTCGACGGTCTCGCCGGTGATGAGGTCGGCCATGATGTCGGCACTGGCCTGGCTGATGGCGCAGCCGTGGCCGGTAAAGGAGGCCTCCTCGATCACGTTGTTCTCGACGCGCAGCTGCAAGGTGAGCTCGTCGCCGCAGCTGGGGTTGATGCCGTCGTGCTCGTGCGTGGGAGCATCCATCTCGTACTTATAGTCGGGATGCGAGTTGTGCTCCATAAATGTGGTGGAGGTGTACAGATTACCCATTGAACGTGCTCCAAACGTGATGCAGGCCGGCGATGAACTTGTCGATGTCGGCCTTGTCGTTGTAGAAGGCTACGCTGGCGCGGCAGCAGGCAAGGTTCTCGACGCCCAGCCAGGTGAGCAGCGGCTGCGCGCAGTGGTGACCGGCGCGGATGCAGACGCCGTCCATGTCCATGATGCTCGCGACGTCGTGCGGGTGGATGCCCTTGACGTTAAAGCTCACGACGCCGTGGTGGTTGTCCCAATAGATGGAGCCGATGATCTGGACAAAGTCGAGCTGCATGAGTTCGCCCATCAGATAGTGGACGAGTGCTTGCTCGCGGGCCTGGATGTTCTCGTAACCCACGGTGTTGACCAGGTAGTCGAGTGCCGCACCCGTGGCGAAGATGCCGGCGGCGTCCTGCGTGCCGGCCTCGAACTTCTCGGGGACGGGAGCCCAGACGGCATCCTGCTCGGTGACCGAATCGATCATCTCGCCGCCGGTGAGCATGGGCGGCATGGCGTTGAGCAGGTCCATCTTGCCCCACAGCACGCCGATGCCCATGGGGCCCATGGCCTTGTGCGCGCTAAAGGCAAAGAAGTCGGCGCCCAGGTCGGCCACATCGACCGGCATGTGCGGCAGCGACTGCGCACCGTCGACGACCAGGTAGCCGCCGTACTTGTGCACGAGCTTGCCGAGGTTCTTGACCGGGTTCTCGACGCCCAGCACGTTGGAGACCTGTCCCACGGCTAGGATCTTGGTCTTGGGACCCACCTTGGCAAGAACCTCCTCGGTGGTAAGCTGGCCGGTCTTGGTGGGGTAGAGGTAGACGAGCTTGGCGCCGGTCTCGCGGCAGACCTGCTGCCACGGAATCAGGTTGGAGTGGTGCTCCATGATAGTGATGACGACCTCGTCGCCCGGTTCGAGCACCGTGGGTGCAAAGCTCTTGGCGACCAGGTTGAGCGACTCGCTCGTGTTGCGGGTGAAGACGACCTCGTTGGCCTGTGAGGCACCGATGAGGTCGGCGATCTGCTGGCGGACTTTCGCGATGGCGTCGGTGGCCTCGACGGACAGCGAGTACAGGCCACGCAGGGGGTTGGCGTTCATGCGCTGATAGAAGTCGCGCTCGGCGTCGAGCAC
>CABUBZ010000059.1 GCA_902489945.1 uncultured Collinsella sp.
TAAGTGCTTTCCTTTGCGTGCGGAACTCGCGATAAACTTAATTACGCGCCGCTCCCCGCCCACGCCGGGCAAACGTCATTGGACTTATCACTGACGTGAAGTGGACGCTTGTATATCGTCTGCTAGCTTGGCACGGTACAATGCTTTCAGATTTCAATTTATAAATTAGTGGGGTTAATTCATGGCAGAATCTCGTGCGGAGCGTAGGGCTCGTCGTGCTTTGGTGGAGGCGGCTGAGGGGTTGAAAGAGGAGAAATCTTCTAAGAAATCAAAGTCGTCTCAGGATGCGAAGGGCAAGTCGGTCAAGGGCAAGGCTAAGGCTAAGCGCCCCGGCTCTCGTCGGAGCGAGGACAAGGCATCTCAGACTCGCACCAAGCGCCCGCATAAAGATCCGGTTTCGTCTGCACGTAAGGCTGTGGACCCCAAATCTCCCTGTTCGATCATGAAATCTTGCGGTGGGTGCACGGCGCTCAATCGTCCTTATAAGAAGCAGTTGGCGGCCAAGCAGGCTGCTGTGGAGGAGCTGTTTGCTGAGCTCTGTGAGCGCGAGGGTATTGCCGTTGATCCCATTCGCGGTATGGGCGTCACCCTGGGCGACCCGGGCAAATATCCTGCGCCGCGCGGTTTTCGCCATAAGGCCGCCACTCCCTTTGCTCCCGGCAAGGAGGGTGCTGTCCGTTGCGGTTTCTTTGAGCGCGGCACGCACAAGATCGTTGCCGTACCCGAGTGTCCTGTCGAGGCACCGGGTGCCCGTCAGATTCTCAACGGCATCGCACGCGAAGCTGAGCGGCTGCATATTCCCGCCTTTAATGAGGACAAGCATCTTGGTTTGCTTCGCTATGCCGTCGTCCGCTGCGGCTGGCGTACCGACCAGGTCATGGTCACGCTCGTGACCGCTCAGCGCGACTTGCCGCATGCGCAGGAGTTCTTTGAGGCTGTCGCCGCACTCAATCCGCACATCGTCACCGTCGCCCAAAACATCAACGGACGTCCCGGCAACGCCATCCTCGGCGAGGAAACCCGCATTGTATATGGCGCCGAGTGCATGCGCGACCAGCTGCTCGGCTGCGAGTTCGATATCTCCCCCACCGCGTTCTACCAGACCAACCCGCAGCAGACCGAGCTGCTCTATCAGCTCGCGATTGACGGCATGGACCTGCAGCAGGGCGATGTGCTCATGGATGCCTACTGTGGCAGCGGTACCATCGGTCTTTGCGCAGCTAAAGATGCCCAGAACAAGGGCGTCGGTATTATGCTGCTTGGCGTGGAGCGCAACCACGCCGGCATTGCCGACGCACGTCGTAATGCCGAGCTCAACGGCCTCACCCGCAGCGCTTGGTTTATGGCCGACGATGCCACCGACTACATCCTAGATGCCGCCGACAACAACGAGCGGGTCGATGTCCTTTCCATCGATCCGCCGCGCGCCGGCTCTACCCCCGAGTTCCTCGAAGCTGCCTGCGCGCTTAAGCCGCGCCGCATCACCTATATCAGCTGCAACCCCGTGACTCAAGAGCGCGACCTGCATCAGCTCCTCGACGGAGGCTATCGCCTGCTCAAGATCACGCCCGTCGACATGTTCCCTCACACCGACCACACCGAAACCGTAGCGGTCCTCGAACGCCGCTAACCAACCTCAGTAGATTTTTGGGACAAGAAAGGGGGCGACCCGCCTGGGCCGCCCCCTTCGCTTGGTTTATAAACTCCGCTACATCCCATTGCGCAGATCGCACACGCCGGCTGCCGCCATCTCGCGCAGCAGCGTCTCGCGGTCGCGCGTCACGATCAAATCCAGCGGGAAGTGAATCTCGTCGAGCATCTTGCGCGCGTGATCGAGCTTGCCAATGGCCATGCCAATGTGGGCATCGGTCGACACGCCAATGCCCACGCCCAGCTCGGCGCAGCGCTCGGCAATCTTGCGGCATACGGCCCAATGCTCAGTGTCGACACCGTGTTCAAGACTATGGTTGTTGATCTCAATAATCTTGTGCTTGGCCTTAGCTGCCAACAGCACCTCGTCGATATCGAACGGCACGCCCGAACGCCCCGTGTGGCCCAGCATGAACACCTTGGGGTGCTCCAGGGCATTGATATACATCTCGGTCGTCTGGGCCAGCGTCGCGCCCTCAGCAATCTGCGGATTATGCACGCTTGCAACCAAATAATCCAAATTACGCGTAACCAAATCGAACAGTGAATGCTGACGGCTGTACGAATCGCCGGCGATATCGAGCGTGACAGGAGTGTCCTCGCCAAACAGGCTTCCGTCCAGCGAAACGATATCGGCCTCGGCACCACGCAGCACCAGCACGCCGCTCCAAATGCGCGGCCAGATATCCTGGTTGATAAAGAACTGGTAACTGCGCAGGTCATTGGGGCAAGCCGTAACCATAGAGCTCAAATGGTCGGCAGATCCGAGCACCTGCAGACCACGCTCTGCCGCCCAGTACACATTCTCCTCAATGGTCGAATATGCATGCGCAGAGAACATCGTATGGGTATGAATGTCACAAGAAAGCAGGTAGGGCATCAGGTCTCCTTATCTGGCACGGCCGTCGCTTATATTCATTGTACGCATAGCCTTCGATAGTCGTAAAACCACTCCATCCCAAAGACACAACGTCCATGACAACGGGGTCCGGCTTAACACCAAACCCCGTTTCACGTAAAACATTGTAGGCAGAGCGCTTTACTTTTAACGATACTCGTCCGCCAACTGTTTCCAAGCGGGTAGCGAATTGACAATCGTTTCGTAGCTCACGCAATAGCCCAGGCGGAACCAACCTGGCATACCAAAGCTGTCCGAGGGAACCGCAAGCAACTCATACTTCTTTGCGCGCTCGCAAAACGCATTCGCATCGGACTCCAACGCTTTCACCCATAGGTAGAACGCGCCATCCGGCTCAACATAGGTGTAGCCATACTCCGCTAGTGCGTCGGTAAGCGCGGTGCGGTTACGTGCATAGGCCTCAACGTCACTCGGCTCATCGATGCAGTCGATAATTACGCGCTGAAAGAGCGCCGGCGCGCACACGAAGCCCAGCGTACGGGCAGCACCCGCAACAGCCGGCATCAGACGGGCAGCCTGCGGATTGGTGTTGGGAACCAAGATCCAACCCACGCGCTCACCAGGCAGCGACAGCGACTTGGAATACGAGTAGCACACGATGGTGTGCTCGTAGATCGAGGGCACCCAAGGCACCTCGGCACCGTACACGATCTCGCGGTACGGCTCATCCGAGATGAGCATAATCGGATTCTCGGAATCGCGCTGAGCGTTGGCCTCGCGCAGAACATTGGCCAGTCGCGTCAACGTGTCGCATGTATATACGGCACCGGTCGGATTGTTGGGAGAGTCGATGATGACGGCCGCCGTCTTATCGCTGATCGCCTTGAGCACGTTGTCCACGCTCAGCTGGAACGTATCTTCATCGGCGAGCGCCTCAACACACGTACAGCCGGCCTTCTCAATCCAAACGCGATACTCCGGAAAGTACGGGGCGATAACAATAACCTCGTCGCCCGGATTCGTAACGGCGTTGAGCGCGCAGGTGAGCGAAGCCGCGGCACCCACCGTCATAAAGACGTCTTTGCCCTCATAGCTCGTGCCAAAGCGGCGGTTGAGCGATTCGGCGACGGCTGCTCGACATTGCGGCAGGCCCGGAGCGGGGGTGTAGCCGTGCAACTGGTCACTCGGCAGCTCCAGGGCCTTCTTAATCGACTCAGCCACAGCAGCGGGCGCCGGAACGCTCGGATTGCCCAGCGAAAAATCGAATACGTTTTCCGCACCGATCTGCACCTTGCGCTCAAGGCCATAGCTAAAAATCTCACGGATGATGGAGCTTTCCGCACCGCGAGCATACATAGTTTCGTTGATCATCTGTTCCCCTTTCGCATAGGCGCTATTGTACGCTTTAGCCGAGCAAAGTGCCGCAGCAATGTTGATTGGGGACAGACTTAAATGCGTGAAAACGCTCATTTAAGTCTGTCCCCAATCAACAGACGGCCCCATATCGCTCAAAAGAAAAAGCCTCCGCAGGTTTCCCCGCGGAGGCTTTCGCCACAAAGACTATTTGTCGGCGTCGGTGTCGGCATCGACGACGGCATGGTCATCGTCAGCATCATCGGATGCGGCTTCGGCATCCTCTTGCATGGCCGCCTGCGCAAAGGCCGCGGCATCAGCCGCCAGCTCCTCCTCGCTCATTCGAGGCACGCGCTTCTTGGTCGGCATGCCGGCCGCCTTGGCATTGCGCTCCTCCTTGGCCGCCAGGATATCGCCCTCGCGCTCAAGGTAGGCATTCCACTCGTTGTCGAGTAGGGCGTTCACGGCGTCGCCCTCGACGGTCTCGCGCTCAAGCAGCACCTTCGCCATCAGATCAAGCTGATCGCGACGGGCGTCCAGAATCTCGACCGCACGACGATGGGCCTCACGCATAATGCGCTGAACCTCGATATCGATGCGGCGCGCCGTCTCCTCGGAGTAATCCTGGTGATCGGCGTAATCGCGACCAAGGAACACCTGATGTTGCGCCTCGCCAAACACTTGCGTGCCCAGCTCCTCGCTCATGCCCAGGCGCGTGACCATCTCGCGCGCCATCTTGGTTGCGCGCTCCAGATCGTTGCTCGCGCCCGACGTAATATCATCGCACATGAGCTCCTCGGCAACGCGACCGCCCAAGAACACGGCGAGCTCGTCGAGCATCTCGTTCTTGGTCTTGAGGAAGTGGTCCTCCTGCGGAAGCTGCAGCGTGTAGCCCAGCGCCTGGCCGCGGCTGACGATCGAGATCTTGTGGACCGGATCGGAGTGCTCCAGGATGTGGCCCACCAGGGCATGACCGCTCTCGTGGTAGGCAATCGTGGTGCGCTCGGCCTCGGTCATCACGCGACCCTTGCGTTGCGGTCCGGCAATCACGCGCTCCATCGACTCCTCGACCTCGTCCATCGAGATCACGGAACGATGACGGCGAGCGGCCAGCAGCGCAGACTCGTTGAGCAGGTTCGCCAAATCGGCACCAGTAAAGCCAACGGTCATCTGGGCGAGCTTCTCAAACTTAACGTCCTCGTCCATCGGCTTGTTCTCGGCATGCACGCGCAAGATCTGCTCGCGGCCCTTCACATCCGGACGGTCGACCGTAACCTGACGGTCAAAACGGCCGGGACGCAGCAATGCCGGATCCAGGATGTCAGGACGGTTGGTCGCAGCGATCAGGATGACCGACTCGCTTTCCTCAAAGCCGTCCATCTCGACCAGCAGCTGGTTGAGCGTCTGCTCGCGCTCGTCGTGACCGCCGCCCAAGCCAGCTCCGCGCTGACGTCCCACGGCATCGATCTCATCGATGAAGATGATCGACGGGGCCTGGGACTTGGCCTCCTTAAAGAGGTCACGCACACGGCTGGCGCCGACACCTACGAACATCTCGACAAAGTCGGAACCCGAGATGCTAAAGAACGGCACGCCCGCCTCGCCGGCAACGGCCTTGGCCAGCAGCGTTTTACCGGTGCCCGGAGGGCCAACCAGCAACACGCCACGCGGGATCTTGGCGCCCAGCTTGCGATAGCGATCCGGATCGCTCAAAAAGTCACGGATCTCCTCGAGCTCCTCGACTGCCTCGTCCACGCCGGCAACGTCTTCAAACTTGACCTTGGGGCGTGTGGCCTCGTTGGTCTTGGCGTTGGTCTTGCCAAACTGCATGTTCCTGTTGTTGGCGCCCATCATCTGGCGCATAAAGTAGAACATGATGGCGATAAGGGCGATCGTCGGAAGCACACTCATCGCCAAGTCGCCCCAAAAATCGGGATCGTTGGTGTTGACGATGTACTTGGTATCGGGGTGCTCCGCCATGAGCTCGGCAAGCGAATCGGAGCCGACATAGGTCGAGGAGAAGCTCTTGAGCTCGCTCGTATCGCCCTTGTCCTTCTTCGTCTTCCAGTAATGACCCGTCACGCTTCCGTCTTGAACCGTATAGGTCAGATCTTCGACGCGATCCTGCTTGATGGCGCTCACCATCTCGCTCGTCGCGAGCTTAACGGTATTGCTGGAATTGGCAAAGCCGGAGCCCATGTTAAAGAAGGCGTAGCCCAGAAGCGCGCAAGCCAAAATAAAATACAGCCAGCCCGTACGCGTGGGCTTCTTGCCTCCGGGCATCCCCGGGATCTTAGGCTCCCGGGGAGTCTGGGAATTGTTATCGTTATGGTCGTCGGGCATCTTACGAATAAACCTCCGGTTTCAAAATGCCCAGATACGGAAGGTTACGATAGCGCTCGGCATAGTCGAGGCCGTAGCCCACCACAAAGGCATCGGGGCAATGGGTTCCAACATACTTGGGCGTGATGGCCGAGACGCGGTCCTCAACGTCCTTCCACAGGAAGGCGGCGACCTCCAGAGAAGCGGGCTTGCGGCTCTCGAGGTTCTTCATCAGATACTTGAGCGTCAGGCCCGAGTCCAGAATGTCCTCGACGATCAGCACGTCGCGACCGCGGATGTCGATATCCAGGTCCTTAATGATACGCACGATACCCGAGGACTTCACACCGTCGCCATAGCTCGAAACAGCCATGAAATCGATGTTGGTCGGCAGCTCGATCTTACGCATCAGGTCGCCCATAAAGACCACGGCGCCGCGCAGGACCGCAATCAGCACCAGATCCTTACCCGCGTAATCGCGAGTAATCTCCTCGCCCAGGCGAGAGACGATACCGTCGATATCCTCCTGCGTGAACAGAACCTTCTCGATATCCGGATGTTGAGAAGCCATGACAACCCTTTCTTGTGCTTATCGCCCACACACCGCCGTATGGACGCGAACTTCACATTTTAGCAGCGCACGGGGTATATTTTCCAGCCCGTACGCCATCAGCGCGGGAATACCGTCAACGTCGCACAGAATAGCTGGCGTGGGACGCTATTCCGCATCGACCACGCGGAGCAGATATGCCACGCGCGTTGCGGCCGTGCACTTAAAACGCTCGTCCGCGCGAACTCCGGCGACCCACACCACGGCGCCCCCCGGCGCCGTCCTCACCATGGGCACGCCGGCGCGCTCGGAAACGGGAATGCGAGCCTCACCTAGCAAGTCGGATACTTTCTTGCTTCGACCACTCATCCCTAACGGGCACATCACGTCTCCCGGTACAGGACCGTCCACCCACAGGCGCGCCAATCGCGCCTCTGCAGGGATCTCGCCACGTGAGCCCGCCAGGATCCGCTCACTATCGCTGTCGGCAAAACCCAGGGCAGCCGCGTCTACCAAAGCTGTCACTTCCCCGGCAGCCGCAAGCTCACGGGCGCGGCGCACGATATCGCATCCCGGCTCAACGGCCATCGGCTCTGCGACCAGCATGCGCCCCCCGCCCAACGGCAAACGACCGGGTATGGTAATCCAGTCCGCAACCAGCCCCTCACGAGCCGCCGGCGCCCTAAACGCTAGCATGCCAAACTCGACGCGCGCGTCAATTCCCGCCGGAAGCGTGACCGAGCCTGTGCCTTCGGCAACGCAGGAAAGGACTCGCTCCACATGTCGCATCTCTGGACGAGCGCCCGGATCGATGCGTTTGATCGCCAGTCGCACGATGCGCCGCGCGATTACCACCTCGGCCGCAGCAAGGCGTCTGGCATCGAGCACTAGCGCGCCCGCCACCTCCTTGCGCAGGCAGCTTCGAAACGCCTGTGCCGACAGCTGGGATAGAAACGCATCTTCGTCACCCAAGATCTCACAGGCGGCGCCAATCGTCTTGCACACGCTCGCATTACGCTGTGCCACCACTGGCATTACCCGATGGCGCACGTAGTTTCGCAGATACGAGATATCCTCATTGCTCTCGTCTTCACGCCACGGCTGACCATGTACCTGTAGATAGCCCACGAGCTCGCCATGAGTTAGGTCGAGCAAGGGACGCACCACGATATTCCTCCGGCGAGGAATGCTCGATAGACCAGCGGGCCCCGAACCCTTAATCGCGTTCATCAAAAACGTTTCCGCGCGATCCGAAGACGTGTGCGCGGTGCAGATACGAGCCGCCGTTCGCGGTGCCCCCGTCTGGGCGCAGAGTTCGCGAGCATACCTCCGCGCCGCGGCATAGCGCACTTCGCGGGCCGCGGCCTCAATATTGCCCGACTCCCCATCAAAATAAGCGTGCTCCACACACAGCGGTAAACCATATTGCGCGCAGAGCTCACGCACAAAGGCCTCGTCGCCATCGGACGCCTTGCCGCGCAGATGATGGTTTACATGCAGCACATGCAGGCGCTCGCGAGCAATGGGGGCAACACCGCGTCCGTCTTGGATATCCAGCTTTGATGTGCACGCCATAAGAAGCAGTGCCGTCGAGTCCGCGCCGCCTGATACCATGAGCACGACAGGAGCTGCCTGCTGCCTCGTCCGGGTCTCATCGACTGCCCCAGGCACGGCATGGTGTCCGTAATGCTGTGATACCGTTGGCATTCGCTTCCTCCTTTATTCGTCCGCACCCATTGTATCCTTTGGAATCTTATGTCTTGCCTGCACCTTCATATCCTCGGCAGTGGCTCTAAAGGCAACTGCGCACTCATCGAGGGCCCGCAGGGGCTCATTATGGTCGATGACGGACTGTCTCGCCGCGAGACATTAAAGCGCATGGCAGAACTGGGGCTCTCGGCAGACAACGTCTCGGCTCTTCTCATTACTCATGAGCATAGCGATCACATCAAGGGCCTCGATGTCTGGTGCAAGCACTGGCACGGCCCCCTCTTTGCCAGCAGGGGCACTCTTTCGAGCAAAGAAAATCTTTCGCATCTGCCTGTCGAGGAATTCGATCCCGGTGACACCCTATCCATTGCCGGCATCCACGTGCAAACCTACTCAACGTCACACGATGTCATCAATCCAGTCGGCTATCGATTCGACACCCTCGATGATTCCATCGGTTTTGCCACCGACACCGGAGAGCTATCGAGCCAAGCCATGAACACCCTCGAAGATTGTCGAGTCCTCGCACTCGAAAGCAACCACGATGTGACCATGCTGCGCGAGGGAGAATATCCCCGCTTTCTTCAGGAGCGCATCCTGTCTGCAAGGGGACACCTCTCCAATGGCCAAGCCGCCGAAGCCGCGCGCGAACTTGTTACCGAACGCACCGAACAGCTCATTGCCATGCATATCAGCCAAGATAACAATCGTCCGAGCCTTACCGTCAAAAGCTATGCCAAAGCTCTGACCGCAACCCTGGATGACGAGGTCGGCAGCTCCGCAACCCTTCTCCAAGGATCGCGAAAACTCTCGATACGCCCCGCAAGCCAGCATCGGCCAGTAACCATTCAATAGACTGTCCTAGACAGCAAAAGGGGCCGAGAATCGCTTCCCAGCCCCTTTTGCTGTCTTTTAATAGCGCAGAACACCAACGAAGTTAGTCGATGGAGATCTTCGTAACGTTCTTCTTCTCGACGATCTTGGGAACCGTAACGGTCAGGATGCCGTCAGCGTACTTAGCCGAGAGGCCCTCGCTCGAAGCGTCCTTAAGATACACGCCACGCGTCGCGCTGTACGAGCTGAACTCCTTCTGCAGGAAGTTCTTGCCCTCGTTCTCCTCGTCTTCCTCGACATTCACGCTAATGGACAGACGGCCCTCGTTAAGCTCGACATCGATATCGTCCTTGGCGACGCCGGTCAGATAAGCCTTGACCTCATAGCCATCGCCCTTATCCTCAACGTCAACGGGGAACGCCTTAGAGGCAATCGAGCTGTTCGCTAGGTCGCTCATATCATCAAACAGATCGAACAGCGAGCTTGCAGAGGGACGAACGCCAAAAACCGAACGATAAGGAACCATGCTTGCCATGTTTACCACTCCTTTATAGGACTGCCGAGTCATCTTCCAGGTGACTGGGACTTCTTTTGACGCTCTTATATATGCCCACCCAGTGCTCATATATACATCGACTATAAAGTTTTTTGAGTCCAGTACTATAAGCATATCTAAGTGCGTATGACTCAGGTTTTAGGAAGGTTAAGGTTCTTTGAACCAGAGCTTAAATACCGAGTATGTCCCCAGCTACAAATAACAAGGGGCTTACAATGAGCGCGTACACGTTGTTGGTAACGAGCTAAAGGGCATCATGGACGACCAAAACCAAAACAATATGTTTATGCCGACGCAGGGGGAAGATACTTCCACGCAGCCGCCACGGTTCCATCGCCCCCACATCTCGCAAGAGCCCATTAATGATCCAGAGCCCGAGTATGTGACGAGAAATCGATATCAAACACTCGAGGATGCCCAAACGGGGCGTAAACATATGGGCGTCGCCTCGGGAGACCCTGTATATCTGAAAGACGCACCATTATCTAAAAACAGCGCAGCTAGTGATGAGCCGATGAAAGCATCCGCCACTCATCAACAAAGAGGTCCTCGACCAAAGCAAACCTTGACGCATTCGGCTCGCTATCTCGAAACGCCAAAACAGGGAAAATCAATCTTCGTTTCATCAAGTAAACGACGCAAGCAGCATCGACTGACAATCCTGCTTTTGATCATTGTGGCCATAGCAGTTGCCCTTGTTATTCGATTTATCTTCTTTAAATAAAGGCTCAATACCAAAAACGATAAGATCGTCTGGTGTAATAGAGTCATTTACGCCCCATAAACGCAAAAAAGGGGGAGGCCGCGAGGCCTCCCCCTTCTTCATTCTCATGTACGG
>CABUBZ010000060.1 GCA_902489945.1 uncultured Collinsella sp.
AGGCTACCCGCGCTGCTGTCGAGGAGGGCATTGTCGCCGGCGGCGGCGTCGCCTTCATGGACGCTGCTCCTGCGCTCGACGCTGTCGAGATCGACGACCCCGAGGAGAAGATCGGCGTCGATATCGTCAAGAAGGCTCTGACCGCTCCGGTCGCTACCATCGCCAAGAACGCTGGCTTTGAGGGCGCTGTCGTGGTCGACAAGGTTGCCGAACTGCCCGCCGGCCAGGGTCTCAACTCTGCCAACGGCGAGTGGGGCGACATGATCGAGATGGGCGTCCTCGACCCCGTCAAGGTCAGCCGCGTCACCCTGCAGAACGCTGCTTCCGTCGCCAGCCTGATCCTCATCACCGAGGCCACCGTCTCCGATGTGCCCAAGAACACTCAGCTTGAGGACGCAATCGCTGCTGCTACCGCTGGTCAGCAGGGCGGCGGTATGTACTAAGGCCGACAAGGTCTAGAACTCCCACCGGGAATCCGGGGGCGTGACGGGGGCTTCCCTCCGGAACGTCCTCGGATTCCCTGCGTTTACGGCCTTGAGGTCGGCGTGGGCGGAGGACTTGGTTGTTGGGAATACGTGTCCCGGTCGCTGTTTCGCGGCTTTGCCGCGAAAGGCGCGCCGCTTTGGGGCGAGTGGAGGATGTGGTTGTTGCAGTGGCTTGTCCCCTTCGCTGTTTCGCGCTTTGCGCGAAAGGCGCGCTACTTTGGGATGGGTGGGGAACGTGGTTGTTGTGGCAACTGATCCCCACCACAAATTACCCTCGGCATACTTGCGCGAACGATTGCTCGTGCTACACTTGCAAGTGCTGTTTCAGGGCGGGGTGGAATTCCCCACTGGCGGTAAATCGGGCGGTGCCAAAGGGGTGCCGCGGAGCAGGCGAGGCGTCTGCGACCGAGCCGATGAGTCCGCGACCCGTGTGTGCGTTGGTTCGCATGCCGGCTGAACTGGTGAGATCCCAGTACCAACGGTTAGAGTCCGGATGAAAGAGGCAGGTGATCTTATGTCTGAACAGTCGCAGCATATCCATTTTGAGAACACGAATAGGTGGAGCACCAAACAGCTCGTTACCATGGCGTTGATGTGCGCCTTGGGAGCGCTGTTTATGTATGTGCAGCTGCCCATCCTTCCCTCGGCGCCGTTTTTGACGTATGACCCGTCGCTGGTGCCGGCGATGGTGTGCGGATTTGCGTATGGCCCTGGTGCCGGCACTGCCGTTGCCGCTATGGCGATCGTTATCCATGCGCTTACCACGGGCGATTGGGTCGGTGCGCTTATGAACTTGGTTGCCACGCTGGGCTACATTCTGCCCGCGGCGATCGTCTACCAAAAGATGCACACCTACAAGGGTGCCGTGATTGGCCTGGCGCTCGGCGTCATTGCCGCTACGGCGCTGTCCATGGTCGCAAACCTTACCATTGGTGTTTGGTTCTGGTATGGCTCGGTCGATGTAATCGCCCCGCTCATGCTTCCCGCCGTGCTGCCGTTCAACCTTATCAAGACCGTGCTCAACTCGGTGTTGACGCTGGCGGTGTACAAGGCGGTCTCTAATCTCATCACGCCCAAGAAAGACCAGGTCAAAGGCCGCGCATGATTGAGTGTCGGGGCGTTTCCTTTAGCTATGACGGTGCTGCACCGGCGCTCGACGGCGTCGACCTGAACATCGAGGATGGCGAGTTTTTCTGCATCCTCGGTGGTAATGGGTCGGGCAAGTCGACGTTTGCCAAGCACCTGAATGCGCTGCTTCAGCCCGATGCGGGAACGGTGTACGTCAACGGCATGGACGCGTCCGATCCCGAGCTGGTCTACGACATCCGTTCGACTGCGGGCATGGTGTTCCAGAACCCGGATGATCAGCTGGTGGCGACGCTTGTCGAGGACGATGTTGCGTTTGGTCCCGAGAACTTAGGGGTCGAATCGGCCCAGATTGCGCAGCGCGTGCGCGAGGCGCTGAAGGCCGTGGGTCTGGTGGGCTTTAAGCGCCACGAGACCCACGCTCTTTCGGGCGGACAAAAGCAGCGCGTGGCGCTTGCCGGCGTGCTCGCCATGGAGCCGCGCGTGCTCATCTTGGATGAGGCCTCCTCGATGCTCGATCCGCGCGGGCGCAAGGGCCTTATGAAGGCCTGTCACGCGCTGCACGAACGCGGCATGACCATCGTGATGATTACGCACTTTATGGAAGAGGCCGCCGAGGCCGATCGCGTCGCAGTGTTTCGGGCGGGGCGCGTTGCCATGCTCGGCACGCCCGAGGAAATCTTGACGCGGGCGGACGAACTCGCGCGGCTGAACCTGGATATGCCGGCATCGTGCTGTCTTGGCAGGGCGCTTCGCGCGAAGGGCGTGCCCATTTGCGCACGGGTGCGCGAGGCGGATATGGTCGCCGATATAGCGCAGGCTTATGTCGAGCGGAGTAGGACAGGCATCGCCGGGCGGCCTTTCGCATCCGATTCTCGTATTCCCGACAACGTCTCTTCTGCAATCGATGGCGCAGACGCGCTGGAGCCCGTCATCGAGATTTCGCACCTTTCGTATAGCTATTCGCTGAGCGCCCGCGAGCGTCGCCGTTGGCACAAGCGCTCAGCCGTCGAGGGCGCATCGAACAAACAGGCTCTCTGGGGCAACGACCCCAGCAGTCCGTGGGCACTGCGTGATGTATCGCTGACGGTGCGTCGTGGCGAGTTCCTGGGCCTTGCGGGCCATACCGGTTCGGGTAAGTCGACGCTGGTTCAGCATCTCAACGGCCTGATTCGTCCCCAGGAGGGTTCCGTTTATGCGTTGGGGCTCGACCTGGCAAACAAGAAAGATGCCGCCGCGGTTAAGGCAAAGGTCGGCGTGGTGTTTCAGTATCCAGAGCGTCAGCTGTTTGCCGAGACCGTGGCACAGGACGTGGCATTTGGTCCGCACAACCTTGGCTTGTCGCAAGATGAAGTCGACCGTCGCGTCGAGTCGTCGCTCTCGCGCGTGGGCCTCGACCTTTCCACGGTCGGCGACAAGAGTCCCTTCGAGCTTTCGGGCGGTCAGCAACGGCGCGTGGCATTCGCCGGTGTGCTCGCCATGGAGCCCGAAGTCCTGGTGCTCGATGAACCCATGGCGGGGCTCGATCCGGCTGCGCGCAGGGATTTCCTTGAGCTTATCGATCGACTTCACCGCGATGGCCTGACCGTTGTCATGGTTTCGCATAGTATGGATGACCTGGCCAACTGCTGCGACCGCATCGTCGTGATGAACGAAGGTGCGGTGTTTGCCGAGGGAACCCCCGCGCAGGTGTTTGCACATGCCGATGAGCTCAAGTCGATCGGCTTGGGCGTACCTGCTGCTCAGCGCATGGCGTTGGCGCTCGCGGAGGCGGGCGTGCCGCTGCGTTGCGGCGGGCTCTATACGGTTGAGTCGCTGGCCGACGAGCTGGCAGATTTGCTGATCGGTCGCTCAGACGGTCCTTCTAACGTCGCGGACATTGCTAAATCCAAGACGGTCGCGCGAGAGGAGGGCTGCTAATGGAGGCGTTTTCGTTTGGCAGCTACTATCCCGGCGATAGTGCGATCCACCGCCTGGACCCGCGAACTAAGTTACTCTTGGGCTTTGTGTTTCTGATCACGACGCTCACGGTCAGCAGCTTCCGCGGACTGGCCCCGGTCGCAATCTTCGTTGTCCTGATCTATACCGTGTCCCGGGTGCCGTTGCGCCGGGTCCTATCATCGATGGCACCATTGCTGGCGATTGTCGTGGTGGTCGCAGTGCTCAACCTGTTTTCCGACCAGAGCGGGCGCATTCTGTGGCAGCTTGGCTTTTTGCAGATAAGCGAGGGCTCGCTGCATTCCGCCGCTTTTATGACCTGCCGTCTGACCTTGATGATGGCCGGTATGAGCGCTATTACGCTCACCACACCGACGCTCGACCTCACCGCGGGCTTTGAGCGTCTGCTCGCACCGTTTGCGCGTGTGGGACTTCCTGCGCACGAGCTCGGCATGATCATGGGCATCGCGTTGCGCTTTATGCCGCAGTTCGCCACCGAGATGAAGCAGACGGCGGACGCGCAGGCAAGCCGCGGTGCACACGTAACGGGTGGCCCGCTCGGCGGCGTGCGTATGCTCGGCAGTGTGGCGATTCCACTGTTCACGGGCGTGTTCCGTCATGCCGAGACGCTGTCTGCCGCCATGGATGCACGCTGCTATCACGGCGAGCAGGGCCGCACGCGTCTGCATGCGCTTGCATTTCGCCGCGGGGATGCGCTGGCTGCGGTGGTGACGATGCTGCTGTTTGCGTGTGTCATCGTCGTCAACCTTCAACTTGTTTAGGCGCGATTCGAGCGCAAGAAAGGGGTCCCTATGACCGACAACGACCGCACAGCTCAGCTTGAGCGCGCCTGCTCGTATCTCAGGCGCATTCCGGCGTGGTATCTGGCCACGACCGATGTGGCCGACGGGCATCAGCCTCGCGTGAGGCCGTTTTCGTTTGCCATGGTCGATGAAGGTAAGCTGTGGTTTTGCACGTCGCGCGACAAGGATGTGTGGGCGGAGCTGAGTGCGAATCCCAAGTTTGAGCTCTCGGGCTGGAAGCCGGGGGAATGCTGGATCGTATTGACCGGCGAAGCCGCACTTGAGGACGACGCAGTTGCGAGCGACAAGGTGCGTCAAGCGGGTTTTAAGCACATGGTGGGCATCGGCGAGGAACACGAGAGTGCCAACGACGGCCGCCTTGCTTTCTTTTCGGTCCGCAACATTGCCGCGCGCTTCTGTGATATCGACGGCAGCGAGGAGCGCCTGGAGCTCTAGCGCGTCTCAAATTAACTACCCGTTCCGAATTAGCTAGCGCCAGGAGGACACATGGACGGATTGAATACGGTGTTGGAGTATCTGACGTCGGTGCCGGCATGGTATTTGGCGACGAGCGTTGACGGACAGCCTCATGTGCGTCCGTTTTCGTTTGCGCAGATCCAGGATGGCAAGCTGTGGTTTGTAACAGCGCGCACCAAAGATGTGTGGCAAGAGCTGCTGCAAAACCAGCGCTTTGAGGCCACGAGTTGGTGGCCGGGCCATGGCTGGCTCATCTTGCGCGGGCGTGCCGGCTTGGATGACCGGGCTTTAGACGAAATGCGCGAAGCCGGGTGGAAGCATCTAGAGCACCTGGGCGAGCACTATGAGGGGCCTAACGACCCCACGCTCGTCTTCTTTAGCGTCGAGGATCCCGAGGCTTTTATCTGCAATCACGACGAATGGGTGCCGGTCGAGCTCTAGCCGGCTGGCTCATCCTAACAACTTGGTTTTCGCATGGGCGGGCCCCGTATTGCCCGGTGCCGTTAGGAGCGCCGGTCAATACGGGGCCCGCTCCATTTGTCAATTCCTTCAAGCGAATGTGTCGGGAATGTTTCAATGCATGAATATGCAAGCCATTTACGTGTTAATGCATCTTTTGGTGCTAAAGTTTCAACACACTTCATAACGACCGCTGCGAAATGCGCATCGGTGCATAAATCGCAGACAAGGAGTCTGATATGTCTTTGAAGGTTGGAATCGTCGGCGCGGCTGGATATGCCGGAGCCGAGCTCATTCGCCTCGTGCTCGGCCATCCCGAGTTTGAACTTGTTGCCATTACGTCCAACGCCGATGCCGGCCAGCCGCTGTCCGCGGTGTATCCGAGCTTTGCTGGCGTGAGCGATCTGGTTTTCACCACGCATGACGCCCCCGAGCTCAAGA
Organism: uncultured Collinsella sp.; assembly: GCA_902489945.1. GTDB lineage: Bacteria > Actinomycetota > Coriobacteriia > Coriobacteriales > Coriobacteriaceae > Collinsella. The sequence continues at coordinate 5,690 of CABUBZ010000060.1, forward strand.
GCTGCGATGCGGTTTTTCTTGCTGTGCCGCACACGGCTGCCATGGCACAGGTGCCCGCGCTGCTTGCATCGGGCGTCTCCTGCTTTGATCTTTCGGCCGACTACCGTCTGAACGACGCGTCCGTCTTTGAGGCATGGTATGCCGCCGAGCATACGAGCCCCGAGCTACTCAAGACCCGTGCCTTCGGTCTGCCCGAGCTGTTCTGCCAGGACTTGGAGACCGCCGCATCCGACCATGCCGACGGCAAACCCGTGCTGGTCGCCTGCGCCGGTTGCTATCCCACCGCAACGAGCCTTGCCGCCGCGCCCGCCGTGCGCGCGGGCTGGGTGGCCGAGAACGGTCCTGTGATTGTCGATGCCATTAGCGGCGTGACGGGCGCCGGTAAGTCCTGCAACGCCCGCACCCATTTTTGCAGCGCCGACGAGAACTTGGAGGCCTACGGCGTGGGCAAGCATCGCCACACGCCCGAGATTGAGCAAATCCTTGGTCTGACCGATCGCGTCGTCTTTACCCCGCACCTGGCACCGCTCAAGCGCGGCCTGCTCTCCACGGTGACGCTGCCGCTTACGCCGCAGGCTCTCGACACGCTGGCTCTTGAGGATGTCGTCGACCATTACAAGCAGTTCTACGCCGGTCGCACCTTCGTACGCGTACTCGATGCCGGTCAGCAGCCCAAGACGGCTTCGATCGTCGGCACCAACGCTGCCCAGATTGGCCTCGCGCTCAACAAGCGCGCGGGCGTGCTGGTGGCGACGGGCGCCATCGACAATCTGTGCAAGGGCGCTGCGGGCCAAGCGGTCCAGTGCGCCAATATCGTCTTTGGCTTTGACGAGCGACGAGGCTTGCCCACAGTGGCGTGCCCGGTGTAGCACATTCGATTGTTAACGATTTGGTAGTCGGGCATCGAGTGGGGCGCCACTCTTGAGCTGGTCTCATGATCACGACTGGCATGGCGCACCAACCGATGTCCGTTTTTTTGTTTGACATAAGGAGTCATAAAGACGATGAATACCGAGCTGTTTGATATCAAGATTCGCGCCGTCGAGGGTGGCGTTACGGCTGCGGCTGGTTTTAAAGCCGCAGGCATCCACGCTGGGTTCCGCAAGAATCCCGAGCGCCTGGATTACGCGCTCGTCGTGCCCGATAAACCCTGTCCCGGTGCCGGCGTGTTTACCACCAATCGCTTTTGCGCGGCGCCCGTGCAGGTGAGCCGTGCCAACCTGGGCGGTGCGGACAAGGGCTATGGCATCATCGCTGGCGTTTCAATCAACTCCGGCAACGCGAACGCCGCCACGGGCGAGGTCGGCCTTGCCTGCGCGCGCGAGACGTGCAGCATCGCCTCGCAGGTCATCGGCTGCGAACCCCAGCAGATCCTAGTCGCCTCCACGGGCGTGATTGGCCAGATTCTGCCGATCGACACGTTTGAGACCGCCATTCCTGCTGCCTACGAGGCGCTCTCCGCCCACGGTGGCGCCGATGCCGCTCGCGCCATCATGACGACCGACACGCACTCCAAGGAGTACGCCGTATCCTACGTCAGTGAGGCTGCGGGTCATGCGGACAATGTCTATACGGTAGGCGGAATGTGCAAGGGCTCGGGCATGATCATGCCCAACATGGCCACCATGATCGCAGTTATCACCACCGATGCCCCCGTCGAGCCTGCGGCACTTCATGCCCTGCTGCTCTCGACCGTCAAGCAGACCTTTAACAAGGTAACGGTCGATTCCGACACCTCGACCAACGACACCTGCATCATGCTTGCCTCCGGCGCCGCTGCCACAGATGCCGAGCTCATCGTCGAGGGCTCCGATGCCTTTGACGAGTTGGCATTTGCCGTGCACGAGGTGTGCGAGAGCCTGGCGCGCAATATCGCCGCCGATGGTGAGGGCGCATCCAAGCTTGTTACGGTCAACGTTACCGGCGCCGCTAACGACGAGGAGGCCGATATCGCCGCCCGTGCCGTTGCCAACTCGCCGCTCGTTAAGACCTGCATCGCCGGCCACGACTGCAACTGGGGCCGCGTTGCTATGGCGCTCGGTAAGTGCGGCGTGAAGTTTAATCAGGAAGACGTTTCCATCGACATGATGGGCATGCCTGTCTGTCGCGACGGTCTGACTGTTTCCTTTGACGAGGACGAGGCTCTGCGACGTTTTGAGGCGTCCGAGATTGTGATCTCGGCAGACCTGGGCGCGGGCGACGCGGCGACCACCGTGTGGACCTGCGACCTCACGCACGAGTACATCTCCATTAACGGCGACTACCGTTCCTAGATTCCAGGCACGCTGCGCATCTTGCCGCGATTGCGAACAGCGGAGCACGGCGCGATAACGATACGAAAGACGAGGCAGATTATGAAATTCGCACGCGATTGTCGTTCGAGCGAATCCAACGAAGCAACCGCGCAGCTGCTGTTCGAAGCGCTGCCGTGGATTAAGAACCTGACCGGCAAGACGGTTGTTATCAAATATGGCGGAGCCGCCATGGTCGACGAACAGCTGCGCCGCGACGTGATGAGCGACATCGTGCTGCTCAAGATCATCGGCATGCGCCCTGTTATCGTGCACGGTGGCGGCAAGGCCATCAACGAGGCGCTGAGCCACTACGATATTCCCGTCGAGTTTAAGAACGGCCAGCGCGTGACCACGCCGGCGACTATGGATATCGTGCGCGAGGTGCTGGGCGGTAAGGTTAACCAGGAGCTGGTTGCTGCCATCAACCACCACGGCAACCTGGCCGTGGGCGTGTCGGGCAGCGATGCCGGCACGCTCATCGCCGAGCCGCTCGACCCCGAGCTCGGTCGAGTGGGCAAAGTGACGCACGTTAACACCGACTATATCGAGCGCTTGCTCGATAGCGAGTACATCCCCGTCATCGCCACGGTCGCGGCGGGGGAGGACGGCGGCTTCTTCAACATCAATGCCGACACCGCTGCCGGTGCCGTTGCGGCGGCGCTCCACGCGCATAAAGCAATCTTCCTTACCGATGTCGACGGCCTGTACAAGGACTTTAGCGACAAGGATTCGCTCATCTCCAACCTGACGCTCGACGAGGTCAATGAGATGCTCTACGGCGGCGAAGTCGACAAGGGCATGATTCCCAAGCTGCGCGCGGCCGTCGATGCGCTTGCCGGCGGCGTATTTCGTGCCCACATCATTAACGGTACCACGCCGCATTCGCTGCTGCTTGAGCTGCTGACCGATGCCGGCGTCGGCACCGTGATCCATTCCACCGAGACGGCTTACGAGTTCGATACGCATCCGCATCCGCTTTCGACGTTTGCTGCGCGTCTGACCGAGAACCTCGACGAGGTCGAGAAGCTTCAGACGGTCTAACTGACCCTCAGCCGCCCCATTTCTGCACCCATAGGCCTGCGCCGTCCGGCGCTCAACGAAAGGCATCCCATGTCACTTGCAGCTCAGCAATCGCTTGAATCCCATTACGTTATGCATACCTTTGGCCGCTCTCCGGTCGAGTTTGTCGAGGGTCACGGCATGAAGCTCACCGGCGACGATGGTCGTGAGTACCTCGACTTTCTTGCCGGCATCGGCGTGTGCAGCCTAGGTCATGGCGACCCGGCTGTGCTCTCGGCGCTCGAGGCACAGACCAAAAAGCTCATGCATGTCTCCAATTACTTCTACATCGAGCAGCGTGGACAGGTCGCGGCGCTGCTGTCCAAGCTTGCCAACGACGACTTAGATGGTGCACGCGTGCTTGCCGATGCCATTGCCGCCGGCGATGAGACCACGGCAGCTGCTCTTGGTGCCCCGGCTGCGGATGAGCAGGTTTGGGAGACCTTCTTTGCCAACTCTGGCGCCGAGGCCAACGAGGGCTCGATGAAGCTCGCGCGCCTGTACGCCAAGCGTGCCGGTAACGGCGGCAACACTATCGTGTGCATGCGTGGCGGCTTCCACGGCCGTACGCTCGAGACCATTGCCGCCACCATGCAGGATTGGCTGCAGGATAGTTTCCGCCCGCTGCCGGGTGGCTTTGTGGCCTGCACGCCCAACGATATCGATGAACTGCGTGCGATCTTTAAGCAGCTGGGGAGCGAAATTTGTGCCGTGATGCTCGAGCCGATCCAGGGCGAGAGCGGTGTGCACCCCATGACCGAGGAGTTTATGGCGGCAGCGCGCGACCTGGCACACGAAGTGGGCGCCGTGCTTATCGCCGACGAGGTCCAGTGCGGCATCTTCCGCTCCGGCAAGCCGTTTGCATTCCAAACCTATGGCGTGGAACCCGACATCATGAGCCTTGCCAAGGGCATTGCTGATGGCGTGCCCATGGGTGCCGTCGTAGCAAAGAAGGAGATTGCCGACGTGTTTAAGCCGGGCGACCACGGCTCGACCTTTGGCGGTAGCTGCTTGGCCGTCGCGGCGTGTGCCGCGACGCTCTCCGCGCTCGTGCGCGGCGATTATGCCGACCACGCTGCCAAGGTAGGCGCCTATATGGAGGCAAAGCTCGCCAAGCTGCCGAACGTGACCGAGGTGCGTGGCCGCGGCTTGATGCTCGGCTGCGATCTGGACGATACTGTGGGTGATGCACACGACGTTGTGGCCCGTGCATTGGGGGCTGGTGCCGTGATTAACGCTACGGGTGCTCATACGCTGCGTTTCCTGCCGCCGCTCGTGTGCGAAGAGGCCGACGTGGACAGCCTAATCGAGATCCTGGCGGGTGTCTTGGGCTAACGCGGCGCAATAACTCAATTTGGACCGGGTTCCGGACTGCGGATGTGGTCGCGCGCGCAGACATGGTGTAAGAGTGTCCTGAGGTCCGTCGCTGCAAGTCC
>CABUBZ010000061.1 GCA_902489945.1 uncultured Collinsella sp.
GATCACCAGTTCGAATCTGGTACGGGCTACCACAAAATGAACGCCCGGGCCTCGCAAGAGACCCGGGTTTTGTGTATTGACCGTATATACGGCGCCTGCCGTGTTTCGCTCAGATCGAGGAGTAGCCATGGATCTGCCCATCAGCTTGCAAGACATCACGTATGCCGAGAACTATCTGGCGCAGGGCGACTTGGCTACGGCGACGCCGCTGCTGGAGCGTCTGGTGGAGCTCGCCGAGGAGTATATTGATGCTGAGTGCAAGACGGAGGAGAAGCGTCAATACTTTAGCTTCGATAGCAAGTTTGAGCGCTTGGCCTATCGCCGCGTGGAGAAGGATCCGCGCGAGCTCGTGCAGGTCGAGGTGCCGTTTGACCGCCTGTACTCTGACATGGCTTTTGCCTACATTCGCCAGCAGGATTATGTGAGCGCTCGTAATGCCCTGATGCAGGCTGTGCGTTGGGACCCCATGAACTGCAACTATCGCTTGGATTTGGCCGAGCTGTTCCGCGCACTCGAGGACAAGCAGGAATGGGCATCGCTCTCGTTCTCGGTGCTGGAGCGTGCAAGCGATGGCAAGTGCGCCGCCCGCGCTTACGCCAATCTAGGCCAGTACTTCTTGGAGCCCGAGACCGAGAACGTTTCGGCTGCCGTGGGCTGCGCGCGTCTGGCGCTGCGCCTGGCGCCCAACGATGCGCATACGACGCGCCTGCTCAACAAGATCCATACCACCTATCCGGATGCCGCTGATGAGAGCGACGACCACGTGATGGGTGAATTGGCCCTGCAAGGCGTGCCGACCTCGCCTTCGGCCGAGATTGCCATCTGCCTGATTATGTGCGCGACCGATGCTGCAAGCGACGGCGACAAGCAGGAGGCGACGCGCCTGACGGTACGTGCTCGCGACTTGGTGGGCGAGGAGGCCTGCGCGGCGATTATCAAACTGGTGCGCGAGAGCGATGTCGAGCTCAATGCCGAGCGCAAGGCAAAGCGCGCGGGTGCCGACAAGGGAACCGATGGAGCCAAGGAGGCCGGCGATGCCCAGTAAGCGCGAGCGCAAACTCATTTCCAAGAATCGCTCGGCACATCACGAGTACTTTATCGATGAGACGTTTGAGTGCGGTATTGAGCTGAGTGGCACCGAGGTCAAGTCGATTCGCGAGCGCGCCTGCCAGATCACTGACACTTTTGCGTTGATTCGTGGCGGCGAGTGCTGGCTCGTCGGACTGCATATCCACCCTTATAGCCATGGTGGCGTGTGGAATCGCGATCCCGACCGTCGGCGTCGTCTGCTTCTGCACCGCAAGGAGATCGACTTTCTTGACGGCAAACTTCGCAACCGTGGTTATGCGCTGGTTCCGTTGGAGCTCTACTTTAATACCGACGGCCGCGTAAAGCTGCTGTTGGGTCTGGGTCGCGGCAAGAAGCTCTACGACAAGCGCGAGGACATGGCCAAGCGTGATGTCCAACGCGAGATCGACCGCGCCCTTAAGGAGCGCAACCGCTAGGCACTCTGTATAAGTTGCGGTGGAATACGGACTGTTTTGCCTGTTTGAGGGGCTATTCAGTCCCTATTTCACCGCAACTGCGGGCGTCTCATCTTTCTTACTGTTCTGACACATATGTCTCAAAGGCGGCGTCCGTTATGGGTGCCGCCTTTTTTGTGGGTACATACATTCATGAGGTTCCAACCCGAGCTAGGGGAGTGATCGTTATGGACAAAACTGCGTTCTTTACCATGCCGAGCGGTCTGTACGTGGTGAGCGCTGCGGCAGACGGGCTGCGCGCCGGCTGCGTCATCAACACTGCGGTGCAGGTGACGTCCATGCCGCCGCGTATTTCGGTTGCCGTGAACAAGGACAATGTCACCTCGGGCGTCATCGCATCGGCCAAAGCGTTCGCGCTGACCGTGATCGATCAGACGGCCGACATGCTCTACATCGGTAACTTTGGGTTCCGCACCAGCAGCGATTATGACAAGTTTGCCAAATACGAGACCCGCGAGACGGCTCTGGGCATGCCCTATGTGCCCGAGCATGCGGCGGCCCTGTTTAGCTGCCGTTTGATCGACACTGTGGATGTGGGCACGCATCTGCTGTTTATTGGCGAGGTCGAGGATGCCGAGCGCCTGAGCGACGAGACGCCGCTGACGTACGACTACTATCACAAGGTGCTAAAGGGCAAGACGCCGCCCAAAGCCTCGTCGTATCAAGGCTAGAAATGTTCTAAAAATACTTGCATTATACTATTGAGAATATATACTAATAAGTAAGTACACCAGCAGTCACGTTCGAGAGGAGAACATCATGGCTGAGGAAAAGAAGACGTATAAGTTTGTGTGCACCGTTTGCGGTTACGAGGTTGAGGTCGACACGCCCGAGCTGCCCGAGGATTACGTGTGCCCGGTGTGCGGCGTCGGTCCCGATCAGTTTGAGCTCGTCGAGGAGTAACTCGCAGGCACACGGCGAAAGCCGAACATAGCTCTGTCCAAGGGTCCTGGTCGAATTCTCGGCCGGGACCCTTTTGATTTATCTGACGGTTTAAAACGGTCTCACGTGTTACAGATTAAGACGTTATATCTGGACAGTCACGCCATCTCAATTACATTCCCGTTAGCAGCACGATGTCGAGAATCGTCACGATGACGCCGATCCCTACGAGCAGCGCGTTGAGCGGGCGCGAGTTGGCGTATTTGCCCATAACGCGGGGCGAACTGGTGAGTCGTATGAGCACAAAGACCGTAATCGGCAACTGAAGCGACAGCAGCGCCTGACTCCAGATGAGACCCTCAAAAGGATTCGGGACGATCAGGCACGCCGCCACTGCGCCGACGAAACAGACCGCCACCCCGATCGAGGAATGTCGGTCGTGGATGTCGTATTCCTCGTCGAACATGCCCGCGGTGATGGTTCCCGCCGCCATGCCCGCTGTCACGCTGCTCGATAGTCCCGCGAACAGCAGCGCTACCGCAAAGATGGTCGAGCTCGCCGGGCCCAAGATAGGGGAGAGCGTGGCCGCTGCGACGGCGAGGTCGTCTACGACAATGCCGTGCGCAGAGAAGGTCGTTGCGGCCAGGATGACCATGGCCGAGTTGATTGCCCAGCCCACGCCCATCGAAAAGAGCGTGTCGAAGAGCTCATAGCGCAGACGCTCTTCGATAACCTGCTCGCCTTGGCCTTCGAAGTGCATGGATTGGATGACCTCGGAGTGCAGAAAAAGGTTGTGTGGCATAACGACCGCACCCAGGACACTCACGATAATCGCGGCAGAGCCAGTGGGCATACTGGGCGTGATCCAGCTTGCGGCGGCTTGCGGCCAGTCGACCTTGACCAGCGCAAGCTCGGCCAAAAACGAGAGTCCTACCACGCCGACGAAGGCGATGATCCAGCGCTCGGCACGCTTGTAGGAGTTCGTCATGAGCATCGCCATCGATACTGCCGCCACGATGACGCAGCCCGCGCGCACGGGCAGCCCAAAGAGCATTTGAAGGGCAATCGCGCCGCCCAGGACCTCGGCCATGGCGGTGGCGATGGTCGCGAGATAGGCGCTGCCGAGCACGGCGCGTCCCACGATGCGGGGGAGAAAGCGGGTCGTGGCCTCGGCGAGACAGGCGCCCGTGGCGATACCCAGGTGCGCCGCGTTGTGCTGCAGCACAATGAGCATAATCGTGGACAGCGTGACGATCCACAGCAGCGCGTAGCCAAACTGCGAGCCCGCGGCCATATTGGAGGCCCAGTTGCCCGGGTCGATAAAGCCGACGGTCACGAGTAGCCCGGGGCCGATGTGCCGGGCGATATCCAGACCTCCGTGGCCTCCGGTGCGGTGCGAGCCAAAGTGTTGTTTGAGATGGTTGAGCATGGTGAGCTCCTGCGTATGGGCGGCGTGACGTCGCATCTGGGTCGTGCGGCGCCACGCGTCGGATTTAGGTTGGGGCTACTTGTGCGCTTTGCCCTGATTGGCAACGGCATCGATCTTGGCGGCGATGGTTGCCGGGTCGCCGATGTAGCGCTTGTCGAGGACGTTGAAATCGGTGTCGAAGGTGTAAACGAGCGGCACGCCGGTGGGGATGTTGACCTTGAGGATTTCCTCGGGCGTGAGGTGCTCGAACTTCATGACGAGAGAGCGCAGTGAGTTGCCGTGTGCGGCGATGAGTACGCGCTTGCCGGTGAGCATTTGGGGGCGAATCTCGTCTTCGAAATAAGGTCAGGCGCGGGCGATCGTATCCTTGAGGCACTCGGTATAGGGCAGTTGATCGGGCGCGACGTCGCGGTATTGCTCCTGGGTGTGGGGGTCGCGCTCGTCGCCCGGCTCGAGCGCCGGCGGGCAGACGTCGAAGGAGCGGCGCCAGATGAGCACCTGCTCGTCGCCGTGCTCCGCCGCGGCATCGGCCTTGTTGAGACCCTGCAGCGCGCCGTAGTGGCGCTCGTTGAGCTTCCAGAATTTGATGACGGGCAGCCACTCGCGATCCATCTGGCCGAGCACGATGTTGAGGGTGTGGATCGCGCGCTTGAGGCGCGAAGTGTAGCAGACGTCAAAGTCGAAACCGGCTTCTTTGAGGGCTCGACCGCCTGCGGCGGCTTCTTCGCGGCCCGTGTCGGTGAGCTCAACATCGGTCCAGCCGGTGAACAGGTTGAGTTTGTTCCACTCGGATTCTCCGTGACGGATAAGGACAAGTTGCATCGTCTGTTGGTCTGTCTGGCATGCCATGGGGGCCTCCTTGATCTGGCACGGCGCGCGTGCCGTTTGCTTGACGCCGCAAAGGATACCCGTTTTAGGCCAGAAAGTTAACCGTGACTAACAAAATTGTTGTATTTGAATGGGACGGTGAAAGGGGATTGCCGAAATGTCTTGATCTGTAACAACTAGGGATGGAAATTGGACCTAGGTGTTACAGATCGAGACAGAAAGAAATGGTCCTATGGAAAATCTCGATCTGTAACAGTTAGCTGCAAAAACCGGCCCTTCGTGTTACAGATCGAGACATTCGGAGCCGTTTCTCAAAAACGTCTCAATCTGTAACATCTAGGCGCCAAAATTGGGTCTTCCTGTTACAGATTGAGATGTTTGAAGCGGTGAGTTTACAGGTCGAACTTGGGGCCCTTGTTGCCGTCCTTGAGGTCGGCGGTGTCCACTCGTAGGGCGTGCGTTACGCGATTGTTTCGAAACGGGTGGGAAACACAACGGGCCGGCGATGCCCCTAGTATGCCTATTCAACTGACTGTCTAATATCTAGGGGAGGATCGCGATGCAGGCAGATTCCGCTCAGCAGCAGGGCCTTTATCGCCCCGAATTCGACCACGATGCATGTGGCATCGGCGCGCTTGCCGATATCAACGGCGAGCGCCATCACCAGATTCTGGACGACGCGCTGTCCATTCTGGTCAACTTGGAGCACCGCGGCGGCACGGGACTCGAGAAGAACACCGGCGATGGCGCCGGCATCCTGTTCCAGGTCCCGCATCACTTTTTCCGCAAAGAGGCTCAAAAGTGCGGCCAGATTCTGCCGGCAGAGGGCGACTATGGCGTGGCCATGCTGTTCTTCCCGCAGGACGACAAGGGCGTAGAGGATGCTCGCCGCGTGTTTGAGGAGGGCTGCGCCGAGGCCGGCGTGCCGCTGCTCTTTTGGCGCGAGGTGCCCGTCGACCCGCACGACCTGGGCGAGACGGCACGCGCCTGCATGCCCACCATCCTGCAGGCCTTCCTGGGTCGCCCCGACGACACGCCCGCCGGTGACGCCTTCGAGCGCCGCCTGTATGTGTGCCGCCGCACCATCGAGAAGAAGGCCGACGCCGAGTTCGCCCTGCGCGACAAGATCTTCTACGTGTGCTCCATGAGCTCGCGCACCATCGTGTACAAGGGCATGCTCGTCGCCACGCAGATGCGCCGCTTCTTCATCGACCTCAACGACGCCGCCGTCAAGACGGCCGTGGCGCTCGTTCACTCGCGCTACTCCACCAACACCACGCCCAGCTGGGAGCGCGCACACCCCAACCGCTTTATCATCCACAACGGCGAGATCAACACCCTCAAGGGCAACGTCAACTGGATCCGTGCCCGCGAACCCAACCTGTACAGCCCCGTGCTGCAGCACGATCTTGAGCGCGTGATGCCCATCATCAACCGCGAGGGTTCCGACTCCGCGATTTTGGACAATGTACTCGAGTTTTTGGTCATGAACGGTCGTCCGCTCACGCGCGCCGCATCCATGCTGCTGCCCGAGCCGTGGGACCATAACGACAGCCTGAGTGAGGAGCGCCGCGCCTACGACGCCTATCAGTCCATGCTCATGGAGCCGTGGGACGGTCCGGCTGCCATCGCCTTTACCGACGGCCGTACCCTGGGTGCCGCCCTCGACCGCAACGGCCTGCGTCCCGCCCGCTACTACGTGACGCGCGACGGCCGCTTTATGCTGGCGAGCGAGGTGGGCACCATCGAGGTGCGCCCCGAGAACATCCTGACGAGCGGCTGCCTGGGACCGGGCCAGATGCTCGAGGTCGACTTTGCCCGCGGCCGCGTGATCTACAACGACGAGCTGCGCGCCCGTTACGCCAAGGAGAAGCCCTACCGCGATTGGATTGCCGAGGAGACGCTGACGGTCGACGCGCTCGACAAGCCCGCCGCGGAGACGCCGGCCGAGGACGCTGAGGTGCCCGCTGCCGTGCGCATGGCCAAGCTCGGCTATCACTGGGATGATGTCGACGAGGTCGTACGTCCCATGGCCCAACAGGGCAAGGCACCGCTCGCCTCGATGGGCATCGATGCGCCGCTGGCCTGCCTGTCCAAGAAGACGCGCTCGTTCTACGACTACTTCTATCAGCTGTTCGCCCAGGTCACGAACCCGCCGATCGATGCCCTGCGCGAGCATATGGTCACCTCGACCACGCTCTACCTGGGCAATCACGGTAACCTGCTCGAGGACTCCCGTACGGCCTGCCAGCTGGTGCGCCTGGAGCGCCCGCTGCTGAGCGAGGAGGAGTTCGACCGCATTTGCGCGATTGACCGTGTTGGTTTTAAGACCCGCCAGTTCCGTGCCGTCTACCGCCGCGATGCCGGCGAGGGCGCGCTGCAGGCTGCGCTCAAGCAGCTTGCCGAGGACGTTGAGGCTGCGGTCCGCGATGGCGTGAACATTGTGGTGCTGAGCGATCGTGCCGGAGCGGGCGAGGTGCCCGTGCCGTCGCTGCTTGCCGTGGGCTGCGTGCACAACCACCTGATCCGCGCCGGTGTGCGTACCTTTGCCGATATTGTGGTGGAGTGCGGCGACGCCGTGTCTCCGCACGACTTTGCGGCACTGGTGGGTTACTCCGCGAGCGGCATCTATCCGTACAACGCGCATGCGTGCATCCGCGATCTGGCGGCACGCGGCGACCTGGACGTGACGGCCGAGCAGGGCATCGCCAACTACAACAAGGCTGCGACCGCCGGCATCGTTTCCATCATGTCCAAGATGGGCATCTCCACGGTGCAGAGCTACCATTCGGCGCAGATCTTCGAGGCCGTGGGCTTTACGCCGGAGTTCGTCAACGCGTACTTCGCCGGCACGGTGAGCCGTGTGGGCGGTATGGGTGTCGAGGACGTTGAGCGCGAGCAAAACGAGCGCTACGACGCCGCGCTCGCTATCCTTAAGAGCCCGGCTCCCGATCAGCTGCCCACGCTGGGTTTGACCAAGTGGCGCCCGCTCGGCGGCGAGGATCACCTGATCGACCCTCAGGCCGTCTACCTGCTCCAGACCGCCTGCCGTGAGGACAGCTACGACACCTTTAAGGAGTACAGCGCCCGTCTGCACCGCACCGGCCGTGCCGTGCGCCTGCGCGACTTGCTCGACTTTAATGCCAGCGGCCGCACGCCGGTTTCGCTCGACGAGGTGGAGCCCGCGCTCAACATCGTCCGCCGCTTTAACACCGGCGCCATGTCGTACGGCTCCATCAGCAAAGAGGCGCACGAGTGCATGGCCATCGCCATGAATCGCCTGCACGGCCGCTCCAACTCCGGCGAGGGCGGCGAGGACCCTCGCCGCGAGACCCCGCTGGCCAACGGCGACTCCAAGAACTCCGCGATCAAGCAGGTGGCGAGCGCGCGCTTTGGCGTGACGAGTCGTTACCTGTGCAGCGCCTTCGAGATCCAGATCAAGATGGCCCAGGGCGCCAAGCCCGGCGAGGGTGGTCACCTGCCCGGCAAGAAGGTCTACCCCTGGATCGCCGAGGTCCGTCAGTCCACGCCCGGCATCGGCCTGATCTCGCCTCCGCCGCACCACGACATCTACTCCATCGAGGACCTGGCCGAGCTGATCTTTGACCTTAAGAACGCCAACCCCGGCGCACGCGTGTCGGTCAAGCTGGTCAGCGAGGCCGGCGTCGGCACCATCGCCACCGGTGTGGCCAAGGGTGCCGCCGACAAGATCTTGATCAGCGGCCACAACGGCGGCTCCGGTGCTGCGGCGCGCGATTCGATCTGGCACGCCGGTCTGCCGCTGGAGCTTGGCCTTGCCGAGGCCCAGCAGACGCTGCTGCAAAATGGCCTGCGCTCACGCGTGGTGCTCGAGGCCGATGGCAAGCTCATGGACGGCACCGATGTTGCCGTCGCCTGCCTGCTGGGTGCCGAGGAGTTTGGCTTTGCGACCATGCCGCTCATCTCCATGGGCTGCCTCATGCAGCGCGACTGCCAGCAGGATACCTGCCCGGCCGGCATCGCCACGCAGAACTGCCGTCTGCGTCACGGCTTCCGCGGCAAGCCCGAGCACGTTGAGCACTTTATGCTCTTTGTGGCCGAGCAGCTGCGCGAGGTCATGGCACGCCTGGGCTTCCGCACCATCGACGAGATGGTCGGCCATCCCGAGTGCCTGCGCCAGATTGAGGTGCCGGGCAACCGCAAGGCCAACCTGCTCGATCTGTCGCCCGTGCTGGCGAGCGCGACCTGTGAGTTTGGTGCCCACATCCCGGGTGCCGACGGCCGTCACTTCCTGCCCCAGATGGCTGCGGACAGCGAGCTCGGCAAGACGCTCGACTCTACGCTGTTTGTCCCCTATACGGCCGATGCCCGTGCGCACCTGCGTCCGATTCGTTTCCATGCCGACATCGCCAACGTCAACCGTTGCGTTGGCACCATCTTGGGCAATGCGGTGACCAAGGCACATCCCGAGGGCCTGCCCGCCGGCTCCATCACCATCGATTGCGATGGCTCGGCCGGTCAGAGCTTTGGCGCGTTCCTGCCGCGCGGTGTGACGCTCAACGTGTGCGGCGACGCCAACGACTACTTTGGCAAGGGCCTTTCGGGCGGCGAGGTCTCCGTGCGCCCCAACCCGCGTGCGACCTACAAGTTCGACGAGAACATCATCGTGGGCAACGTGGCGTTCTTTGGCGCCACGAGCGGCCGTGGCTTCATTAACGGCCTGGCCGGCCAGCGCTTTGGCGTTCGCAACTCCGGCGCCACCGTGGTGGTCGAGGGCTGCGGCAACCATGGCTGCGAGTACATGACGGGCGGCCTGGCGCTCATTTTGGGCGAGGTCGGGCAGAACTTCGCCGCCGGCATGACAGGCGGTGTGGCCTATGTCTATGACCAGTACGGCACGCTCGATGCCCGTGTGAACCACGAGAGCGTTGAGCTCAAGGCCCCGACGGCCGACGAGCTGGCGCAGATCCGCAAGCTTATCCAGGAGCACGTGGACGCGACGCAGAGCCCGCGCGGCATTAAGCTGCTCTACAGCTTTGACTCGATGAGCAAGCATTTTGTGAAGGTCATCCCGACCGAGTACGAGCGCGTGCTGGCGATTGTCGCCGCCGCCGAGGGCGCGGGCAAGACGCATGCGCAGGCCGAGGAGCTGGCGTTTGACATCGTGACCGGTCGCGCCGACGCTGCTGATGTTGATCGCTTTGATGTTGCGGGTGGCGCTGTGGCTGGTGCTGCGACCGCCGCTGCCAGCTCTGTTGCTTCGACCAAGAAGGAGGCGTAAGTGCCATGGGTAAGCCCGGTGCTTTTCTTGATATCGATCGCGTGGCCCACGAGCTTCGCCCCGTGGAGGAGCGCAGCCGCGATTTCGATCCGCTGTACGTGGAGCTCGACGATGACGCACGACGTGCTCAGGCGAGCCGCTGCATGATGTGCGGCGTGGCGTTTTGCCAGATGGGCGCGAGCTTTGGCAAAGCGCGCCCGAGCGGCTGCCCACTGCACAACCTGATCCCCGAGTGGAATGAGCTGGTGTATCGCGGACGCTGGGACGAGGCGGCCGAGCGTCTGTCGCTCACCTCACCCATGCCCGAGTTCACGAGCCGCGTGTGCCCGGCGCTGTGCGAGGCCGCGTGCAACCTGGGCTCGGTCGACGGCCAGCCCACGACGATTCACGACAACGAGCGTGCGATCAGCGACCACGAGTGGGCCAACGGCGGCC
>CABUBZ010000062.1 GCA_902489945.1 uncultured Collinsella sp.
GCAATCTTCACATCGTCGACCGTGATGGGATACCGCTCCCCCGCGGCCGGAGCCGGCGTACCCTCGGTGTCGGGGCGCGTCACGGCGATCTCGCTCGCCAGCTCGAGCGTCGTCAGGGCCGAACGCGCATCACCAGCGGCCAGCGTGCAAATGGTCTTGACCGTGTCCTCATCGGCCGAGAACTTGCCGTTCAAGCCCTGCGGTGCCTCGAGCGCACGCTCAATGAGCGTGGCGATATCCTCGTCCTTCAGGTGCTCAAGCTCCACCACGCGACCGCGCGACAACAGTGCGGAGTTGACCTCAAAGTACGGGTTCTCGGTCGTGGCTCCGATCATAATGACGGTACGGTTCTCGACAGCGTGCAACAGCGCATCCTGCTGCGATTTTGAAAAGCGATGAATCTCGTCGATAAACAGGATGGTGCGACGGTCGTACGTATTCAGGCGCGTCTTTGCCTCGTCGATCACGCGACGAAGATCTTTCACGGTACCCGTTACGGCACTGACCTCGACAAACTCGCTCTTGGTATGGTTGGCGATGATATGCGCCAGCGTCGTCTTGCCCGTGCCGGCAGGCCCGTACAAGATCACGCTCGACAGTACGTCGTGCTCGATCGCAGCACGCAACCAAGAACCCTTACCCACGGACTTTTGCTGGCCCACGTACTCATCGAGCGAATTGGGGCGCATGCGCACCGCGAGCGGCGCATTCTTAAAGGAACGCTCGCGTGTCGAGGCAGAAAAAAGGTCGTCCATAGCCATCCCGTACATCCATCAAAATCGTTGTTCACCAACAGTATACCGAAAATATACGAACTACCGTTCGTTAATATAGGTACGATGCGGAAACTTCAGACCCGGGAACAACTTGCTTGTCAGCTCACAGAAGTAGCCGTCCGTCATACTCGCGATGTAATCCACCACCGTTTGATCCTTGTCGTCCTGCCAGGCATAGGTGCGATCGTAGTAGGAAAGCTGCTGCTCAATGCGCGAAATATGATGCTTAAAGATGTAAGAGGACTCGTCGCCGCCATTTACATCCTGCAGGCAACGGTCATAGAGCTTTTCGAACGCCTCGCGCAGCTCCGTCTCGGAATCGCCCTCGATGCCGCCCTTGCTGTAGATCTTCTCGTAGTTCTCGCGCTTGGCCCGGCGGATCTCCTCAAACAGGTCCTCGCTCATCTCAATACGGGGCTTGCCGTAACTATGCTCCACGATATCGATGGAAGCGTGCGTGAGGATCCAGCTGTTGTAATAACCGCCCAGGTCGTCATCAAAAGCGTCTGGTTCAAGCAGGCCCGCCGCGATAGCATCCTGACGATCGCGGCCGACGTAGGCGAGGATATCTGAGATGCGCACCACGCAGCCCTCGAGCGTCATGGGTCGCAGGTGCTCAATGGCACTATAGCCCGTGGCGATACAGTCCTCGACCGTCTGGTCAAACTGGTCAAAGGATGCCATGTCCGACAGCTCAAACACGCGCTGCTCGTACTCGCCGTTGTGACACAGCACGCCGTCGAGCGTCTGGAGCGACACGTTGCGGCCATAGAGTGCATCGAGTACGCGCACCGACTGCACGTTATGGAAAAAGAAGCGGCCGGTACGCTCATGATAGATATCGTTGAGGAAGCGCTCGCCGGCATGTCCGAAGGGCGTGTGGCCCAAGTCGTGACCCAGGCCGATCGCCTCGATCAGGTCGCAGTCGAGCCCGAGGGCGCGACCAATATCGCGCGCGATGCGCGACACAAGCTGCACATGCAGACCACGGCGCGACAAGTCGTCGTTGCTCCGGAAGCTAAAAACCTGCGTTTTGCCTGCATAACGGCTGTATGCCGGTAGATGGAGAATCTTTTCGGTATCGCGCATAAAACTGGGGCGCATAAGCGTGCCTTTGTCCGCATCGCGATCGACACGACGAATGACCTGGTCGTCGTTGCAACGATACGGATTGACAGCGCCCGAAGCACGATCGGCGGCAATGCGCTCGATCAGCTCGGGCGACAACGCCGAGGGAATACGGTCCATACGAGCCTTGATGGCGGCCGTTTCTTGATTAGTTGCCATGGCATGCTCCTTAAGAAGAATGCGCAATCGGTTACAGCGTGCAGCCCACGACCTCGATTATGGCAAAAATCGGCACCAAAAACGGTAGCAATGGCAGGGAGCGCGAATTTGTGATGAGGCAGGAGAGGGCAAGGACCAGGAGCGCGGCGGCAAATGCCACGATGCCGCCCAGGGGATCGAAGGTGCAAAGCGCGAAGAGTGCCTTGGCGTCTCCCATACCGATACCCGGCGCTTGGCGAAGACGCCGCCAGAGGGACTCAGTCAGCACGAGCGCGAGATACACGATTACAGCAGGGCCCGCGTGGTCAAGTGCCACGCCCGAGCCGCGATCCAGCCATACGCCCGCAAACGCCGCTACGGCACACACCGCAGCAAGCGCATTCGGAAACCGTCGCTCGCGGGCATCAATCACCGCGCCGGCAAAGGCACACAGCCAAAACGGGATGTAGAACATCAAGCACCTCCTCGAGCCGCATCGCAAAAGCGAAAACCACCACAAAGGTGCCTGTCCCCTTTGTGGTGGTTTTAATAGTGGTTATTTGGCGCCTTGCATGACTTCGTCGAGGGTAACGCTGACGGCATGCTGCGTCGGGACCCAGTCGACCTTCAGGAACAGCGCGGCTACCGTGATGGGGATATAGCTGAACATAAAGATCGGGAAGGTGAACAGATTAGTCACTAGACGCCACTTTTGCGTGCAGTGAATGTGCTTGTACTCAAAGATGGTCGTGAGTAGTGCCAGGATAAAGAAGGTCTGGTACATCATCGCGAACGTCATAATGAGCGAGGCCGCGCAAGCCTGCATCTCGACCTCGGTGGCCAAAAAGCCATGCGAGAGACCGCCGACAATCAGGAAGGTCGCGTTGGCGAGCATGGAAATCAACGAAAGCAGCATACCGGGCGCGATCGTCATAAACATGTCGTAGGCGGCAAAGCGACGATAACGGAACGTCGACTTGACCAGATGCTTACCGTAGGTAAAGAACACCTGGTAAAAGCCCTTGGTCCAACGCATGCGCTGTTTCCAGGACGCCTTAAACGTCACCGGCTGCTCGTCAAAGAACTCCGCCGGCGCATAACCGATGCGGATGCCGTGAATGGCGCAGAACGTGGTGAACTGGATGTCCTCGGTCAGTGTATGGAACTGCCAGCCGTGCATGCCCTCGATAACACTGGCGGAGATGAGGTAGCCCGAGCCCGAGACGGCACAAGACGTCTTGCAGATGTTGCGCGCGTTGTTGAGGAAGCGTGCCTCGCGCAGATACCAGGTGGCATTAGCCGCCGAGATCCACGAGCTGCCGAAGTTCTTGGAGTTACGATAGCTCGTGACCACATGGAAGCCCTGGTCAAAGGCATCGTTCATCTTGGAGACGTAATCGCGGGAAATAACGTTGTCGGCGTCAAAGATGAAATAGCCCTCAAAAGTATCGGGATACTCGTTGAGAATGCGATCAAAACCAAAGTCCATGACCCAGCTCTTGCCCTTACGGGCCAGGTCGTTACGCTCATAGACGACGGCGCCCGCCTCGCGCGCGAGCTGCGCCGTGTTGTCGGTGCAGGCATCGGCGACCACGAAGACCTCGATGAGCTCGGACGGATAGTCCTGCTCTTTGATGGAGCGCACAAGATTGGCAATTACCGCCTCCTCGTTATGCGCCGCAATGAAGAAGGCATAGCGATGGAGCTTCTTGGCCTTGGGAGGAGCGACCTCACCGCGCAGGGCGCCAATGACAAAGAAGACCACCTGGTACAGAAAGCAGACCGTAAGCAGCGTAACCACAATCTGGTTGAAGATCACGATGGGTGTGTTGGTTTGTAAAAAGGCGAGCATGCAGGCTCCCAGCAACGCGTTACGTAAACAACCGTATATCTTACCGCAGGCTAACGGAGTTCAAGAAACCACCTAATACTGGCTAGACTTCGAGCAGACCGAGCTGCGGAACGATTTCGTCGCCGGCAGCGGTGCGGCCAAGCGAACGCGGGGCCAGGTCGTCAAGAACCGCAGCGAGATCCCACGGCAGCTCGTCGCGGCACTCAATGCGCTCCCCCGTCACGGGATGGTCGAATGCGACGCGCCAGGAATGAAGGAATTGCCTGGTCAGACCCTGGTCGGCGCGTGCATCGCACTTGCCATAGAGTGGATCGCCCACGCAGGCGTGGTTGATGTGGCGCATATGCACGCGAATCTGATGCGTGCGGCCGGTAAACAGGTGGCACTCGACGAGCGTGTAGCCGTCGTCAAAACGCGTGGAATCGAAGCGCTCGAGGACCTTAAAGGTCGTAATGGCCTGGCGCGCAAAGGGATCATCGGATACCGCCATCTTGACACGGTCGCGCGCAGAACGGGCGATACCGGTGTTAATGGTGCCCTCGTCCATGGCAATGTGGCCGTGGACGAGCGTAATGTAGCGGCGGTCGAGCGTACGCGTGCGGATGAGATTCTGGAGTGCGCGCTGGGTGTCGTCGTCTTTTGCCGCGAGCATAAGGCCCGAGGTGTCACGATCCAGGCGATGTACGATGCCGGGGCGGTCCTCACCCTGCACGGTACCCAGATGGTCGATGCCACAGTGATAGACCAAGGCGTTCGCAAGGGTGCCGCTCTCGTGGCCATGGGCGGGATGGCACACCAGACCGCGCTGCTTGGAGAGCACGATGAGGTAGTCGTCCTCGTAGCGGATATCGAGGGGAATGGCCTCGGGAATCACGTCGGTGGGATCGTGCGGCTCGGGCAAATCGACCGAAATACGGTCGCCGGAGCGCACGGCATACTTTTTTGACAGGCATGTCTCGCCGTTGACGGCAACGGCACCGCCCTCGATCAGATGCGCGCAAGCGGAGCGCGTGGGGCAGCCGTCGTTGGCGCCCAGATAGGCGTCGAGACGCTGGCCAGCGGTGTCGTCGGCAACGAGAATATGGATGTCGGCCATTAGCGCTCATTCCTTTCGCGAATCTTACGGGCACGCTCCCCACGTTGTTTGGCCTTGCGCTTGGCGCGGGCCTCGTCACGGGCGTTAAGCTCGGCGGTCGCATCGACCTCGCGAGCGGCGGGACTTAAGAACATGTAACCAATGAGGGCGAGCACGACACCCACGGTAATACCGATGTCCGCAACGTTAAAGACGGGAAAGTCGATGAAGGTGGTGGCGATAAAATCGGTCACAAAGCCCATGGCCAAGCGATCGATCGCGTTGCCGATGGCGCCGCCCGCGACCATTGCCATACCTATGACCTCCAAATGGGCAAGCTGGGGTGCACGAACCAGGTACACGGCAATGGCGACAATAACCGCGAGCGCCAGAACGGCAAACGCGAGGCCATGTCCCTCGCCCATGCTAAAGGCGGCACCGATGTTACGCACGAAAAGGAAGTCGATCACACCGGGGATAACAGTCACATGCAGAGCATCGCCAACGGCACGAACCGCAAGCTTGGTCAGCTGGTCAACAAGCAGCACGGCCAACGCCACGCCACCAGCAACACCCAACCGCCAACGCAAAGGCGGCGTCATATCCGCAGAACGACCCAAATCAATCCCCTACCCTCAAGAACATCGAATTACGTTTAACGCAATTAACCATCTTATATTGCCACACGCAGAGCGCACGACATATTCGCTAACGCCAGATAAAGAACCAGCATAAAAAGAAAGCGGCATTCCGAAAAACAGAATGCCGCTTTTATTCAGCGGAGCAAATGGGCCGAAGGCGTCCAAATTCTCCCAATAACTAAAATGCCGAGTTACCGTGCCTTAAAGGGCATTCGCGCAGCGCTTGCAGATATGCGCGTGGCCGTTGTACTCGCCGACGGTGGTGCGGTAGTTCCAGCAACGGTCGCAGCACTCGCCCTCGGCTGCCTCGATGGCAACGGAGAGTTCCTCGCCCTGGGTCAGCTCAACATCGGAAACGATGTAGAACTCGGCCAGGTCGACGGCCTTATCACCGGTCAGCAGCGCGTACATCTCGGCGGGAACGACCGCCTTGACGCGGACCTGCTGGCTCTTGGTGAAGGTACCGGCGGAGCGGGCATCCTCAAGGGCCTTGGTCACGGCGCTACGGAGCTCGAGTGAAGCCTCGAGCACGCCCTCAAACTCATTGGCCTCGTCGAACGTGATGGGCGACTTGTACCAATCGAGCAGCGCGGCGTACTTCTGGTGATCGACGCAGCCGGCGGGCGCATAGGCCATGGCCTCGTCAACCGTGTAGGACAGGATCGGCTGAAGGTCGCGCATGAGCATCGAGAAGAGCTCGGCCAGCACGGTCTGGGCGCTGCGGCGCTCGAGCGAGCCGGGCTTCTCACAGTACAGACGGTCCTTCAGGGCGTCGAGATACACGTTGGAGAGCTCGGTAACCACGAAGTCGTAGAGCGCACGGTAAGCGCGCGGGAACTCGTAGCAAGAGTAAGCGTCGTCGACCTCGGCCTGGACCTGGGTCAGACGGGCAACCATGAGCTTGTCGAGCGGCAACAGGTCGGCAAAGGCGACGCCGTCGGTCTCGGGCTCAAACTGGCCCTCGAGCTCGGAGAGCAGGAAGCGCAGCGTGTTGCGGAAACGACGGTAGGCATCGGACGTACGAGCGAGGATCTCGTGGTCGATGGAAACGTCGGAGCTGGTATCGACAGATGCAACCCACAGACGGATGATGTCGGCACCCATCTCGTCACAGACCTTGTTGGGGTCGATGACGTTACCGAGCGACTTGGACATCTTGCGGCCCTGGCCGTCGAGCGTGAAACCCTGCGAGACGACCGCCTTGTACGGAGCATGGCCGTTGGCACCCACCGAGGTGAGCAGCGAGCTCTGGAACCAACCGCGGTGCTGGTCGGAGCCCTCGAGGTACACATCCGCCGGATACTCCAGCTCGGGACGGTACTCGCAGACGGCCTTCCAGGAGACGCCGGAATCCCACCACACGTCGAGGATGTCCTTATCGGCCTTGAGGTGATGGCCGCCGCACTTGGGGCAGACGCAGGCCTCGCCCAGGTAACTCTCGGGAGCGTCGGTGAACCAGGCGTCGGAGCCCTTCTCGTGGAAGAGCTTGATGACGGCGTCGAGCGTAGCGTCGTTCATGACCTTCTCGCCGCAGTCGGCGCAGGTGTAGCTGGGGATAGGCACACCCCAGTTGCGCTGACGGCTGATGCACCAGTCGGGACGCTGCTCGACCATGGCGCCGATGCGGTTGGCGGCGTGAGCCGGATACCACTTGACGTTCTCGCGAACCTCCTTGCCAGCCTGCTCGCGCAAACCGGTCTTGTCCATCGAGACAAACCACTGGTCGGTAGCACGGAAGAGCACCGGGTGCTTGCAGCGCCAGCAGTGCGGATAGCTGTGCGTGATCTTCTTCTCGAGAACCAGGGTGCCGCGCTCGCGCAGGAACTCGATGATATGCGGGTTGGCCTCATCGGTATCCATACCACTGAAGGGGCCACCGGTGCCAAACTCCTCACCGGTGTAGAACTTGCCGTCGTCATCGACCGGCATGCAGATGTCGGTGATGCCCTCCTTGAGGCAGGCAAAGTAGTCGTCGACGCCGTGGCCGGGCGAGTTGTGGACGATACCGGTACCGTCGTCGACACCAACGTAATCAGCCAGCAGCGCCACGCCCTCGACACCGTCAAAGATCGGCTGCTTGTAGTGGATGTGATGGAAGGTCTCGGCGGGAACCACGTAGGGCTTACCGTCGACCATAACCGGGGTGTACTCCCAGCCAAACTCCTCACAGCACTTGGGAGCCAAGTCCTCGAGCATGACCTCGGCACGACCATCGTGCTCAACGGCGACATAGGCGGCGCCGGGCTTGAGGGAAACGGCCTGGTCGGAGGGGATGGTCCACGGCGTGGTCGTCCAGATGATAAAGTCGACCGGGCCTTCGAAGTTCTCGAGGCCGGCGGGCTTGGAGGTCATCTCAAAGCGCACGAAGATGGACGGGCTCGTCTCATCAGAGTACTCGATCTCGGCCTCGGCGAGTGCGGTGTGGCAGTGCTTGCACCAGTGAACCGGCTTGTGGCCGCGATAGATCATGTCCTTATCGAACATGGCCTTAAAGACCTCGATGTCGGCGGCGTCATGCTGGTGATAGAGCGTCAGATACGGGTTATCCCAGTCACCGAGCACGCCCAGGCGACGGAAGCCGGCCTTCTGCAGCTCGATGTTCTCGACAGCGAACTCGTTGCAAAGCTCACGAATCTTGGCAGTGGAAGTCTGGTTGAACTTCTCGGTGCCGAGCTTCTCCTCGACTTTATGCTCGATCGGCTGGCCATGACAGTCCCAACCGGGGACATAGGGAACCTCATAGCCCTGCATCATCCAGTAGCGGTTGATCATGTCCTTGGAGATCTTGTTCATGGCGTGGCCGATGTGGATCGGGCCGTTGGCGTACGGAGGGCCGTCGTGCAGCACGAACTTCTTGTGACCCTCGTTCTTCTTCAGAACCTGCTCGTAGACCTTGTTGTCCTGCCAATCCTTGAGTCGCTTGGGCTCGGACTTGGAAAGACCAGCACGCATGGGAAAACCGGTCTTGGGCAGATTCATCGTCTGCTTGTACTCGTTTGCCACGGTACCCCTTTCTTGTCATGGGCGCGCACGCCCTCTGGGCACCAAAAAAGCGCCCGTCCCTACAAGCTGGGACGAAGCGCCACAAAACGGGCAGCCTGCCCGTAAAAGCTCTTCGCTTAACCACCCAGCTTAGATGCCCTCGCCCGCATATTCGCGCGCTCGCATCCGTTACTCGGCTGGCCTGTATCGACGACCATCTCGGCGATGTCTACTAAGACGAACCTGCACGGCACGACCGTTGGGACCGCAGCTCCGGGGTGATTTTCATCGGTCGCATGCACGGGTTCTCAGCGCTCCCCGCTCTCTGTAGCATGCGGACGGCCGACTACTCGTCCCCATCAACGCTTATGCGGTGTATGCTAGCACGTTCCGCGCCGGCGAAAAACCCTCAACACTGGTTTTATACGTTCGAAATTTCTCGCTATTACAGCTCTTCTCTAGGAGCAAAATACCTGAAAGCACTCTATCGAACGAAAGAAGGTTGCTATGCGCACGATTGGAATGAGCGACTACACCGTTGGCGAGGATTGCTTTACTGAGCTGCCAACCACACTGGCGGAGTACGGCGCGAAGAAGGTCGCGATCATCGGTGGCAAGCGGGCACTGGCCGCAGCACTTCCCGGTATCGAAGCTGCGCTGGCGGGTACCGACGTCGAAATTCTGGAGACGCGCGTCTACGGCACCAACAGTACGCGCGCAAATATCGCCAAGGTCGTAAACTCCCCTGCCTGCCAGGAAGCTGACGTGCTTATCGCATGCGGCGGCGGCAAGGCGCTCGACACCGTGAAGACCGCAGCCATCGAGCTCAAGAAGATCGTCTTCACCGTCCCGACGATCTGTTCTAACTGCTCCGCCGCGACCGCCATTGCCGTCGTGTACAACGACGACGGCTCGCTCGAGGGCTATTCGTACCCCAACCGACCGGCGCACATCTTCATCAACCCCAAGATCATCGCCGAAGCTCCGGCGGAGTACTTCTGGGCCGGCGTGGGCGATGCCCTGTCTAAGCAGCCTGAGGTCGAATACGCCACGAGCGCCGGCAATTTGGAGCATACCGCCGGTCTTGGCCTGGCACTCGCCCACACCTGCTCCGAGCCGCTGTTTACTTATGGCGTCCAGGGTCTTGAGGACGTGCGCCGGAATCTGTCGAGCGAGGCCGTCAAGCAGATTGCGCTCGACATCGTGGTCAACACGGGCTATGTCTCGAACCTGACCAACCAAAACGATTACTACTACAACTCGAGCGTGGCGCACGCGTTCTACAATGCGACGTGCAGCATTCCGCGCGAGGGAACCTATCTGCACGGCGAGGTCGTGAGCTTGGGCGTGCTCGTCCTGTTTGCCTATACGGACGATACCAAGAACCTTGAGCGCTACGCCGCCTTTAACAAGCAGATGGGCCTGCCCGTGACGCTTGAGCAGGTCGGGCTTTCCGAGGCCGATATCCCCGCCCTGTGCGAGTACGCGCATGCCACCAACGAGTGGAAGCAGGGCAACCCGGAGCCCTTCACCGACGAGAAGTTCGCCGCCGCCATCAAGGCCGCCAACGCCTACGGCCACACCCTCCTCGCCTAACCGACCAAAACCACCACAAAGGGGACAGGCACCTTTGTGGTGGTTTTTTATTGCTCCAGCATTCAGTTCGTACTCGAACCCGATTCTTTACGAGAAAGGGTTCGGGTACGTTTTTTGTTTATCG
>CABUBZ010000063.1 GCA_902489945.1 uncultured Collinsella sp.
CCGAGGTCTTGCTCGACATCCTCGATACGCCGGTGTCCCCCGAGCTTCTGCCGCCCACGGGCGACGGCGAGATTGCGCAGAAGACCGAGGATTTGGTGGGCCCGTACGAGCTGCACGACTACTTCCTCTACTACCTGCTGCGTTTTGGCTTTGAGCCGGGCAAGATCTACCACATGGCGCTCAAGAGCTTCGAGGGTGTCTACGACGCCAAGACCGTCCACACGTGGCTACGTACGTTCTACCGTCGCTTCTTTGCCCAGCAGTTTAAGCGCAGCTGCCTGCCCGATGGCCCCAAGGTGGGCTCGGTGACGCTCAGTCCGCGCGGCGATTGGCGCATGCCGAGTGACGCCAGCTCGCGCCTGTGGCTCGCCCAGATCGACGCGCTCAATCCAGTTGACTAAGGTTGGCTAAATTGAACCAATACGGGGGTTGCAAGCGTTACACTTTTGCAATCTGATGGCCCGTATCGCGCGGCGCTCTTGTCGGAGCGCCGCGTTTTTTATATCGAAAGGTGGCACCATGCAGGCATCGCAGCGTCTCGACCGCTTTGGCGCGGAGGTCTTCGCCTCGCTCAACAACAAGCTTCTCGCGCTGAAGGCTCAGGGCAAGACCATTTACAACATGAGCGTGGGCACGCCCGACTTTAAGCCGTACGACCACGTGGTCGAGGCGCTCACGCAGGCAGCCCAAGATCCCGAGATGTGGAAGTATGCCCTGCGCGACCTGCCCGAACTCAAGCAGTCCGTGTGCGATTACTACGAGCGTCGCTTTGGTGTCTCCGGCATTACGCCGTCCATGGTGCAGTCGTGCAACGGCACGCAGGAGGGCGTGGGCCATTTGGGCCTGGCCCTGCTCGATCCGGGTGACACCATTCTGGTTCCCGATCCGTGCTACCCGGTCTTTGAGGCGGGTGCCAAGATCGCCGATGCCAAGCTCGAATACTATCCGCTGGTTGCCGAGCATAATTACCTGCCCTATGTGGCGGGCATCGATCCCGAGGTGGCCGACCGTGCCAAGTATATGATCGTGTCGTTGCCCGCCAACCCGGTCGGCTCGGTGGGTACGCCCGAGGTCTACGAGGAGATTATCGCCTTTGCCCGCGAGCATGATCTGTTGATCGTTCATGACAATGCCTACTCCGATATCGTGTTCGACGGCGAGCCGGGTGGCAGCTTCTTGCAGTACCCTGGCGCGCTCGAGGTGGGCGTGGAGTTCTTCTCGCTCTCTAAGTCGTTTAACGTCACCGGTGCCCGCATCGGCTTTTTGGTCGGTCGCGAGGATGTGGTCTCGGCCTTTGCCAAGCTGCGCGGCCAGATCGACTTCGGTATGTTTTTCCCGATCCAGAAGGCTGCTATCGCGTGCCTTAATGGCCCGCGCGATGAGGTCGAGGCACAGCGTCTGAAGTACCAGGAGCGCCGCGATGTCCTGTGCGACGGTCTTGAGGGCCTGGGCTGGGAGCGTCCCAACGCGCATGGCTCTATGTTTGTGTGGGCCAAGCTTCCCGGTGGTCGCACCGATTCCATGGCGTTTTGCGAGGAGCTCATGGAGAAGGCCGGCGTTGTGGTGACGCCGGGCGCGAGCTTTGGTCCTTCGGGCGAGGGGCACGTGCGCATGGCGCTGGTTCTGCCACCCGATCAGATTGCTTTGGCTGTCGAGGCCATTCGCGAGGCGGGCCTGTATTAGAAAGCTATTTCGACTCGTCAATAGCTCGAAACCGATTTCGTGCAGTTATTTTACGAATCCTGCAAACAATTTCGGTAAACGGTCGATTTTTGGCTGCGAATAGGAGCATAATCAAAGTCCCGATTGGATGTATTGGGATTACGGCAAGCCGCTCGGGTCGTTCCCGGGCGGCTTGTTTGTGGAGTGAGATGGGAGTTTCTAATGGTTAACGAGAAGAAGGTCGCTATTGTCGGCTGCGGTTTCGTCGGTTCGTCTTCGGCGTTCGCGCTGATGCAGAGTGGTCTGTTCTCCGAGATGGTCCTCATCGACGTGGACAAGAACCGCGCCGAGGGTGAGGCCCTGGATATCGCGCACGGCATGACGTTTGCCGAGCCGATGAAGATCTATGCCGGCGATTATTCCGATGTCGCCGACGCCGCCATGATCGTCGTCACCGCTGGCGCTGCCCAGAAGCCCGGTGAGACCCGCCTGGACCTGGTCAACAAGAACGTCAATATCTTTAAGTCCATTATCCCCGAGATTAAGAAGTCTGGCTTTGACGGCATTCTGCTCATCGTCTCCAACCCGGTCGATGTTCTGACCTATGCCGCCATCAAGATGTCCGGCTTGCCCGAGGGCCATGTCATCGGCTCCGGCACCGTGCTCGACACCGGCCGTCTGCAGCAGATGCTTGGCGCTCACGTCGAGGTTGACCCGCGCGATGTCCAGGCCTATGTCATGGGCGAGCACGGCGACTCCGAGTTTGTCGCTTGGTCCAGCGCTCAGGTTGCTGGCGTTCCGCTGAACACCTTCTGCGAGCTTCACGGCCACCTGGAGCACGAGGCTGCCGAGAAGCGTATCGCCGAGGACGTCAAGAACTCCGCCTACACCATCATCGAGAAGAAGCACGCCACCTACTACGGCGTCGCCATGGCCGTCAAGCGCATCTGCACCGCTGTCATGCGCGATGAGCAGACCGTTCTGCCCGTTTCCTCGCTCATGGTGGGCGAGTATGGCCTGTCCGATCTGGCTATCTCCATGCCGACGGTCGTTGGCCGCGACGGCGTCGTCTGCCGCGTCCCCGTGCCGCTGAACGATGACGAGCAGCATGAGCTCACCGCCTCCGCCAAGGCCCTCAAGGACATCATCGACAGCGTCGACTTCTCCTGCTAAATCAAGCTCGCTAGAGCGAAAAGCTACAATGAAGGCGTCCGGGTCCACACGGCCCGGGCGCCTTTTTGGTGCAAAGTAACCTGACCCCAATGCACCATAGTTGATGGGAGGGCCATGTCGGATTCGCCTAATTTTTTGACCTATGCCCAGACAGCGTTTGATCCGTTTGAGGAACGGCCGTTCTGCGCGGTGGATAGCCTGGTCTTTGCGTGGTTGTCCTATTTGCGTTTGCCGGGTGATATGGCGGAGCTGACGAACTGGCAGGGCCTAGACGTACGCGAGCTGCTGCGCGCCGAGTGCTACCAAGACATGATTGGCGACCTGTGGGATCCGGAGGGGAGTCGTGCCCTGTTGGAGGCTGTGGCAGCAAGCCCTCGCTACCGTGGCGTTCGTGTTTGCGGCTATCGTAGCGTGAGTGATGCCGAGACAACGGAGCAGTTTGCGGCCATGACGTTCCGATTTCCGGCGGGGTTTAGCTATCTTGCCTTCCGGGGGACCGACAGCACGATTGTGGGCTGGAAAGAGGACTTTAACATGGCGTTCCGGTGTCCTGTGCCGGCCCAGGAATCCGCGGCGCGTTATGTAGACGAGGCGGCGGATGCGATTGACGGGCCGCTTTTGTGCGGAGGTCATTCCAAGGGTGGAAACCTTGCGGTGTACGGTGCGGCGATGTGCCCCGATGTCGCCCGTGAGCGAATCGAACGGGCGTATTCCCATGATGGTCCGGGCTTCGTCGAGGAGTTTCTGAGCGGCAACGCCTTCGCCGATCTATCCGGTCGAATCGACAAGACGCTACCTCGGTCGTCGATCTTTGGCATGATGTTCGAGACACAGGAGGACTATGCCATCGTTGAGAGCACCGAGTTCAGCCTGCTGCAGCACAATCCCTTTAGCTGGGTGGTTGATGGTCGCGACTTCGTGTACTGTGAGCGCCTGTCCGCCGGTGCTCGATACGTTGATGGCTCCATTCGCGAGATGCTGCTTGCGGTGTCGCCTAGCGAGCGCGAGCGTTTTGTAGATGCGTTGTTCTCCGTGTTTGAGGCTACGGGTGCTGAGCGGTTTGCGGATATCGCTGGGAATCTGCGCGAGAGCCTGCCCGTGATGCTCCAGGCTGCGCAAGGGTTTGAAAAGGATACGCGACGCTTTGTCTCGCAGACCATCGTGGCAATCCTTAAGTGTGCGCTGCTGCCCAGACGTCCCGAGTTCAGCGTGCCTTCTAGCGGTAAGAGCCTGGCAGAACAGCTCGAGGTGTGGCAGTCCGAGTTCCTGCGCTAACCATTGGTGCAGAGCAACCCGTCCCCGATGCGCCAATCTTCGATACGCCTGGAGCGGGCTCGACCGCTATACTGGTTCGTGCCGAAATCGATCTAGAACGGAATGCCGTATATGAAAATCAATCACGCGATTCTGCATATCCTGGACTTTGACTCTGCCGTCAACGTTATGAGCCAGCGCGAGCTCGATATCGAGAGTCGAACCGTGTGCAACTTTGTGACCACGCACCTGCGCCGTGCCCGCACCTCTGCCGATAACAAGCGCGCCACGTTTGCCGAGAACTCCGCATTCGGCGGTGAGCTCAAGGGCTATTTCTTTGGCGAGCGTGAGTTCGTGGACCTGTCGCAGCAGATTGCGGAGTTCATCTCTTCCGAGCTCACCAAAGCCGAGAAAGCCGAGTCCACCGACGTGCTCGTGGCCGATTTTGACGACGATGAGGATGCCCGCTGGTTTGCCGTGATGCTGCTGGGCTCCAAGCAGGCTTTTATGCACGAAGTGGGCCGCGAGGAGGGGGGGGTACGCAACGACATCGCGCGCCACTACGCCATTCTGCCGAACCCCTCGCAAAAGGTGCCGAGCTATGCCATCGTGCGCGCGAGTACCATGGAGATCGGCTACGTGGACAAGAAGCGCAAGATTGCCGGCGAGGACCGTATGCTTATCCCCGATGGCCTGCTGCAGTGCGACACGGGTGTATCGGGCAAGGAGGTCATCGACACCGTGACGCGTGTGGTCGAGGAAGTCGCCGAGGAGCATGGTGCCAATACGGCCGTGGCACTCGCCAAGGTTAAGGCTGCCGTTGCCGAGAAGGTTGAGGATGACGAGGAGCTGCCGCCTTGGGATATCGTCGATGAGGTCTTTGAGGACGAGCCGGTTATCAAGGAGAACGTGCGTGCGGCGCTGACCGAGGAGAAGGTGCCCGAGCGCGTGCCCGTGGAGCGCAAGCAGGTCGAACGCGCGGCCGTGCGCAATCACAAGATTCGTACCGACACGGGCATCGAGATCAGCTTCCCGGCCGAGATGGGTTCGAACTCCGAGTATATCGAGTTCGTCAACGAGCCCAACGGCCTCATCTCCATCGAGCTCAAAAACATCGGTAGCATCGAGAATCGATAGGGCTTTTTCTTTCGAATAAAAGTCTGGATTATATTTTGAAGTATACTTTGAAATATAATCCAGATTATTTTTTGGAGGTCAAAATGTCCCCACTTGTTCTGGAAAAACCGGTGTTTACAAAAGACCAGGTTGTTTCGGCTACCGAAGCAAGCAAGTCTTTATCTGCCATTCGTAAACGCGCAAAACGCGCACCACAGTTCATTGCCGATCATAACGATATCGATACCGTGATTATCGACTATGCTGCCTATGAGGAAATGTACGGCGCGCTGCAGTATCTGCGCGAACTTGAGATAAATCGCATCGCTGCGGATCGAGTCAAGCATGGTCCGCATGAGTTTGCTCCATTTGAGGACGCCTTAACTGCCGAGGAGCTCGCAGAGTTTGAGTCGATAGATCCGGACGCGATCCCCGATGAGGATCTTTTCGAATGAGTGGGCATTTTGTCGTCGGCTTTTTGAATCGAGACGTCGAGAAGGAATATCAAAAACTAGATGGATCTCAGCGAAGGCTCGTCCGTATTGCAGTCGCGAAATTAAAGACGCGCGCTGATGAAATTGGAACGCCGCTTCACGGCGAGCTTGCCGGCTGCAAAAAGATCAAATGGCGGAATGCAGGACTCCGAATGGTTTTTCGAATCCGGGAGGACGGAACGGTTGAGATTGCCGAGATCGTGGCAATAGGGCGGCGCGACCGTTCCGAGGTCTATAAGACGGCCGCAGGGCGCCTGTCAAAGCGACCCGCCATGGTTGAATACGACGGAACCCTGAGATAGGGAAGGCCGAAGTTCCGATGGTGCTTCGGCCTTTTTTGTTTTCGGCTTGGTTGCCGACATTGCGCCGTAGGTTGAGCATACGTCAGCGAAAACGCCCCTAGGCGAGCAAGGTGACGCGAAAGAGGAGGGCATTGACCTTCTGGTCATGCCCGACGATTGAACGTCAGATTGCCGCTTAGGGGCGTTTGCAGCGTCGGGCCGTTACGGCGTTTGGTAAAACGCCGTAACTATTAAAGCTGGCGCAGGCCCTCTTCCAGGCCGGTCTTGCTGTCGGTCTTCTCGTCGCGCATCTTGATGGCGCGGGCGGGGACACCGGCCACGACGGCGCCGGCGGGGACGTCCTCGACGCACACGGCGCCGGCGGCAACTACAGCACCCTTGCCCACGTGCACGCCTTCCAGGACCACGGCGTTTGCGCCGATCATGACATCGTCCTCGATGATGACGGGCGTGGCGCTGGCGGGCTCCACAACGCCTGCCAGCACGGTGCCGGCGCCGATGTGGCAGTTCTTGCCCACGGTGGCGCGACCGCCCAGCACGGCGCCCATATCGATCATGGAACCCTCGCCGATAACGGAGCCGATGTTGATGATGGCGCCCATCATGATGACGGCACGGTCGCCAATCTCGACGCGGTCGCGGATGATCGCGCCCGGCTCGATGCGGGCGTTGATGCCCTTAAGGTCGAGCATGGGGACGGCGGAGTTGCGGCAGTCATTCTCGACGTCGTAGTAATCGATGGAATCGGCGTTGGCGTCCAGGATGGCTTTGAGCTCGTCCCAGTCGCCAAAGACGGTCTTGCCGCGACGGCCGCCGTAGACATGTGCGTCGCCCCAGGCAACCTTCATGCCGGGTTTCTCGCGCACATACAGCTTGACAGGCGTCTTTTTAGGCGCGGTGGCGATGTAATTGATAATCTCCTGGGCATCCATCTCGGCTGCGTTGCTCATTCGCTATCTCTCCTTTGGGTGGATTCGGTTGATACCTGGTTAGGCAAACATGACCTGGTCGAACGTATAGAAGCTGGGTTCGCGGGCGACGAGCTTCTGCGCGGCTGCCAGGGCGCCGTTGACAAAGATCTGACGGCTCGTGGCGCGGTGGGTGAGCGTGACCTCCTCGTCCTGGCCAAAGAAACTCACTTCGTGGACGCCGGCGACAGTGCCACCGCGCAGCGAGTGCATGCCGATCTCCTTGGGATCGCGTGCTCCGCACATGCCCTCGCGGCCATAGACGGGGTGGTAGCCTGCCTCGGGCTCGGCTTCGACGACGGCGTCGAGCAACAACTTGGCAGTGCCGCTGGGGGCGTCGACCTTTTGGTTATGGTGCGTCTCGACGATTTCGCAGTCAAAGCCGGGCAGCTCGCGTGTAGCCTGCGCTACCAGATGGCGCAGGGCTGCGATACCGATGGAGTAATTGCCCGAGTGCATAACGCGGGTGTTCTGGCCCAGCTCACGCAGGCGGTCCATCTGCTCGGGGGTGTAGCCTGTGGTGCCTGAGACCAACGCCGCGCCCGTGCGCTCGACATAGGCGACGACAGCGTCGAAGGTCGCGACGTTCGAGAAGTCGATAATCACATCGGCAGCCGGTGCGTTCTCGAGCTCGCTCAAATCGAAGCCAATCTGGGCCACGATATCAAAAACGGGCTGCCCGGCGGCATCGACAATGCTTTCGGCGGTGGTGCGGATGAGCGAGCCCATGCGGCCCGTTCCCATAATGACGGTCTTAATCAAGCAGACCAGCTCCCTTCAGAGCATCGGTAAGTGCGGATCGCGTGTCGTCTGCCATGGGGCACAGCGGCATACGGTAGTTTGCCTCGATCATGCCCATCTGGGCGAGCGCTTCCTTAACGGGGATGGGGTTGACCTCGCTAAAGAGGGCATTGATGAGCGGCTGACCGGCAATCTGGATATCGCGGGCGCGCTCCACGTCGCCGTCCAAATAGGCGTGGCACATGTCGTGCACGAGCTGCGGCTGAACATCGGCCCACACGCTGATGGTGCCCGAGGCGCCCAGGCTCATGAGCGGCACGGTAAGCGCGTCCTCGCCCGAGTACATGCGGAAGTCGTCTGACAGCAGGTGAGCGATCTTGGCCGCGTAGGCGACGTCGCCCGAGGCTTCCTTAATACCCATGATGTTGGGATGTGCGGCCAGGCGCTCTACGTTGTGCTCGCTGATACCGCAGCCGCAACGACCGGGGATGTTGTACAGGATGCAGGGAATGTCCACGGCATCGGCTACGGTCTTAAAGTGCTGATAGATACCCTCTTCGTTAGACTTGTTGTAGTAGGGGGTAATGAGCAGCAGGCCGTCGGCTCCCAAGCCCTGGTAAGTAAGCGACTTGGTGAGCATGGTCTGCGTGGAGTTGGAGCCCGAGCCGGCGATGACGGGGACGCGTCCTGCAACTTGCTTGACCACCGCGGCGACAACGGAGTTGTCCTCGTCGTCGGTCATCGTGGCGCTCTCGCCGGTGGTGCCTAGGGTGAGGATGGCGTCGGTGCCGTTTTGCAGGTGGAAATCGATAAGGCGCCCAAGCGCGTCAAAGTCGACACTGCCGTCCTTTTTAAACGGCGTAACTAGGGCGACGGTTGAGCCCTCGAGATTGCGGATGTCCATGTTCTTCCCCTTCGCCTCTGCGATCTGGATGCGTTTGTTCCATTGAGCTGCGACTGCCAAGCGCTCGTCTTTGGCGCGACGGCGTGCACTTTCGGCGCGCGACTTGGCCAGCAGCTCTCGGCCGCACGGCAGCACGTCGAGCGTGGCAAAGTAATCGCCCGGGCGCTCGGCGCGGCGGATGAGGTCGGCCGCGCTATCGGGGCGCAGCAGGACCTCGGCCGAGCGCAGCCGTCCGTTGTAGTTGTAGCCCATGGAGTAGCCATGCGCACCGGTATCGTGGATTACAAGCAGGTCACCCATGTCGATATGCGGCAGCTCGCGATCGATAGCGAACTTGTCGTTGTTTTCGCATAGGTTGCCCGTGATGTCATAGGTGTTCGTGACGGACGCTGTGGCCTTGTCGGCGCCGCCCGGCTGACCCATTACCGTAATGTGGTGGTAGGCGCCATACATGGCAGGGCGAATCAAATCGACGGCGCTTGCATCGACACCGATATAGTCCTTGTAGATCTGCTTCTCGTGGATGGCCTTGGTGACCAGGCAGCCGTAGGGGCCCATCATAAAGCGGCCCATCTCGGTGCAGATCGCCACATCGCCCATGCCGGCGGGAACCAGGATCTCGTCGTATGCCGCGTGTACTCCCTCGCCGATGGCGCGAATGTCGTTGGTCTGCTGCTCGGGCAGGTAGGGGATGCCGACGCCGCCGGACAGATTGATGAAGGCGACGTGTGCGCCGGTCTCGCGCTCCAGGCGTACGGCAAGCTCAAAGAGGATGCGCGCGAGCTTGGGGTAGTAGTCGTTGGTGACAGTGTTGCTGGCAAGGAATGCGTGGATGCCAAAGTCCTCGGCGCCCTTGGCCTTGAGCATGCGGAAGGCCTCGAAGAGCTGCTCGGTGGTCATGCCATATTTGGAGTCGCCCGGGTTGTCCATGATGCCGTTGGAGAGCTGGAACAGGCCGCCTGGATTAAAGCGGCAGCTGACCGTCTTGGGGATGGGCCCCGCAACGCGCTCAAAGAACCCGATGTGGCTGATGTCGTCAAAGTTGACGATGGCACCCAGCTTGTCGGCGAGCTCAAAGTCGGCAGCCGGTGTGTCGTTGGACGAGAACATGATGTCGTGTCCCGTGATACCCAGTGAGCGGGCGATCATGAGCTCGGTATAGCTCGAGCAATCGCAGCCGCAGCCGTATTCGTTGAGAATGGAGATGAGCGCCGGGTTGGGGTTGGCCTTGACGGCAAAGTATTCCTTAAAGCCCGGGTTCCATGCAAAGGCGTCGCGCACTTCTTGCATGTTGCGGCGGATGCCCGCCTCGTCGTATAGATGAAACGGCGTGGGGAACTGCTCGACGATATGCTCGAGTGTCTCCTTGTCCACAAACGGCTGCTTGGCCGCATATGCCTCGTTGGGGGTCAATGCCATGTCCCGTAAACCTCGCTATCCAGACGGCGCCATCTGCGCATCGAATCCGCATAGCGTGGACCCAATGTCCGGATAGCGCTCCCGCATTGCTGCAGACAGTCCTGTGGGTGTTTCCCACAGGCCCACCAGGTTGTTCGTGCCCGAAAAGCCCAGTTCGGCGGGTTTCGCCTCCCCACGGG
>CABUBZ010000064.1 GCA_902489945.1 uncultured Collinsella sp.
CCCATGCCGCAGGCAAGGAGGTCATCGTCAGCCGCGGCGAGCTTGTCGAGATCGGCGGCAGTTTCCGTATCCCCGATGTTATGGAGGCCTCGGGTGCCAAGCTCGTTGAGGTCGGGGCCACCAACCGCACGCATTTGAGCGACTACGAGCGCGCCATTACGCCCGATACGGCAATGATCCTCAAGGTCCATCCTTCCAACTATCGCATCGAGGGTTTTCACGAGGAGGTGGGTTCTCGGGAGCTTGCGGCGCTTGCTCACAAGCATGGCCTGCTGTTCTACGAGGACCAGGGGTCGGGCGCGCTGTTGCCCGACGACATCTTGGTGCGCGGAGGCGAAGAAACCACGCCGGCTTCGGTCGCGGCGGGGCTCGATATCGTGTCATGCTCGGGCGATAAGCTGCTCGGTGCCGCACAGGCGGGCATTATCATGGGCCGTCGCGATCTGGTCCAGGCTTGCGGGTCGCATCCGCTTATGCGTGCCCTGCGCCCGGGCAAGCTCGCACTGGCTGCGCTCGAGGCTACACTGCGCATTTATATGGATGGGGCGGATGTGGCCCATCGCGAGGTGCCGGTGCTCAACATGCTCACGCTTCCGCAGGCTCATCTGGAGCGTCGCGCACGCAAGCTGCGCGAGCTGATGGTGGCAGGCCTCGATAAGGCGGGTCGCCCGTGCGCCGTTCAGGTGGAGATCGTCGAAGAGTCGTCGACTCCCGGCGGCGGCTCGCTGCCTACCGTCGAGTTGCCCACGAAGTGCGTGGCCGTCTGCCCGGTCGACGGGCGCCTGTCCGTCGACGCGCTCAAGCGCTCGCTCGTTCAAGACTTCGATACGCCGGTCGTCACGCGCGCCTCGCACGACCGCATTCTGTTTGATGTGCGCACGCTCGTAGGCGACCGCGATATCGAGACGGCGGCATCGACGCTCGTCGCGTGCGTTGAGAAGGCGATTGCTCGATGAGTGAGGTTCAAGTGCTGGTGGAGTGTCCCGTTATCGTTGGCACGGCGGGTCATGTCGACCACGGTAAGTCGGCGCTCATCGAGGCGCTGACGGGTAAAAACCCCGACCGTCTGGAGGTTGAGCGCCGTCGCGGCATGACGGTGGAGCTTGGCTTTGGCGAGCTGGCGCTGCCGAGTGGCAAGATCGTTGGTCTGGTCGACGTGCCGGGCCATGCGCATTACTTGCGCGCCATGGTGCAGGGTGCCACGGGTATCGACGTCGCCGTGCTGGTGGTATCGGCCGTTGAGGGCGTAATGCCGCAGACGCGTGAGCACGTGCATGTACTGGAGTTGCTGGGTGTCACGCATATGGTGGTGGCGCTGACCATGCGCGATCTGGCCGATGCCGAGATGACCGAGCTTGCCGAGCTCGATGTCGATGACTTTTTGTTGGGTACCGTGTTTGCGGGCGCGCCGATTGTGCCCGTGTCGTCTAAGACGGGCGAGGGGATCGACGGGCTCCTTGCGGTGCTCGACGAGCAGGTAAGTGCCTGCTGGGATTCCTGTCGCGAGCGTGCCGAGCGTGGCGATGCCGCGCCGCGCCTGCCGATTGACCGCTGCTTTACGATCAAGGGCGTCGGCACTGTCGTGACGGGAACGCTGCACGATGCGCCCGTTGCGGTGGGTGACGAGCTGATGGCTTTACCGTCGCGTACGGTCTGTCGTGTGCGCGGGATTCAGGTGCATGGCGATACGCCGCGCGCGCTGCCTGGGCAACGCGTGGCGCTCAACCTGGTAGGTGACGGTGTCGCGGCACTTGACCGTGGCGAGATGCTCGGCGTGGCGGACCGCTTTGGTCAGACGTTGCGCTTTATGATGACGTTCACCTACCTG
Organism: uncultured Collinsella sp.; assembly: GCA_902489945.1. GTDB lineage: Bacteria > Actinomycetota > Coriobacteriia > Coriobacteriales > Coriobacteriaceae > Collinsella. The sequence goes on from CABUBZ010000064.1 coordinate 1,829, forward strand.
GGTCGCGAGGGCGCCAAGCCGCGCGTGCTCGAGTCGGGCGCGCGCGTGCATGTGATGGCCGGCACGGCCGAGGTTGTCGGCCGCATCATGCTTTTGGAGGGCGAGGCCCCCATGGCGGTGGGCGAGACCCGTACCGTACAGGTGCGCTTGGAGGAGCCGCTGCCGCTGCGCGCTGGAGACCACGCCGTGGTGCTGTCGTATTCGCCCGTTATGCTCATTGGCGGCGGGCGCGTACTGCTTTCGCGCTGCCGTCGCTCGCGCGAGCTTTCGGCGGGGGAGCGCACGCTGCTTGCGGCGCTTGAGGCCGGCGATGCCGTCGCTGGTGTGGATGCGTGGCTGGCGCTGCAGGCGTTGCCGGTCGTGGTTGCCGACGTTGCCGCAGCGCTAGATCTTGTTTCCGTTGAGGCCGACGCCGCGCTGAACGAGCTGGTGGCGCGAGGTGTTGTTTACAAGCTTGCCGGCTCGGGCGATGCGCTGTATGTGAATGCCGCCGTGCTCGACGCCGCGATGGATGCACTGGCAGCGACCCTGTCCGCCATGCACGCGGCTGCCCCCAAGGAGACGGGCTTTACGCCCGGCGCCGTTGCCCATGCTGCGTGGTCTGCCGCTGATGATGGCGTTGCCGCGGCTCTGATTGCCGAGGGCTGCTCGCGTGGCGTGTGCGCCGCCGAGGGCGCCGAGGTATTCGATCCGCATTCGGCCGCCGCGGCGGCACGCGTGGTTCGCGAAGCCTGCGAACGTATCGTTGCCTTGCTGGACGAAGCCGGCCTCGATGCACCGACGTTGCCCGAGGTGGGCGAGCAACTGCAGCTCGATCGCGACACCATGACGCGTGCCCTGCGCGAGCTTTCGCTCAACCGCTCGATCGTTAAGGTCGAGCGCGACGTTGCCCTGTCCGCTGCCGCCGAGGCCCATGCGCGCGAGCTTGTTGCCGCTGCCATTGAGGCAGCCGGCGGCGCTGCCACCACGAGCGTGCTGCGCGAGGCCCTGGGTGTGTCGCGCAAACGTGCCATCAGCATCTTGGAACACCTGGATGCCGTGCGCTTTACGGTGCTCGACAAAGACGCCGGCGGCCTGAGGTCCCTGCGCTAGATCGGCCGCCCCGCCCCACCTCCTCAGTTGCGGTGAAATAGTTCCTATTTGGAGGCTTTGGCAGCAAATACAGGAACTATTCCACCGCAACTTCTTGCTCGTCTTTTTGGGATGGAGCCGTTTCGGTTTGGTAAAATACCGCCGCACTTGGGAACGGATGGGCTCCGGTGGGCTCCGCGGTCCTCAAAACCGTTGCGAGGCGTGCAAAACGTCTTGGATGTGTTCGATTCACATACGTTCCCGCCATACGCTACCAGCGCTTTTGTGCTCGCGGTCTTGCTGCGTGCCGCAAAGGCGCTGTTTTGTTTTTGTACGAGCTTTTCGTAGCGCCGTTATTTCGGCGGCTGTATTTAGCTTCGTGCGCTGGATTTTGAACGTGCCGATGGAGGTGTTTTGCCGTATGACTGCCGTAAGACGTGCCGATCTTTCTTGTGTCGTCCAGGCGGGCGGGTTGTCGTCGCGCATGGGCTGCGATAAGGCGCGCATGGCGTTTTGCGGCGAGCCGCTCATCGAGCGCGTGCTGGGTCGGCTGGCGCCAGTTGCCGGCGAGTTGGTCGTGACGACGTCGCGTCCCAGCGAGCTTGCCTACCTTGAGGAGCGCACGTTTGGCGGCCTGGTGCCGCGTGTGGTGGCGGACCTTGAAGGCTCTGCGGGCGCCATGCGCGGCATCGCGAGCTCGTTGGCTGCGGCTCGGCTGCCTCTCGTGGCGATCGTTGCCTGCGATATGCCGTTTGTCTCGCCGGAACTCATCGGCGCGCTTGCCGGTCATGTTGAGGCCGAGGCGCTCGATGTGTGCGTGCCGCGTGAGGAGCGGGGGATTGAGCCGCTTTGCGCCGTCTGGCGCCGTGACGCGTGTGCGCCGGTTGCCCATGAGCTGCTTGCCTGCGACCGCCAGCGCATTCGCTGCCTGATCAATCGCGTTCAGGCCGGTTATATGGATGAGCCGCAGATCGTTAAGGCCGCGGGTTCGACGCTCTGCTTCGAGAACGTCAATACGCCCGAGGAGTTTGCGGCGGCCGAGTTGCTCGCCTAGACGATTGGAGTTGCCATGTCTCACGATATTTGTCCCGACACGGGAGAACCTTGCACTTGCGATGGGTCCGAGCCTTGCACCTGCGGCCGCGGCGGCTGTGGACATACGGCCGAGGAAGAGGCAGCGGCGGCTGCGTATCGCGATGCACACCGCGAAGGCCCGTCCGGTGATGCTCTCGACCATGAACGCAAGATCATCGTTTCGTTCGATAGCACCTTCGATGTGATGGAATGCGAGCAGCTGTGCCTTGCCGCCGGTGTGCCCGGGCGCATCATGCCGCTGCCCGGCTCCATCACCGCCGGCTGCGGGCTGTGCTGGGCCATGCCGTTCTCGGGCGATGCACTCGCCGCCTTCCGCGCTGCCACCGAAGGCCGCATAACCCCCGCCGACTATCATCAGCTCGTCCTCTAACCGTCAGCACCACCATAAAGGTGCCTGTCCCCAATGTGGTGGTTTGGAACACGTGGACGAAACAGGTTTGAAACACGGGTTTTGCATGTCAGGCACTCAAAAACGCTTCTACCTGCATCGTAATCAAAACGAAACATCCGCTCGTCGGCTTATGCGAAACTTTGCCGCAACAGTGCGATATTATCCATACACGATAAAGCTCGCGGCGCATGGGGTGCCGCGACCAACATTTTCGTTTCCCATCATTGGAGGAAGCATGAGCTACACGCAGAAAGTTCTCGAAGAGCTCAAGGCCCGCTATCCCGAGCAGCCTGAGTTCATCCAGGCCGCGACCGAGATCCTCGGCACCATCCAGCCGGCGCTCGACGCCCACCCCGAGTACGAGGAGGCCGCCCTGCTGGAGCGCCTCGTCGAGCCCGAGCGCATCGTCATGTTCCGTGTTCCCTGGGTCGACGACCAGGGCAAGGTTCAGGTCAACCGCGGTTACCGTGTCGAGTTCAACTCTGCCATTGGACCCTACAAGGGCGGCCTGCGCTTTAACCCGACGGTCACCCTGGGTATGCTCAAGTTCCTGGGTCTGGAGCAGATCCTCAAGAACAGCCTGACCACCCTTCCCATGGGCGGCGGCAAGGGCGGCTCCGACTTTGACCCCAAGGGCAAGTCCAACAACGAGATCATGCACTTCTGCCAGTCTTTCATGACCGAGCTCTATCGCCACATCGGCCCCAACACCGACGTTCCCGCCGGCGACCTGGGCGTTGGCGGCCGCGAGGTTGCCTACCTGTTCGGTCAGTACAAGCGCCTGACCAACGAGTGGACCGGCGTCCTTACCGGCAAGGGCCTCTCCTTTGGCGGCTCGCTTGCCCGTACCGAGGCCACCGGCTACGGCCTGGCCTACTTTGTGGACGAGTACCTCAAGAGCCGCGGCGACTCCTTCGAGGGCAAGAACGTCGTCGTTCACGGCTCCGGTAACGTCGCCATCTACGCCGTCCAGAAGGTCTCCCAGCTCGGCGGCAAGGTGCTGGCCTGCTCCGATACTCACGGCTGGGTCGAGGATCCCGACGGCATCGACTACACCGTGCTCGAGCACGTCTACAACAAGAAGCGCTCCGGCCACGACAAGGGCGTTACGCTCGCTATGTACGTTGACGAGAAGCCCAACGCCGTGTGGCACGAGGGCGACGGCCGTGGCGTTTGGCAGCTGCCCTGCGCTCGCGAGAACACGCTGCTGCTCGAGGACGCCCAGGCGCTCGTCGCCAACGGCTGCAAGGTGGTCGGCGAGGGCGCGAACATGCCCACGACCATCGAGGCCACGACTTACTTCCAGGAGAACGGCGTTGCCTTTATGCCCGGTAAGGCTGCCAACGCCGGCGGCGTGCTCGTGTCCGGCCTGGAGATGAGCCAGAACGCTGAGCACCTGTCCTGGACCTTCGAGGAGGTCGACGGCAAGCTCGAGCAGCTCATGCGCGGCATGTTCCACAACGTGGACGACACCGCCAAGGAGTACGGCCAGGAGGGCAACTTTGTCATGGGCGCTAACATCGCCGGCTTCCTGAAGGTCGCCGACGCTATGCTCGCCCAGGGCGTCTGCTAAATCTTCGCTCGACATAGCATGTGATAAGGCTCCCAGCTATCCGGCTGGGAGCCTTTTTTGATCCGCATGCGACGGAGGAAAATGGATCATTTCCCTCGGCCCTCTGCCGACCGCCCCTTAAGTTGCGGTGAAATACGGACTGTTGGGCGCCCTAAGCCCGACAAACAGTCCGTATTTCACCGCAAGTTATGGATGGGAGGGAGGTTTTTGTGCTGTGGAAGGTCGCGGCCCTTCGTTTGGTACACTTAAAAGTACTGGACAAGTGAAGAGATGGGGGAGAACGTGCTCAAGTTCGGTACCTACGTCCGTGTTGGAAGCGCGGCCGAAGCCTATGAGCTCTTACAGAAGAACCGCAACAACAAGATTGTGGGCGGCGGCATCTGGATGCGCCTGGGCTCGCGTCGCGTGGCGACGGCGATTGACCTTTCGGCCTGCGGACTCGATCAGATCGAGGAGACCGAGACCGAGTTTCGCATCGGAGCCATGTGCACCCTGCGCCAGCTCGAGCGCCATGTCGAGCTCAACGCGCTTGTCAACAATGTCTTTGAGTTCGCCGTCCACGATATCGTGGGCGTGCAGCTGCGCAATACCGCCACGGTGGGCGGCAGCATCTACGGCCGCTTTGGCTTCTCGGACGTGCTCTCGGCTTTCCTGGCGCTCGATTCCTATGTTGAGCTGACGGGCGCCGGTCGCGTGCCGCTCGCCGAGTTTGTTGACATGGGTTACGTGCGCGACGTGATCGAGCACATCGTGGTCGTCAAGCACGATTACCGTGCGAGCTACGAGGCCGTGCGCAAGGCCGCGACCGACTTTCCCTCGCTGAACGTTACCGCTGCCTGGTGGAACAACAGCTGGCATGTCACTGTGGGTGCCCGCCCGCTGCGCGCGACCCTGCTGCAGGGCGAGGCGTGCGGCCTTACCGCCGAGCAGCCTTCCGAGGACGAGCTTCGCGCCCTGGCCGCGTCCGTACGCGCGCTGAGCTATGGCACCAACCTGTGGGGCTCGGCCGACTACCGCCGTCGCATCTCGGCCCCGCTGGCGATTCATGCTGTGCGTCGCGCTGCCGGCATCGAGCTTTCGGCCGCGCTTGCCCGCGAGCTCGAGACCGTGCAAGTGCCAAAGTTTGCCACGGACGAGTATTCCTGCCGCCGCGTGTCCGGCGTCGATTCTAACGAGGTGCGCTAATGGCTGCCAAACTCATCGATCTTTCCTTTACGCTCAACGGCCGCAAGGTCAAGGTTCAAATTGCTCCTGACACCATGCTCTTTTCGCTTTTGCGTGAGCAGGGCTGCGCGTCGGTGCGCTGCGCCTGCGAAACCACCAACTGCGGTCTGTGCACGGTGTGGCTCGACGGCGACCCGGTGCTGAGCTGCTCGGTTCCTGCCGCCCGTGTTGAGGGCCGCTCCATTACCACGCTCGAGGGCCTCAAGGCCGAGTCCGAGGCACTGGCCCGTGCGATGGCTGCCGAAGGCGCCGAGCAGTGCGGTTTTTGCGCCCCCGGTCTTATCATGAACGTGCTGGCGCTCGCCCGCGCCGCCAAGGAGGACCCGAGCCTCGTCGCCACACGCGAAGAGCTCTCGCGCCAGCTCGCCGGTAACCTCTGCCGCTGCAGCGGCTACGAGAGCCAGCTGCGCGCCATCGTGCGCTTCCTCAACGAGTCCGGCGTGCAGGTGGGCTTCGAGATGTCCGAGCTGCCGGTCAATAACACCAGCTCCGACGGTGTCGCGTACAAGCAGATTACCCACAAGCAGCCCAAGAAGGACTCGAAGGCTCTGCTCGAGGGCCGTCCCGTCTACACGGGCGATATGGTGCCCGCCGGCGCGCTCATCGTCAAACTCAAGCGCAGTCCCTATGCCCGCGCCAAGATCCGCTCCATCGACACCTCGCGCGCCCTTAAGGTGCCCGGCGTGGTGGGCGTCTACACCTACGAGGACGTACCCCAGCGCCGCTTTACTATCGCCGGCCAGAGCTATCCGCAGCCGAGCCCCTACGACCGCTTGATCCTCGAGAACCTCGTCCGTTACCAAAACGAAGAGGTGGCGATCGTCGCCGCCGAGACCGAGGAGGCCGCCGACAAGGCGCTCAAGCTCATCAAGGTCGACTACGAGGTGCTCGAGCCCCTGCTCGACTTTACCCAGGCACTCGATAACGACATCGTGGTCCATCCCGAGGGCGACGTTACCTTTATGTTCCCGCAGGGCGGCGACGTTGCTCGCAACCTGGTGTGCAGCGGTACCAGCGATTTTGGCGACCTCGACGAGGCATTCGCCCAGAGCGACATCGTCTTTGAGCGCACCTACACGAGCCAGGCCACGCAGACCGCGCCCATGGAGACCTTCCGCGCCTTCGCGACGACCGATGCGTTCGGCCGCATCTCGGTGACCACCTCGACGCAGGTGCCCTTCCACGTGCGCCGCATGGTCGCGCAGTCGCTCGACATTCCGCAGTCACAGGTGCAGGTCATTAAGCCGCGCATCGGTGGCGGCTTTGGCTCCAAGCAGACGGGCTGCTGCGAGATCTTCGTGGCGTTCGTCACTCAGCAGACCGGCCGTCCGAGCTATTGCTGCTACACCCGCGAGGAGACCATCACCGCGGGCAACTCGCGCCACCAGATGCAGATGACCGTCAAGCTGGGCGCCATGAACGACGGCACCATCACGGCCATCGATCTGCATACGCTGTCCAACGCCGGTGCTTATGGCGAGCACGCTACCACGACGATCGGCCTTTCGGGCCACAAGAGCCTGCCCATCTACAACCACGTGAAGGCGAGTCGCTTTAGCTGGGACGCCGTCTACACCAATACCAACCGCGGCGGCGCGTATCGCGGCTACGGTGCCACCCAGGGCCAGTTTGCCGTCGAGAGCGCCGTCAACGAGCTTGCCGACATGCTGCGCATGGATCCCGCTGACCTGCGCCTTAAGAACATGGTGCGCGAGGGCGAGGTCATGCCGCAGTACTACAACGAGAAGCTCAACGCCTGCGCGCTCGACCGCTGCCTGCTGCGCGCGATGGACATGATCGGCTGGCGCGACAAGCCGCTGGCTGTGGACCTGGGCGACCGCGTGCGCGCCCTGGGCTGCGCGCTCACCATGCAGGGCTCTGGCATTTCCAACGTGGACATCGCCGGCATCGACATGCGCCTGGAAGAGGACGGCTTCATTACCATCGGCACCGGCGCCACCGATAACGGCATGGGCGTCGACACGATCCTGGCGCAGATCGCCGCCGAGGAGCTGGGTGTGGAGAGCTCGCTCATTGTGGTACGCGGCGTGGACACCGATGTGTCGCCGTTCGACGCCGGCTCGTACGCGAGCTCGGGTACGTACGTGACGGGCCTTGCAGCCAAGAACGCCGCGACCGAGCTGCGTGAGAAGATTTGCGCCAAGGCCGCCCAGATGTGGGACGTGGACGCCGCCGACGTGGTCTTTGATGGCCAGTACGTGCGCCTGTCCGACGAGCGTGCCGCGCGCGAGCAGAACCGCTACCTCACGCTGCGCGACTTTGCCAACCTGTGCGTCAAGAACATCGCGGGCGGCGACGCGCTCACCTCGCATGCCTCCGCCTGCCTGCCCGTTTCGCCTCCGCCGTTTATGGCAGGCATTGCCGAGGTCGAGGTCGACAAGGCCACCGGCAAGGTGACCGTGGTGGACTACGCGGCGGCTGTGGACTGCGGCACCGTGATCAACGAGGCGCTCGCGCGCGTCCAGGCCGAGGGCGGCATTGCCCAGGGTATTGGTCACGCGCTCTACGAGATTGTCGAGCACGATGACCGCGGCCGTCTGCGCACCGGCAACTTTATGAGCTACAAGCTGCCCACGCGCCTGGATATCGGCAGCATTCGCGTGGCCTTTGAGCCGAGCTATGAGCCGACGGGCCCGTTTGGCGCCAAATCGATCGGCGAGGTCGTCATCAACACGCCGCTCGCCGCCGTTGCCTCGGCCGTGGCGCACGCCACCGGCCATCAGGTTCGCTCGCTGCCGATCACGCCCGAGAAGGCCCTGCTGGGGGAGTAGCGGGTCAGCGAACAAATCGTAATTGGCGGGGCG
>CABUBZ010000065.1 GCA_902489945.1 uncultured Collinsella sp.
CGCCCCGCCTTTTGCACTCGTGGTGAGGTCGTGAGCCTGTAAAAGGTGTGCGTGCGCTTGCCGCTCGTATCTGCTATCATTCCTAGTCTGTGCGCTCATGCGGGCGTGGCGGAATTGGTAGACGCGCCAGATTTAGGTTCTGGTGGGATTCCCGTGAAGGTTCGAGTCCTTTCGCCCGCACCAACGCACCCGCGTCGGTTTATGCCCTCGCGGCGCTTGTTGCATAAAGGTACCAGCACCTCAGATAAGCTGGGCAGTATGAGGAGGAACGTGTTGAACATCACCGCTTCTGACGTCAAGGACGCCAAGCTCACCGCTACGGTCACCATCCCGGCCGCCGACGTCGACGCCGCGATCAAGAAGGCCTACAAGGAGACCGCCAAGAAGTACCGCTTCCCGGGCTTCCGCGCCGGTAAGGCCCCCCGTCCGGTCATCGACTCCGCTCTTGGCGCCGAGGCTACCCTCGCTCAGGCCACCAACGACCTGATCGCCGCCAACGAGCCCGCCGTGCTCAACGAGCTGGACATCGTCCCCACCAAGAGCGGTGACTACAAGGAGCTCGACCTCGCCAAGGATCACGAGGACTACACCTACACCGTCGAGTTCTCCCTGCGTCCTGCCGCCGAGCTCTCCTCCTTCGACGCCGTCGAGATCGAGATGCCTCCCGCGGAGGTCACCGAGTCCGAGATCAACAACCAGGTCGAGATGCTCCTCAACTACCGCGCTACCTTCGAGGACGTTGAGGGTCGTGCCGTCGAGGCTGAGGACTACGTTACCGTCGACCTCAAGGCTGTCGAGAACGCCGACAACTTTGCCGCCGAGGGCCGCATGCTCATCGCCGGTAGCGACAGCAACCCCAAGGAGTTCAACGAGGCCCTGATCGGCGCTAGCGTTGACGACGTCAAGACCGTCACCTGGACCGACGAGGTCGAGGAGGGCGAGGAGGCCGAGACCCACACCGTCGAGGTCACCGTCAAGGGCATCAAGGTCCGCAATACCCCCGAGCTCACCGACGAGCTCGTCAAGTCCGACTTCGGCTTCGACAGCATCGACGCTATGCGCGACGCCATCAAGATCGAGATCGAGCAGGACAAGGCTTCCCGCCTCCCGGCCGAGAAGGAGAACCGTTGCGTCTCCGCTCTCGCCGAGCGCCTGCAGCTCGACGAGATGGACGCCGACTACGAGCAGTCCGTCTTTGAGGAGCTTGGCCAGAACTTCCTGTCCAACCTCGCTGCCCGCGGCATGACCCTGGACACCTGGCTGCCCGCTTCCGGCCTGACCATGGAGCAGTTCATCGGCGACCTGCACAAGCAGGCCAACGACGTTGCCCGTGAGTCCCTGGCTCTCGACGCCCTCGCCCGCGAGCTCAAGATCGAGGTCACCGAGGACGACATCAACGCCGAGTTCGAGAAGGCCGGCGTTAAGGACGTCGAGGCTTCCAAGGCCGAGTTCATTGCCGATGGTCGCATGCCTGCCGTCCGCGAGTCCATCCGTCGCTCCAAGGCCGTCGACCACCTGGTCGAGAACGCCAAGGTGACCGAGGTCGACGAGACCGCCAAGGACGCCGAGTAATTCTCGCCACCTTGCCTGCGAGCGCATGCGTGCGCCCGTGATGGGGTAAAGTTATACACCGGTTATCCGGTTGCTTCGTACGGTGCCAGCCAATGCATAGCATGCGGGCACCGTACGTTTATCTAGAACCAATTTGGTCCGCAAGAGAGAAATGGAGATGCGTATGATCGCTAAGTTCGATTCCGCCCTCGTGCCATACGTTATCGAGCAGACGCCGCGCGGCGAGCGCAGCTACGATATCTATTCGCGCCTGCTCAACGACCGCATCATCTTCTTGGGCGAGGAGATCAACTCCGTCAGCGCCAACCTGGTCGTTGCCCAGCTGCTGCATCTTGAGAGCCAGGATGCCGAGAAGGATATCTCGCTCTACATCAATTCACCCGGTGGCGAGGTTTACTCCGGCCTGGCGATTCTTGACACCATGAACTTCATCAAGCCGCAGGTCTCCACCATTTGCGTGGGTATGGCCGCGTCTATGGCCGCCGTGCTGCTTTCGGCCGGTGCCAAGGGCAAGCGCTTCTGTCTGCCGCACTCCAAGGTCATGATTCACCAGCCCAGCGGCGGTGCCCAGGGTCAGCAGACCGAGATCGAGATCGTGGCCGAGGAGATCAAGAAGACTCGCAGCGAGCTCAACCAGATCCTGTCCGACGCCTCGGGCCAGCCCATCGAGAAGGTCCAGGCCGACACCGAGCGCGACAACTACCTGACCGCTTCCGAGGCCCTCGACTACGGCCTGATCGACCGTATCGTCACCTCGCGCGATCTTGCCGCGAAGGACGCCTAGGATGGCAGGTAACATGCAGGACAACTTTGACGAGAACGGCAACCCCATCCGCTGCTCCTTCTGCGGAAAAGAGCAGGGCCAGGTCCGTCGCCTCGTAAAGGGCCCGACCAATATCTTTATCTGCGACGAGTGCGTCGCCGCCTGCTCCGAGATTCTGGAGGAGTCGCTGGCTTCGGACTTTATGGACGCTGCTCGTAACGGCAAGCTGCCGGGCTTCCTCAACGACCATGGCCAGGCTGCGTCGCAGCCTGCCGTTGACCCCGAGGCCGAGGGCTTTGAGCTCGAGGACGATCGCCAGGTCATTACGCACGTTCCGACGCCGCACGAGATCTATGACGAGCTTTCTGCCTATGTTATGGGCCAGGAAGACGCCAAGCGTGCCATGTCGGTGGCCGTGTACAACCACTACCGCCGCGTGATCGAGGGCGGCGCCGCGGTGTCTGCCTTTGGCGACGGCATGGACTCCCAGTTCGACGATGACATGGACGAGGTTGAGCTTGCTAAGTCCAACATCCTGCTGCTCGGTCCCACCGGTACCGGTAAGACGCTGCTGGCCCAGACGCTCGCGCGCATCCTCGAGGTGCCGTTCGCCATCGCCGACGCCACCGCGCTCACCGAGGCCGGTTACGTTGGCGAGGACGTGGAGAACATCCTGCTCAAGCTTATCAACGCTGCCGATGGCGACATCGAGCGCGCGCAGGTGGGCATCATCTATGTGGACGAGATCGACAAGATCGCCCGCAAGGCCGAGAACCTCTCCATTACCCGCGATGTTTCGGGCGAGGGCGTTCAGCAGGCACTGCTTAAGATTCTTGAGGGCACGGTGGCCAGCGTTCCGCCCACCGGCGGCCGTAAGCATCCCCAGCAGGAGCTGTTGCAGATCGACACGACCAACATCCTGTTCATCTGCGGTGGTGCCTTTGTGGGTCTGGACAAGATCATCGCCGATCGCGTGGGCAACAAGGGTGTGGGCTTTAACTCTGAGATCGCCGGCCCCACCTCGGTCGACGAGAACGACCTGCTGCGCCAGGTGCTCCCGCAGGACCTCAACGCCTTTGGCATGATCCCCGAGTTTGTGGGACGTACGCCCGTCGTCACCCAGACGCAGGCGCTCGACGAGGACGACCTGGTGTCGATCCTGACCGAGCCCAAGAACGCCGTGGTGCGTCAGTACCGCAAGATGTTCCAGCTCGAGGACGTTGAGCTTGAGTTCGAGGACGCCGCCCTGCACGAGATCGCCCGCATGGCACTCGCCCGCAAGACCGGCGCCCGCGGCCTGCGCTCCATCTGCGAGGACGTGCTGCAGCAGACGATGTTCGACCTCCCCAGCGAGGAAGGCGTTTCCAAGGTCATCGTGACCGAAGCCTCCGTAAAGGGCGAAGAACAACCCCAGCGTATCTACGGGTAAACCAGCCTAAAACGTGTTTGTAAATAGCCTCCGACCATCCGTGGTCGGAGGCTATTTTATATATACGCAATAACCCCAACTACCTGTGTTATTCTGTGTGTTTGTTTAAGCCTCAGCGAAGTCATTCAGACTGAAGTAATCGATACCTAAGGGGAGGAATGTAGGCCCGATTTTCGTAGATTCCGCACGAGCCGAAGACCACTTAATGTGGTCTTCGAGCGAGCCCAGGACTTGACCGAGCGAAAATCGGGCCTACATTCCTCCCCGGCGGGACAGGGAGAGATATATGGAAGAAATGCCCAAGAACTACGATCCGTCGACCAACGAGCCGGCGATCCTGCAGAAGTGGCTCGACGGCGGCTACTACAAGCGCCGTGAGGGCGTGGGCGACTGCACCGTCACCATTCCGCCTCCCAACGTTACCGGCAAGCTTCACATGGGTCACGCTACCGACGACTCCATCCAGGACGCCATCATTCGTATGGCCCGCATGCGCGGCAAGTCCACGCGCTGGGTGCTCGGAACCGATCACGCCGGTATCGCCACGCAGACTAAGGTCGACAAGAAGCTCAAGAGCGAGGGCATCAGCCGCCTGGAGATCGGTCGCGATAAGTTTGTCGACGCCTGCTGGGACTGGACCCACGAGTACGGCGGCATCATCGTCGAGCAGATCAAGCGCATGGGTTGCTCCGTCGACTTCGACAACGAGCGCTTCACCATGGACGAGGATTACGCACAGGCCGTGCGCAAGGTCTTCTGCGATTGGTACCACGACGGCCTGATCTACCGTGGCAAGCGTATCGTTAACTGGTGCCCCAACTGCACCACCGCCATCTCGGACGACGAGGCCGATTATAAGGACGAGAAGGGCCACCTGTGGCACCTGCGCTACCCGCTGACCGAGCCGGTCAACGGCCAGGATTACATCGTCGTCGCTACCACGCGCCCCGAGACCATGCTCGGCGACACGGGCGTTGCCGTTTCCCCGAAGGATCCCGAGAAGGCTGCCTTTGTAGGCAAGACTGTCAAGCTCCCCATCGTCGACCGCGAGATCCCCATCTTTGAGGATTGGCACGTCGACGCCAACTTTGGCTCCGGCTTCGTTAAGGTCACCCCGGCACACGACCCCAACGACTACGCCATGGGTCAGGCCCACGGCCTGCCGCAGATCAATATCTTCGATGAACACGCGGTGGTCGTCGAGGGCTACGGCGAGTTCACCGGCATGACCCGCGAGGAGTGCCGCGAGGCCGTCATCAAGTGGTTCGAGGAGCACGACCTGCTCGATCACGTCGAGGACCACGACCACTCCGTCATGCACTGCTACCGTTGCGACGCCGCGCTTGAGCCATGGCTGTCCGAGCAGTGGTTCGTTGCCGTCGACAAACTCAAGGGGCCGGCGCTCGACGCCGTCAACTCCGGCAAGGTCACCTTCCACCCCGCGCGCTGGACGCAGACCTACACCACCTGGATGGAGAACCTTAAGGACTGGTGCATCAGCCGCCAGCTGTGGTGGGGCCACCGCATCCCCGTTTTCTACTGCGAGGACTGCGGCTGGGAGGACGCCCTGACCGAGGACACCGACGTGTGCCCCAAGTGCGGCGGCCATCACGTGCACCAGGACGAGAACGTGCTGGACACCTGGTTCAGCTCGCAGCTGTGGACTTTCGCCACGCAGGGCTGGCCGCAAAAGCCGGAGCTGCTCGAGGGACATCACCCCACGACGGCGCTGGTCACCGCGCGCGACATCATCGCGCTGTGGGTCGCCCGCATGGTCATGAGCTCGCTGTACTTCCTGGACGAGGTGCCGTTTAAGGACGTCGTCATCTACCCGACGATCCTTGCCAAGGACGGCAGCCGCATGTCCAAGTCCAAGGGCAACGGCGTTGACCCCATGGACCTCATTGGCATGTACGGTGCCGACGCCATGCGTTACAACCTGCTGACGCTGTGCACCAACAACCAGGACGTCAAGTTCGACGCGAACATCGACAAGAAGACTAAGAAGCTCATCGACAGCCCGCGTACCGACCAGGCCAAGTCGTTTGTGACGAAGATCTGGAACGCCAGCCGCTTCCTGCTCATGAACATGGAGGGCTACACGCCCGGCGAGCCCGTCGTTGAGACGCCGGCCGACGCCTGGATGTTCAGCCGCCTGGCCAAGGCCGTGAAGATGGTCACCGAGGGTATTGAGAACTACACCTTTGGCGACATGGCCCGCGGCGTGCAGCAGTTCTTCTGGAACGAGGTCTGCGACTGGTACGTCGAGGTCACCAAGGCCCGCCTGAAGGGCGAGGGCCGTCTGCAGGCTCAGCGCAACCTGATCTTTGTGCTCGATACCTCCATTCGCCTGATGCACCCGCTCATGCCGTTTGTCACCGAGGAAATCTGGGACAACATGCCGGCGAGCGTGCTCGACCTGGACGCCGAGGGCAATGTGGATCGCGCCGAGGCACTCATGATCGCCAAGTGGCCCGAGCCCGCCGACTACGCCAAGTATGTCGACGAGGACGCCGAGCGCGCGTTTGAGCTGTGCCGCGCCGTTGTGTCCGCCGCCCGCGCCACGCGTTCGCGTTATCGCTTGAGCCCCAAGGCCGAGCTCGACGTGGTCGTGCGCGCCGGTGCCGAGGACATCGAGAAGCTCGAGAGCCTGCGCTCGACCATCGAGCCGCTGGCAAACACCGCCTCGCTGGTCATGGGTACCGACGTTGAGAAGCCGGCCGCGAGCATCGCCGTGGTCGACAGCGGCGTCGAGGTCTTTGTGGTGCTCGAGGGCAAGGTCGACCTTACGGCCGAGAAGGCGCGCCTGGAGAAGGAGATCGCCGCGGCCCAGAAGGAACTCGCCGGTTGCGAGAAGACGCTTGCCAACGAGGGCTTCGTGGCTAAGGCCGCGCCCGCCGTGGTCCAGAAGAAGAGGGACCGTGCAGCTGAGCTCAAGGAGATCCTGGCGGCGCTGACCTCGCAGGTTGCTGACTTCTCGTAAGGGTTACTGGGGGACGCGGTTTGGGGCATTGCTCGCTACTGCGGACAGTCCTGCTCGCACGAAGGCCACATTAAGTGGCCTTCGGCTCGTGCGGAACTTGTATCGAGCAAAGCCCCAAACCGCTCCCATAGCGGTTACGGGGGCGTCCGCTGCCTGCCTGGTAGGGCCACTGGGTTGTGGCCTTGATCTCGCTGCAAAGCGGTGTTTGGCTGATTTTTTGAATGGGAGGGGCTCGTTGTTGATTACGGGCCTCTTTTTATGTTGAGGGGGCTTTGGTTATGGCTAAGCGTTCTGGGTTGTATTCGGTGCCGTTTGAGGTTCCGGAACTTTCTTTTGATGAGGCTGTTGCGCTTGCGGCCGATACGGGCAAAATTGCGCGTTATTCCACGCCGTTGCTCGAGACCGTCGTCGAGATGCTCGATGAGCTTGGTCGTCCTGACGAGTTCTATGATTGCGTCCAGATCGCCGGAACCAATGGAAAGACCTCGACGACGCGGTTCTCGGCTGCCATTTTGCGTGGTGAGGGCGTTAAGACGGCGCTCTTTACGTCGCCTCATCTGGTGCGCTATCCCGAGCGCATGGAGATTGACGGCAAGGTCGTCTCTGACGAGGTCTTTGCCCATGGCGTCTCCGCGGCGTATGAGGCGGGTCGTCGTCTCAACGCGCGTCGTGAGGCGGCAGGCGAGGAGCTCCGTGCTATTACGCCCTTCGATCTTTTGTCCGTGGCTGGACTGACCATGTTTGCCGAGGCTTGCGTGGACGTGGCCGTGCTCGAGGTCGGCATGGGTGGACGTTGGGACGCTACGAGTGCGACCGATCCCGTGGCCGTTGCCATTACGGGCATTGGGCTCGACCATACGAAGGTCCTTGGCGATACGCTCGAGGCCATTGCGGGGGAGAAGGCTGCGGTTATTAAGCCTGGGCGTTTGGTTGTTTTGGGCGAGGGTACCCACGAGGCGAGCGTTCAGCGCGTGATGGATGCGCGTTGTCGCGCGTGTGGCGTTGTTCCGCTCGTGGTGAACCATGCCACGACCAAGGTCCCGGCACATGTGGGCGATACGGTGGAGTTTAGCTGCACCACGCCGCGTGCGATTTACACGTCGAGCATGGTTAAGCCCGCTTACCAGCCGCAGAATGCTGCGTGCGCGATTATGCTGTGCGAGGGGTATCTGGGCCGCGAACTCGATCACGACAAGCTCGATGCGTCGCTTATGGGGTGTCCCACGCCCGGCCGCTTTGACGTGTTGGGTACCGATCCGCTTAAACTGATCGATGCCTGCCATAACCCTCAGAGCTGCGTGAACTTTGTAAGCGCGCTCGATGAGATCGACCCGTGTGTGGAGAATCGCCCCACGCTGCTGTGCGCCGTGCTGGCCGACAAGGATGTGGCAGGTATCGTCGACGTGCTGGTTCCGGCCTTCCCGCGCGTGGTCGTAACCCAGACCGATTCCGACCGCGCCCTGCCGGCAGAGGAACTCGCCGCGCTGGTGGATGCTGACAAACTTGCGGGCGTATATCCCAGCGTATCCGAGGCCCTCGCTGCCTTCGATGCCGCGGGTGAGCCCTTCGTGGCCGCCGGTACCATTACCCTAGCCGGCGAAGTAGCCGGCCTCTTGCGCTAGAGCCTATCCTGTGCCCCGAATTGACCCGCTCGCCACGAAATGGGCCTATCTACTACGTTTTACCGACTACCCTCGACCACACGGAAAATCAGGAAATTAAAACCGCAGGTAGACGGCTTGCCGATTTTCAAAAAAGACCCGCATGGTGGACCCATGCGGGTTAAACGTAGTAGATAGGCCGTTTTCGTGGCGCGGCGTTAGCGGGATGTGACAAAGGGACTGTCCCTTTGTCACATTGGCTAGTCTAGGCGGACTGGGTCGTGGGGGTAGGCGTTGAGGATCTCGACGCCGGTCTCGGTCACGAGGGCCAGGTCCTCGATGCGGACGCCGGTGCGGCCGGGGAGGTAGATGCCGGGCTCGATGGAGAAGGTCATGCCCGGCTCAATAACCTGCTCGTTAACGAGCGAGACGTCGCCCGGCTCGTGATCTTGCAGGCCGATTGAGTGGCCCAGGCGATGCGTGAAGTACTTGCCGTATCCTGCGTCCTCAATCACGTCGCGCGCGGCGCGGTCCAAGTCGCACATGCGCACGCCTGGCGCGATGAGCGCCTCGGCCGCCTCGTTGGCGCGGCGGACGATGTCGTAGATGCGCGCCGTTTCTTCGTCCGGCTCGCCCCAAAAGAACGTGCGCGTCATGTCGGAACAGTAGTTGCGATAGCGGCCGCCGATGTCGAACAGCACCACATCGCCGCGCTTGAGCACGGTGTCGTCGGGCTCGTGGTGCGGGTCGCCGGCTTTGGCGCCAAAGCTCACGATGGGCGGGAAGCTAAAGCCCTCGCAGCCGTGCTTGCGATACAGGCCGAGCATCTGGTCGGCAATCTCGCGCTCCGTCACGCCTTCGTGAACTAGTCTGATCGCGTCAGCCATCACGGCGTCGTTGGCAGCCGAGGACACGCGCATGAGCTCCTTCTCGGCAGCGTCCTTGTACGTGCGGGCCGCGGTCACGGCGAAGTCGCCCAGGAAGAACTCGCTCGCGGCATGGCGCTCCATGAGGGGCATCAAAAAGCCGGAGCGCATGACGGTATCGATGCCGAGTGGCTTGGTCGGATCGACTTCGCGCGCGATGGCGTCGGCCACGATATCGGTATCGGTGTGGTAGGCCACACGGGCATTGTCGTATTCCGGCAGCTGATGCAGCGCGTTGACCAAGATCACGGGCTCGCCACCGCGTGCGAGCAGCACGCCGCAAAATCGCTCGAACATATCGGCATAAAAACCGGTCAGATAGTAAATCGACCACGGGTCGTTTACGAGCAGCTGTGCGCCGGGGTGCTGAGCCTCGAGCGCATCGAGCACGCGCACCACACGCTGGTCATCGACATGTGCCATGAAACATCCTTTCGCTAGGTTGCCACCATAGTATCCCAAGCGCCTCCACATAAGTTGCGGTGGAATAGTTCCTGGATGTCGGGGTTTTGGCGGAAATCAGGAACTATTTCACCGCAATTGAAGAGGGCTGGGTGGATGGCGGGGTAGCTAAAAGAGCCCCGTCCCTAATTAGCTACTTGGGCTCGGTTGATGTCCATGCTGGCGATGAGGTTGATGCTGGTGTCGAGGAGGTCTTCCAGTACGACGTCGCCCATGCGGATGGGGGCGTTGACGACCAG
>CABUBZ010000066.1 GCA_902489945.1 uncultured Collinsella sp.
GCACGACTTATAGGCGGCGATCCCGCCGGTGATACCCAGCAGGATCGTTTTTCCCTCAAGTTGCATTGAATTGTTGGGTGCCGCCGTCATCGTTAGGCTTCCTTGCTGGGAAGCACCAGCAGGCGGTGGCAATATGGGCAGTGCGCAATCTCGCTACCGTCGTGGTTGAGGTCGCTCATGGACGATGCCTGCAGCGCGGTGTGGCAGATGGTGGGAATGTTGCCCTGGATGGTCTCGACGGCCAAGCCGCGGAACTGCTTGAGCAGGCGCTCGTAGTCGGTGAGCACGTCGGTCGGCAGCGTGGCGGCAAGGGCGGTGCGCTCCTTGGTGGCGGCGTCAATCTGGGCCTGCAGGTCGGCGGCCTTGGCGCGGGCGGCCTTGGTATCGGCCTTCACGCCCTCCTCGAATTTGGCGATGATGGCCTGAGCGCGAGCCTCGCGGTCGAGCGCCTCCTTATGGGCGATGACGACGTCCTTGCGGGTGTGCTCGATCTTGTCCAGGCGCTTGGCCAGGGTGGCGAGCTCGTTTTCCAGGTCCTGTACCTCACGGTAGTCAGAACCGTCGACGTGACGCTTCTTGGCAGCCTCGATGGCGTTATTGGTCTGAATCTCGGTGGTGTTGAGATCGTCGAGCTCAATGTCCAGATCCTTGCGCTGGGCGTAGAGCTTGGTCATCTCGGACTTAAGCTTCACATAGGTCTTGCGCTTGGAAGCGAGCTCCTTGAGCTCCGGCATATTGGCAAGTTCGCTCTTGTTGCGCGCGAGCTCCAAATCGATCTGTTGCAGCTTGAGTAGCGTAGCGCCGGCGCTCATAAGTTCTCTCCTTTTGTCACAGTCCACCATTGGCAAGGGTTCAGTATTTTAATCGCATGACGGGGGTCGACCCCGGCGTCAACTGCAGAGTTCATCAATATATCAACGAACGGCTCCTCGGAGCGGTCGTGGCCGAGCAGAATCACGCTCAGTCCACGTAAGGCAAGGTCCTGCGCCACGTGGTAGCCGGCTTCTCCAGTCACAATTACATCTGCGCCTGCGGCGATGGCAAGCTCTCCAAAATCGCCGAGGGAGCCGCCCAGAATGGCGACGGTGCGGCACGGGTGCTCGGCTTCGCCCCATACGCGCGGGTCGCTTCCATAGGCCGTAGCGGCACGGTTGGCGAGCTCGCGCAGGTTGCAGGCGTCGTGGAGGGTCGCGAGTGCGCCCAGACCGGTGAGCTCAGGCTCGTCCACATGCTCCAGCGAGCTCATGGGCTCAGCGCCCAGCAACTCACTCAGGCGAACGCGCGCTTCGTGCGAGCGGTCCAGGTTGGTATGGAGCGAGATAATGCTCACGCCGCAACGAGCTGCCTCGTACAGCGCAGCGCTACACTGTGGGCGCGCGGAATCGGCCGGACAAAAGGCCTCGGGCGCTTTGATGTAGATGGGATGATGCGTCAGCAGCACGTTGGCGCCGGCCTCGAGAGCGCGGTGCACGTTGGCTTCGGTTGCGTCGAGTGCACAGGCAACACCGGTGATCTCTGCAGCGGGATTACCCACAGATAGCCCAACATGATCCCAGCCCTCGGCATCCGCCTTTGGGTAGTGTGCCAGCAGCGCACGTTCAAGCTCGGCGACGATCATGCGGCACCTACGATCGAGAGCAGCGTCTGGGCAAAGTCGTCCAGATCGCCCGGATTCACGCGGTCATCGAAGGAAATACGCAGTGCGCCCAACGCCTTCTCGCGACCGATGCCCATGGCGCTGAGCACGTGGCTCGGATCCATGTTGCCGCTCGAGCAAGCCGATCCGGCCGAAACCTCAAAGCCGGCGGCATCGAGCTTGATGATGAGCTCCTCGGAGTCCATGCCGTCGACGTAGATCGAAACCATGCCCGGCAGACGATCTGCCTGCGCGTAGTCGCCCATCGTAGCGTGAATGCGAGGATGGGCCGTAAGTGTGGCGTAGAGCTTATCGGACAGGGCCTGCAGCATCGCGCGCTCCCGGCCTACATTCGGCAGCAGTACGGAAGCGGCAGCGGCAAAAGCCAGCTGCGTGCGCAGATCCTGCGTACCGGCGCGACGGCCGGCTTCCTGTCCACCGCCAAAGATTCGGGGGCGCAGCGGCGTGCGGTTCTTAAGGTAGAGCGCACCGGATGCCACGGGGCCGCCGATCTTGTGCGCGGCAACGGTCATGGCATCGACGCCCAGCTCGGTAACATCGAGCGGAATATGCAAGTAGCCCTGGATGGCATCGGTGTGAAAGAAGGCGCCGGCAGCATGTGCGGCGGCGGCCAGCTCGCGGATGGGCTGTACCACGCCGGTTTCGTTGTTGGCAACCATAATGCTCACGAGCGCCACGTCGTCGCCGAGCAGCTCGACAAGCGCGGCAGGCTCAATGTAGCCTGCACGGCAGGGCTGCACCAGGTCGACGGTAAAGCCGGCGGCGCGCAGCAGCGGTAGGTTGTCCAGAATCGAATCGTGCTCGATGGCCGAAACGATTACGCGATCGCGCTTGCGATCACGTTGACGAGCGCCCTCGGCAAGACCGAGCAGTGCCAGCTGGTTGGCCTCGGTGCCGCCGTTGGTAAGGATGATCTCGGACGGGCGAACGCGCGCGCCAAAGCTGCGAGCAATCTCGCGACGTGCCACCTCCAGGCGCGCGGCGGCCTTGCGGCCGAGCGAATGCAGCGAGTTGGGGTTGACGCCGGCAAGCTCGCTGTCGTCATATTCGCGCTGCGCAAGGAGCGCCTCGGCGCGCATGGGCGTCGAGGCGGCATAGTCAAGATTCACGGGTATGCGGTTTTGACCTGCGGTCATAAGGGTTTATGCCTCCTGTGCAGCCTCGTTGCCCAGCTTCTGCAGCAGCGCAACCTCGGCGGCGGGATCTTCGGACTTAAATACGGCGGAGCCGGCCACGAGCACGTTGGCGCCAGCCTTAACGACCTCGGCGATGTTCTTGGAAGAAATGCCGCCGTCGACCTCGATGAGGGGCGAAACGCCGTGACGCTCGCACATGGCCGTAAGCTCGTGTAGCTTAGACAGAGTGCCCGGGATAAAGCTCTGGCCGCCAAAGCCGGGGTTCACGCTCATCAGCAGCACCATATCGACGACGTCGATGATGCTCTCGAGCACGCACACGGGGGTGGCGGGGTTGAGTACCACGCCGGCCTTGATGCCGCGCTGCTGCAGATGCGTGAGCGTGCGGTGCAGGTGCGTGGAGGCCTCATAGTGCACGGTGATCATGTCGGCACCGGCGTCGGCGTACCAATCGACCGTCTCGTCGGGGTTCGAGACCATCAGGTGCGCGTCGACCGGCACGTCGGTGGAGCGCTTGACGGCCTTGAGGATGTCAACGCCAAAGGTCAGGTTGCCGGTAAAGTGACCGTCCATAACGTCGAAGTGCACGTAGTCGGCGCCGGCGATCTTGTCGAGTTCGCCCTTGAGGTTAGCCATATCGGCTGAAAGGATGGACGGAGCGATTTTGATGGAACCCATGGTAGTAGCCTTTCTGCGCTAGTCGGCGAGTCCGTAGAACTCTTGAGAGGGGACGCGGTCGGTAAGAATCTCGAGCGCCCTATCCAAAGTAACACCGTTGTAGAGCGTTTGCTCCACGGCAAAGGTGAGCGGAATGTCTACGCCCAGTGAACGGGCGAGCTCGCTGACGCTGCGGGCCGCGACGGCGCCCTCGACCACCATATGCGTGCGTGCCTGGTACTCGTCGAGCGACACGCCATGAGCGAACTCGTAGCCAAAGGTGCGGTTGCGCGAATGCTCCGAGGTGCAGGTGGCGATGAGGTCGCCCATGCCGGCAAGCCCCATGCAGGTCATGGCCTGGCCGCCGCGGGCGTGCACCAGGCGACTGATCTCGGCCAGACCGCGCGTCATGATGAGGGCAAGCGTGTTGTCGCCCGCTCCCGAACCGGCAGAGATGCCGCATACGATAGCGATGACGTTTTTCATGGCGCCGCAGACCTCGACGCCGGTCATATCCTGCGACAGGTAGATACGGAAGGCCGTGGAAAGCAGCAGTTCCTTAAAGGTCTCCCCTATCTGCTGGCCTTTACTGGCGATGACGGCGGCAGAGAGCCCGCCGCGGCAGATTTCCTCGGCATGGTTGGGGCCCGAGAGCGCCGCCACGCGCGACTCGTTGCCGATTTCGCTGGCGATGACCTCGCTCATGAGCAGACCGGACTCGGGCTCGATGCCCTTGGTGAGGCACAGAACCGGCGTCTCGTCCGCGATGAACGGCGCCGCCTGGTGGCAGACGTCGCGCAGGTGCGTCGAAGGCACGGCAAAGATGATGGCCTCGGCGCCGTCGAGCGCCTGGGACAGGTCCGTCGTGGCGACAACGTTTTCCGGCAACTCGTAGTCCACCAGATACCGGGGATTACGGTGCTCGCCGTTAATGCCGGCTGCCGTCTGCTCGCTATGGGCCCACATGGTCACGCGCTCGGCTCGCCCGGCGGCAAGGCCGGCGACGGCGGTTCCCCAGGAGCCGGAGCCAATCAGCGCAACATTCATGACTCTCTCCTACTTATCGTCGGGCTCGGTGACGCGCTTGGTAAACGAGAGCTTGGACTCCTTGCCGGTCATGAGCTTTTTGATGTTCGCGCGATGGGCCCACACCACGGTGATGCCGATCATCGCCATGCAAAACTTGAGGCCCAGGCTGCTGTACGGAAAGACCGCGCAGGCAGCGATGGGAAGACCAATGGCGGCGGCAAGTGAGCCCACCGACACGTACTTGGTGATGGCGACAGCCACGATAAACATGCCAAGCAGCGACAGGCCAATGGGCCAGTACCAAGCGAGAATCACGCCCAGGCCCACGGCGATACCCTTACCGCCGTGGAAGCTAAGGTAGGGCGAGAAGATGTGTCCCCACACGGCAGCCAGGCAAATGACGCCGAGCATCCAGTCACCGGCGGCACCGGGAGCCATGATGCTCACGGGGAAGCCATAGCCCACGCTCGCGATGAGTGGACGGGCGATAAGGACACAGATGGCGCCCTTCAGGCAGTCGAGCAGCAGCGTGAGCGCGGCCACCTTGGGGCCGGCCACGCGCAGCGCGTTGGTGGTGCCGATGTTGCCGGAGCCCGCCTTGCGAATGTCGGTGTGGTTGAACACGCGGCCCAGGATCAGGCCAAACGGAATCGCTCCGATAAAGAACGAGACCACGGCGCAGATGGCGGTCAGCAGGATCGGATTAAGCATCCTTTTGCTCCTTCTTCCTAAAGAAGAGTCGAATGGGCGTACCGGCGAAATCGAAGGTCGAGCGCATGCGGTTCTCCACGTAACGCTGGTAGGTGTCATTGACCAGGTCGCTGTGGTTGACGAAGAACGTGAACGTCGGCGGGTTGACGCCCGTCTGGGTCACGTAGTGCATGCGCAGACGACGCTTGCCGTCCACCACGGTGTGGCCGAACTCGCGCAGGTCGGTGAGGAACGTGTTGAGGCGCGAGGTGCTGATCTTTTGCGAACGCGTCTTCTCGGCGGCGTCGACCATCGCCCAGATCTTCTCGACGCTGCGGCCAGTCAGGGCAGAGATGCGCAGGTACTGGGCCCAGGGAGCCATGACGCCCAGACGGCGGTCAATGGTCTCCATACAGGCCTCGCGCTTGCGGTCATCGTCGAGCAGGTCCCACTTGTTGAGCAGCACCACGATGGCGCAGCCGCGCTCGATAGCCAAGCCCATGACCTTCTGGTCCTGCTCGGTGACGCCCACGGAGGCGTCGACGACGAGCAGCGCCACGTCGGCGCGGTCGATGGCGCGCAGGCCGCGGACCATCGAGTAGTACTCGATGTTCTCGTACACGGTGCTCTTCTTGCGAATGCCCGCGGTGTCGACCATGCGGTAATGCTTGCCGTTACGCTCCACGACGGTGTCGATGGCGTCGCGCGTCGTGCCGGCAATGTTGGACACGATAGAGCGGTCGGCGCCCAGGATGCGGTTGAACAGCGAGGACTTACCAGCGTTGGGGCGGCCGATGATGGCGACGTTGAGCGCGTCGGGGAACTCGTCGGCGACCTCGTCCTCTTCCTCCGGAAGCAGGGCCACGATGTCGTCGAGCAGGTCGCCCGTGCCGTGGCCGTGAAGGGCCGAGAGCGGCGTGGGCTCACCGATGCCGAGCGAATAGAACTCCCAGATGTTGTCATTCTCACGATCGGGGTTATCGAGCTTGTTCACCAGCAGAAAGACCGGCTTGTCGCAGCGCTTGAGCATGCGGGCGACCGACTCGTCCTCCTCGGTGACGCCGGTGCGGCCGTCGACCACAAACAGGATGACGGCGGCTTCCTCGGCGGCGGCGAGTGCCTGGTCGCGGATGGACGTGGCAAAGACGTCGTCGCTCTTGAGCGGCTCGATGCCGCCTGTGTCGACGATGGTGAACTCGCGGCCGTTCCAATCGGCCGTGTGATACGAGCGGTCGCGCGTTACGCCGCGGGACTCGTGGACAATGGCGTCCGAGGTCTGGGCCAGGCGGTTAACGAGCGTGGACTTGCCCACGTTGGGGCGTCCGACGACGGCGACGATAGGTTTCATCTGCTCTCCTTTAATGGATAGGGTCAGCGGAATTAGTAGAGTCGGCAGGCACAATGCCAAGGATGTGCTCCAGGGTATCGAGCAGCTCATGTGGCATGGTCGACACCACATGAACCTCGGCGCCGCGACTGGTAAGGCTTGCGAGTAAATCGTCACGATGATACTCGTCAAGCGTCATGCCGTCAGCGTTGAACATGAGCTTAGGCACAAAGAGCATAACCCCCGACAGGTCTTGCGGCAGCTGCTCCAGGATGTCGCTTGCGACGATGAGGCCGGTCACGTCCACGTTGCCGCCAAAGTAGCGGTTCTTGATGGCCGTGACGGTGCCGGAAAGGCCGTGTGGAGACTCCACGAAGCGGGCGACGGTATCGCGTGCGCTGGCGCCCGAAAGACATAACAGGCGCTGGTCGCGGTCGGTCATAGCCTTGCGAACGCGGGCAAGGCGCTCGGCGTCGGCGGCAAGCACGTCGTCGGTCTCGTCCAGATACGAGCGGATCATGCCGATGCCGTCGTAGTACTGCGGGTAACCGTCGTAAAAGTCCGCCTCGGGCGGCTCGATACCGGCGTCCAGATAGAACTCGTCGCTCATCTGGAACGTGTGGCGGCCAAAGCGCTCGTACGCGCGATCCTGGAAGGGTCGGATCATGGCGATGGTCTCGCGCGCCAGCTCAGGCTTGTCGCTGTAGGACCACGTAAAGCGGTTCTGATGCTTGGTAAAGCCGAGCGGCACGATGCCCAGGCTCGTGATCTGTTCGTGCTCCTCGCAAAAGCGCAGGGTCTTTTCCAGCTCCTCGCCGTCGTTCATGCCGGGGCACAAAACGATCTGGGCGTGAATCTCGATGCCGGCGGCCATGATGGCCTCGAGTACGTCCATGCCGCGCTGGGCGTTGCGGCCCATCATGCGGCGGCGCACATCGGGGCTCACGGCGTGGACCGACACGTTCATCGGACTCATGTTGCGATCGATAACGTTTTGCACGTCCTCGTCGGAAAGGTTCGTGAGCGTGACAAAGTTACCCTGCAAAAAGCTCAGGCGATAGTCGTCGTCGCGAATGTAGAGCGTGGAGCGGCCGCCCTTGGGCAGCATCGTCATAAAGCAGAACACGCAGGCGTTTACGCAGGTACGCATGCCGTCAAAGATGGGGCCGTCGAACTCAAGACCCCAATCCTCGCCGGGAAAACGGTCGAGCTCCACGGGGGTGACAGTGCCGTCGCGCGGATCGAATACCTCCAGCTCGACGGTATCGTCGTCTGCTTCCCAAAGCCAGACGATCATGTCGGTGAGTTGCTCGCCGTTGACCGTGAGCACGCGCATGCCCGGCTCGATACCCACATCCCATGCGGGCGATTCGGGACGCACGTTCTTTACGAGCGCGCCCTCACCAGGCTCGGGGTCGCGGCTGCGCCCGTAATCGGCCACCTCGGCGGCGTATGCGGGTACGGTCTGGTCCATGATTAGCGGCAAAGCTCCTTGATGCGCGCAACGGCGCGTTCGATGTGTTCTTGCGGGGTGGAGGCTCCGGCAGTGATGCCAATGTGGCGTGCGCTGGCAAACCATGCGGCCTCAAGCTCGGAAGCTTCCTCGATGTGATGCGTGTGCTCGCAGACATCGGCACAAATCTGCGCCAGACGGCGCGTGTTGCCCGAATTTTTGCCGCCCACGACGACCATGCAATCACAGCGGTTGGCAAGCGTTGCGGCTGCCTGCTGGCGCTCGCTTGTGGCGGCGCAGATCGTGTTGATCACGCGCAGTTCCTGCACGCGCGGGGTGATGGAGGCTACGACCTCGGCGAGGTTCTGCGCGGTTTGGGTGGTCTGTACAACCAGGCCCACCTTGCCCTTGAGCGGCAGCGCGTCGGCATCGGCGGCGCAGCTCACGACCTGGGCGTCATCCCCGGCGTGGCCCAGAATGCCTTCGACCTCGGGGTGGCCCGGCTCGCCCACGACGATCACGCGGTAGCCCTCGCGCACCAGGCGCTCGGCTGCCACGTGGACCTTTTTCACGTAGGGGCAGGTGGCGTCGACCACGGTAAGACTGCGCTCGCGAGCGGCATCGATCACTTGCGGCACCACGCCGTGGGCGCGGATGATCACGGTGCCCGATGCGGCGTCGTCCAAGGTGTCTGCCAGACCGACGCCCGCCTCGGCAAGCTCGCGCACCACGATAGGGTTATGGATGAGCGGGCCCAGCGTGTGGACCTGAGTGCTCTCCCCTGCCTGCGGCGCGGCAGCCAGCGCCATGTCGAGCGCGCGCTGTACGCCGTAGCAGGTGCCGGCGTGGGCAGCGATTTCGATGGTGGGGGCGTCTGCCTTTCCGGCCACAGCCTCGGCAGTGTTCATGACTTCCTCGCCCATGGCTAGAACCTGCCCGGGTGTTCGGCGCACAGGTCGTCGCGCATGGCGTAGACGCGGTTCATGGCTTCGGACTCAAACCATGCCAGGCGCTCCTTGCGCTTGAGCTCGGCCGGAGCATCGGATAGCGAGACGGCCTTGCCGGCGCGGATCCAGCACTTTTTGGGGCGCATGAGCTTTTTGCCTGCAGGCGTGATATCGGACCAGCCGCAGATGGCGAGCGGGTTGACGGGTGCCTTACCCATCTGGGCGATGAGCGCAAATCCGCCGTGGACCTCGGGCTTGATCTCGCGCGAGCGGATGCGCGTGCCCTCGGGGAAAATCAGGACGTCCTCGCCGCGTTGCAGCGCATGCTGGGCGGCGCGCAGGCACTTCATGTCGGCGGTGCCGCGCTCGACGGGAATACCGCCCACGCGGCTAAAGGCCCAGCGCACGATCTTGCTCTTGGCAAACTCGGACTTAAAGATGGGGCGGATGCGGCGGCCGCCAAAGAACAGTGCCGTCTCCACGGCCAGCAACTCGGCCATCGAGGTGTGGTTGCAGATGACCACGCTGCCGCGGCCTTCCTGGCGCTCAAACAGCAGGTCGGCGTCCTCGACCTTCCAGCGCCACATGAGCTTGGAGAAGACCCACAGGATGCCCATGACCACGACGACGGTGCCGCGGATGAGCGCCGGGAACTCGGCGTAGGGGGCGTTGTAGTAATCCTCGGGCGTCTGCTTAAACAGGCGCATGTGCTACCTCCTTTGGTTGATGAGGTCCTCGATGATCGAGACGACCTCATCGATGGTGTGAGCGGTGGAGTCGACGTGCACGGCGTCCTCGGCGGGAACGAGCGGCGCGACCTCGCGGCTGCTGTCGAGCTTATCGCGCTGCTTGAGGGCGTCGAGGGTCTCGTCGACCTCTGCCTCGAGCC
>CABUBZ010000067.1 GCA_902489945.1 uncultured Collinsella sp.
AGAGGCGGGGCATGCCCCGCCTCTTACACCACATCTCTGCGCGCTACCGCATTCCCGGCTGTTTGAGGGAGCTTCGACTAGCCCCCGACGATACCCAGTGGGCAAAAAATGGCAAATATGAGTACTGTCACCGATTTAGTAACAGCAAAATCTAGCTTAGAGTGCCCACTTTCACCGATTTCAAGCGCCGTAGAGCCCTGAATCGTTGTGGTTAGGGGGTTGGATATATCAAATCGCAGCCAATTGGTCTTAAATACTTTCCACATAATATGGTACTAACCAAGCAACAGTACTCATATTTGTCCTTTTTTGCCCACCGGGTCCGAATGAAGCACGCTCTTTACGCCTTCGGCCACCCACATGACCGCAAATCCTGATTATCAAGGGTCGTCGTGCGCTTCGGCATCGACCGAAAGCCGCTCGCAGAAAAATCCCTCGCCATTAGCGAACTTGAATCGAAATTAGATATCCCAAAAAGCCGCAATGCCGTACCCTCGTCTCAACAACTCCAGTACAAGGACGGCATTCAAATGGGCAACACCATGCATCAATACGCCCTCTTTGGGACCGCACAATTTAAATACGATCAGACGATCGCGCACACCTCGGACCCACACCGACAAATCGTCATTTGCAACAACGGTTCAGACGTACGTTACGCCACACTTGAAGAGTGGGAAGAAGCTGGCGTTTTGTTCGATGAACGAGCGCGAATCGAGGGCATCGTCACCAGCGCGAGCCCAGCACGCGACAAACTCGAGCTCTTTCGCAGTCTCTTTACTTGCCGCAAAGATGTTTACGCTCGTGGATATCGCAGAAAAGACGGGGGCATCGGCTATACGCCCGCTTGCGCAAACGAGTGGAAGCCGGGAATTTGCCCCAAAGCAGCCCATCAAAGAGTCAAATGCGCAGAATGCGGCAATCGCATCTTCCCCGAATTAAGCGATGCCGTAATCATTGCTCACTTTAAAGGCAACGATGACCGGTTCCGCGATGTCCTTGGGCAATATGTTCTCGACAGGGACTGCAACACGAAAGTTCTCGTCATCGATTTTGACAAAGCGGACTGGAAAGAGGCAACAAATGCCGTACGGCTTGTTGCAAAACGACGGGACATTAACGCCGCCGTTGAGCGCTCAAGGTCCGGTAACGGCGCACACATCTGGTTTTTCTTCCTCGAGCCAATCAGCGCAAAGGCTGCCAGAGAGTTTGGAAGTTGCCTCATAACCGAAGCCGCGGCGCTTAATAAAACAATCACGTTCGAGGCCTTTGATCGAATGCTACCCGCTCAGGTCACTATCCCCGATGGAGGCTTTGGAAACCTCATCGCACTTCCCTTTCAAGGCAAGGCACAGCGTGAAGGAAACAGCGTATTTGTAGACGAACAATTCGAGCCCTTTCCCGACCAATGGCTCTATCTGTCACAAATCCAGCTGATTCCGCGCTCGACAGTGCAAAATCTGATCGAAACCACTGGGGACAACCCACACGGGCTAGCAACAGTTACGGTGGCAAACAAGACCAAACGGTATGCCCAAACGCCCCGCAAACGGCTACCGCTCACATCGCGGGACTTTCCTTCATCGCTGCCCGTCACACAAGCCGATATGCTGTACATCCCCGAGAAGTCTCTGAGTCCAGCGGCTCAAATGGAAATCCGCGGGCTCGCAACATTCGCCAACCCGGAATTCTTCCGCGCGCAATCTATGCATCAATCAGTATTCGGTAAACCGCGGCTCATAGACCTCAGCGAGCTTAGAGGCGGCTGCGTCGCGATTCCCAGAGGCTGCAAAGCTCAACTTGAGCGACTGCTCCAAGAAATCGGCGTCTCTGTCCACTATTCAGACGAACGCAAATCTGACAATCAAATTGTGATGACATTTAAAGGCGCCCTTCGCCCTGAGCAGCAAATCGCCGCTGATCAGATGCTCATATACGAAGACGGAATCATGTCCGCTCCGACAGGCTTCGGTAAAACCGTCATCGGAGCTTACCTTATTGCCGCCATTGGTCTTCCAACGCTCGTCATCGTTCCCAAGACCGCGCTCATAACCCAATGGAAATCCCAGCTCGAGCGATTTGTCGACATTACGGACAACAGGGAGCCCGTCCGAACCCCAAAAGGACGAATCAGCAAAAAGCAGCCTCCGCTCATCGGGCAAATTGGAGGAGGCAAGACCGCCGTAAGTGGCCTCATCGACGTCGCTTCATTTCAATCGCTGTCTGGCAAAGACCGCCAAACCGGAGAGCCAATAGTTAAGGACCTTGTTCGCAATTACGGCCTCATTATCTGCGACGAATGCCACCATGCCGCCGCGCCGCAGCTCGAGCTTGTTCTCAAGTCTGCCCCGGCCAAATACGTATACGGCCTTTCCGCAACGCCCGAGCGCTCCGACGGTCTTACGCGGGCACTCTCCATGCTCTGCGGCCCGCTTCGCTATGTCATCGATCCAAAAACGCAAGCGATCCAGCAGGGCATCCAGCGCATCGTACGGCCTCGTTTTACCGGAATTCGACTACCGGCCTACGAGCCCGGTGCAAGCTTCAATCAGATTCTCGACCTTCTGTGCGCGCATACGGCAAGAAATGAATTGATTGTCGACGACGCCCTCGAAGCCGCATCAAGCGGTCGACATCCACTTGTGCTTTCAAAAAGGAAAAAGCATGCCGAGGAGCTTTGCAGGCTCTTTCGCGACCGCGGACACGAGCCCATCCTCTTAACCGGGGAAATCGATGCTAAAGAGAGGAAAGCGATATTGAGCAAGCTTCCCGGCTTTGAGCACGAGCACAGAATCATTGTTGCCACCGAAAGCCTCCTGAGCGAGGGGTTCGACCTTGCATATCTCGACAACTTGTTTATTGCGACGCCGATAGCCTGGGATGGCAGCGTAACGCAACAGGCAGGCAGGCTGCATAGAAACTACGACGGCAAACAGCGGGTTGAGATATTCGACTACGTCGACCTGTCGATACCCATGCTCGCCCGCATGTACCAGAAGAGACTCAAGACGTACGCCAAGCTTGGGTACGAAGTCTACGTGACCGGAGGCAGCGAGCAGCCCGATCAAAACATTCTCATAGAGCCGGCGAATGCCGTAGAGACATTGGTTGAAGACATCGTCGACGCCGCCAAGAGCATCTTCATTGCCGCGCCCTACGTATCTGCCGCCTGCCTTGCAAAGCTCGGCGATGCAATCAAAGGCGCCGCTGCCCGAGGGATTGCCCTTGAGATTTACCTTGCCTCGACTCCGCGTGAAGATGCAAAAGAGACTTTGGCCGAAATGAACGTCGAGTATGCCATCAGAGCAGAAGGACGTTTGTGTGCAGCGATAATTGACGAAGAAACTGTCTGGTACGGAACGATCCCGCTGCTAGCTTTCCCAAAGAACGAAGACTGCAGCATCAGGTTCAAAAACAGCGAGATCGCAGCGGAGCTCTTAGACGAAGTCAGCTACAAGGGAAAGCCAGATGCCGCGTCAACAGACGGAACATCTCCATCACTTGCGGTGAAATAGGGACTGTTTTTGGCTTATAAGCCGCAAATCAATCCCTATTTCACCGCAACTTAGAAGTGAGTGGCTAGCTCAGTGGGCCCTGAAATAACTCTTGATGCGAACCCATTCTTACCAGTCGAATCACCGGATTGGTTTTATGCGGCAGGTAGAGAACGACCACGTCGACCAGGCCATCGGAAAGATGAAAATCGATGTGACCGTTGTAATTGCCGCCCGGGTTTGAGAGCTCGTGGGCGCCGTACTCCGCCGGAAGCGACCCATGAGCCACAAGCTCTGCAACCGCCGCTTTAAACTCACTCTTTAGCTGCGGATGCATGCGCATCGTTCGTTTGTAGTCCGCCTTAAATTGAGCCTCGACTTTGATCTCGAACATCGCTATTCCTCATCAAGAAATGACATAAGCTCATCAGCGTCGTTGAATGACGGGCTATCGTCCGGCAGGATTCCCAACTCATGAGCTTCGGCGATTACCATGGCACGCCTCGTCGCCTCGTTGGGCACTTCCGCCCTTCCTACAATCTCAAAAGGAATCTTTCGTTGATTTACCAGCTGCCGAACAGCAAGGTTGAGATACGAATTGAGACTCAGACCAACCGTATCCAAGAACTCAGTCGCCTGTTCCTTGAGCCCCTCTTCGATGCGAACCGTCGTAGGCTTAACCGTTGCAGTAGACATACGCGACCTCCTCGCCTCGTCTTTTGCATCAGTATACCCCGTTTAGATGGCAGGCTGACGTTAAATAGCATCAGTCTGCCGTTCACATTGCCATAACAACAGGCACGCTCGCCCTACATCAGCCCGCTCAGGGCGATGTCGACGGCTTCGTTGAGGTCGTCGGTAATGTGTACCAGATCCGGATCGAGCGGGCTAATCATACCGGTGCTCATCACCGGGCCGTTGAGCCAGTCGAATAGGCCCTGCCAGTACTCGGTGCCCACCAGCACGAGCGGCATGCGCTTGACCTTGTGCGTTTGCACCAGCGTGAGCACCTCGAACATCTCGTCGAGCGTGCCAAACCCGCCGGGAAACACGATAGCGCCCGAGCTGTATTTGACGAACATGGTCTTGCGCACAAAGAAGTAGCGGAAGTCCATACCGAGGTTCACGTATTTGTTGAGCCCCTGCTCGTGCGGCAGTTCAATGCCCAAACCAACTGACTTGCCGTTGACGCTCGCCGCTCCCCTGTTGGCCGCCTCCATGATGCCGGGGCCGCCACCGGTGATAACCGCCACGCCGCGCTGGGCAATCTTACGGCCGACCGTGCGCGCCGCCTTGTAGAGCGGATCGGTCTTGGGCGTACGGGCACTACCGAAGATGGTCACCGCAGGCCCTAACTCGGCAAGTGCGCCAAAGCCATCGACAAACTCGGCCTGGATGCGCAGTACGCGCCACGGATCGGCATGCAACCAGTCGGTCGACTCCTCGGGCGCCAGCAGGTTGGCGTAGGTGTTGTCCTTAGGAATCATGGGGCCGCGCATGACCACGGGGCCGCGGCGGTACGTCTCGTCGTAGGCAGGCTCGCCCTCGACATTCTCGTTCTTAATCATGGGTACTCCTATCGAGAAAAAGAAAACGGGCGGGGTCGACGCCATGCGTCAAACACCCGCCCGAACATCAACTATTCGGTATGGTACCCACGATGCATCAAGTGCTTGCAAGCTATCGGTCAGCGGTCGTAGCTCTTAGTAATCCACCGCCGCAGGGCTGTTCATCCAGTCGCTCACGAACGCACCGTAACGGCCCTCGATAATGGCCTGGCGAGCACGCTGCATAAGGTTGAGCAGGTAGTAGATGTTGTGCATCGACAGCAAAATGCCGCCGAGCATCTCCTTCTGCGTGACCATGTGGCGGATGAGCGCGCGGCTGTAGCCGCCCGTGCACACCGGGCAGGTGCAGGTGGGATCGATGGGGCCATCGTCGTGCGCAAAGCGAGCGTTGCGGAAGTTGAGGCGACCCTCGCTGGAGAACGCCGTACCCATGCGGCCGGTGCGCGTCGGCAGCACGCAGTCGAACATGTCGATGCCCACACCCACACCGCGCACGAGGGTGGTCGGGTTGCCGACGCCCATCAGGTAGCGCGGCTTGTGCTTGGGCATGTACTCGCTTACGAGTGGTGCCAGGGTCTCGAACATGGTCTCGTGGTCCTCGCCCACCGAGTAGCCGCCAATGCCGTAACCGGGGAAGTCGCCGCACTCCTCCAGATGGCGCAGCGAGCGCAGGCGCAGATCTAGGTGCATGCCGCCCTGAACAATGCCAAAGAGCGCCTGGTCGTCGCGGGTATGCGCCTTATAGCAGCGCTCGGCCCACATGCTCGACAGCTCAACGGCGCGCTCAACGTAGGCGCGCGTGGCGGGATAGCCCGGGCACTGGTCGAGCTGCATGCAGATGTCGGAACCGAGCTTCATGGCGATTTCCATGTTGTCCTCGGGCGTCCAGAACACATGGCGGCCGTCATAGTCGTTGACGATAAAGCGCACGCCCTCGTCGGTGAGCTTGACGGCATCGTTGTGGCTGAACACCTGGAAGCCGCCCGAATCGGTGAGGATAGGGCCGTGCCAGTTCATAAACTTGTGCAGGCCGCCCAGCTCGGCGATGGTGTCCTCGCCGGGACGCATGGACAGGTGATAGGTATTGGCAAGCACGATCTGGGCGCCGAGCTGTTTGACGGTCTCGGTAGGAATGCCCTTGACGTTTGCCTTTGTGCCCACGGGCATGAAGATCGGCGTCTCGATGTCGCCGTGCGGGGTGTGCAGCACGCCGGCACGCGCATGCGTCGTCGGATCCTCGGCGATCAGATCGAATTTAAAAAGGCTCTGGTCCATAAACTGGAACTCCTTGGTTGCGGTTCATACGCAAACCATTATACGGGCAACCCGCAAGAAGCACCGACTCGACAGAAACTGGTGCAAAGGAAACCTGCCCCCTTGCACCAATGCACCAATGCACCAGGATAAAAATGATCCGTTTTCCTCCGTCCCCAACGGATCATTTCCGACAGCCACAGCAACGCCGATGTTATGGCACCGACAGCGAAAACACGCCAGAGCGAGCAAGGTGCCTTGAAACGAGGTGGCATTGATCTTTTGATCATGCCGCCGAAGTTGAAAGGCAGATTGCCGCTCTGGCGGGTTTGCAGCGTCAACTGGTTGCGCGGTTTGGTAAAACCGCGCAACCCCTAAGGCCGCTGGCCCATGCCACCCTCGAGGGTGACGGTCTCGCCGTTCATATACTTAAAGTCGGGACCGCAGAGCTGAACGACAACGCGGCCGATTTCCTTCTCGACGTCGCCGTAGTGACCCGCCGGCGGCATGTGGACGTTGGCCTTGAACGCCTCGGGATAGGCATCCTGGAAGTTCTCGAGCGCGGCGGTCCAAGCAAGCGGGCAAACGATATTGACGTTGATGCCGTCCTTGCCCCACTCGTTGGCAGCGACGCGGGTCAGACCGCGGATGCCCTCCTTGGCAGCGGCGTAGCTGCACTGGCCATAGTTGCCAAACAGGCCGGCGCCCGAAGCAAAGTTGACCACGGAGCCCTTGGTCTCCTTCAGGTGCGGGTAGGCCTTCTGCATGTACAGATAGGTGGCATACAGACCGGAATAAATGGCCAGGTTAAACTGATCCATGGTGTGGTCGGCGATAGTCACACCCGAGGCGCTGGCCTGGGCGTTGTTGACGACGGCGTCGATGCGGCCGAACTCCTCAATGGCCTTGTCGATGACGTTCTGGACGACGGCCTCGTTGTCCTGACCAGCCGAGACATCGGCCTGAACAGGCAGAACCTTGACGCCGTACTCGGCCTCGAGGGACTCCTTGGCGGCCTCGAGCTTGGCGACGTTGCGGCCGGTGATAACGAGGTTCGCGCCCTCCTTGGCAAAAGCGATATCGATGCCGTAACCGATGGAGCCAGCGGAGCCGTCCTTAAGCGTGGCCTTGCCGCCGCCGGTGACGATCACGGTCTTACCAGTGAAAAGTCCCATATAAAGTCCTTTCAAATCGCGACGGGCGCACCCGCCGACTGCGCGCATCCAAATAAACGCGCCAAAAGCTGAAATGCAACTTTAACGGGTTCAAGCGAAAAATAAAGCCCATGGCAGGCGAACGGCGCAACGTCTTTCGGCGAAGGGAATGTCAAGTAAAAATTGGATAGAGTGGCCGAGTTTTTGCTATCGACGCGAGCCATCGAACACGTTTTGAAACTTTGCTGCGGCGCGCGGGAAGTCGGCGCGAGACTTTATCATAGGGTGACAAACAACGATGAGGAGCACATACCTATGACAGACGAGCTGGACCCCCAGACTCAACAGCATATTGATGATTCCGTAAACGTCGCCGCAGATACTGACGCTGTGACCTGCGATGATATCGACATCGACGACCCCATCTTGAACGAAAGCGCTACGGCGGAAACCCCTGAAACAGAAAACGCCGATGCACCCGCTCAGGACGACGCCCCCGTACAGGACGCCGCTCCGCAAGCTGCGGGTCCCATCGAGGTGTCTTCAGAAGAAGAGCTCGACGCCGTCATGGACTCCATGATGGATGCTGTCAAAGCGATGAAGGATGCTGTCGCCGATGCCGACGTTGACGCCGAGGAAGAAGAGGCCGCTGAGGCCGCCTCGACCTTTGTGCCCGGCGAGACTCCGGTTGCCGACCAGGGCAGTACCATGCCCTCGTTTCTGCAGCTCGAGCATCCCACGATTGGCGCCGATGCGGTCGATCCGCACGCAGCAGGCTTTTCTGTGGTCGAGGGCGGTACCGGCAATATCGCCGCGCCGCAGGCTGCCGATGCGGACTCTGCCGACACCGCTCGCCCGACCGCCCCGCACTCCCCCGCCGCGAACCGCGATCTGGGGACCGCTGTCTCGAACACTGCGAACGCCGTGGGCACCTTTATCGCCCAGGGCGCCTCGGCCATGCGCGAGATGAACGCCGCGAAAAAGGCACTTGCCGATGCCCGCGCCCACCTGGCCGAACTTGAGCAGCGCATTGCCGATCAGGCCGAGGAACTCGAGACGCGCCAGGATATCGCAGGCCGCTACGACCAGATCGTCGCCGACCAGCGCCAGGCGATCGCCACAGCGCAAAAGACCGCTGCGGCAGCCGAGATTGACCGTGATGCCCATGCCGCCAAAGCGACAGAGCTCAAGGGTCAGTTCGAACAAATGAAGACAGAGGATGACGCGACTGAGCTCCGTCTGAAGGCCGCGCTCGACGCCGTGGAGGCCCGCGAGGCGAGCTCACGCGAGACTGGCAACCGCCTCGTTCGACGTCTTGAGGATTCCAAGCGCATCCGCGACAAGGTGAAGGCAGAGCGAGACGCCGGCATTGCCGCCGCACAACAAACCGTCGACGCCACGCGCGTCCAGCTCGAGACGCTACGTCATGAGTACGCCGAGCTGCAACGCAATCCCTCGGCAAATCCCGCCAACTATACGGTGCGCACCAGCGAACTCTCGATGCAGATCTCCGACACGGCAGATGCCCTGCGTAAAGCCGAAGAAGATGTCCCGCGCATCACCGCCGATCTTGAGCACTCGCTTGCCGCAGCCGAGCAGGCCGTCGAGCAGGCTCAAGCCCCTATCGCCGACGCAAAACGCGCGCACCAAGCCGTGACGACCGAAGCCGATGCCGCGCGCGACGAGTTGCAGACGGCAAAGACTGCCGCCGCGACGCGCCAGCGCGAACTGCGCGAGAAAATCGCCGCCGAGGACAAGGCACGCCACGACCAAGAGCAGACCATCGCCAACGCCCAAGCAGATGCCGCACACGCGCAGTCGATCATCGAACAGGCGACCGAGGTGCACGACCACCCAGAGATCACTGAGTCGCTTGCAGGATCCTTGGCCCGCGACAAAGCCGAATACGCCGAGACCGAGCGAGAAGTCGCCCAGCTCGAGGCCACCGAGGACGCGGTGCGCGAGCGTACCCGCGACTCACGCATCAAATTCACCGGCGCCATCGTCTGCATAGTCGCCGCAATCCTGGTGATCATCCTGGTCTGGCTGTTCGCAAGCAAGTAGTCGTTTAAGAACGTCCCCAATGACTACAAAGGGGTCAGGTTAACATGCACCAACCTGGTGCAAAGTAACCTGACCCCTTTGCACCAATCTCTTGACAACCAAAGAAATGCCGATGTTATGGCAGAGTCAGACACTATGACCCAATCCAGGGGCACGGAAACGACAGGAGCCCCCGCTCGTGACCGCGGGTCGGGGCTGCGACAA
>CABUBZ010000068.1 GCA_902489945.1 uncultured Collinsella sp.
GGTGCCGGGTCCGCCGCGGGCTCGGCTGCCACGGACGGCGCCGGTGCTGCCGCAGAGCCGGTCGAGGTGCACGTCGCCTCGCTCAAGGGTCCGACGTCGATCGGTCTGATGCAGTTTATGGACCAGGCAGCCGATGGCGAGACGGACAATGAGTTCGACTTTGCGATCAACACTGCCGCCGACGAGATTGTGCCCAAGGTCATTCAGGGCGATATCGATATCGCCCTGGTGCCCGCCAACGTGGCGAGCGTGCTCTACAACAAGACCGAGGGCGCGGTGCAGGTCATCGACATCAACACGCTGGGCGTGCTGAACATTGTGACGGGCGACGCGAGTGTGGCCTCGTTTGGCGATCTGGCGGGCCATACTGTCTATATGACGGGCAAGGGCGCCACGCCGGAGTACGTCATGAACTACCTGCTGGAGCGCGCGGGCTTGGCCGGTCAGGTGGCGCTCGAGTTTAAGAGCGAGCCTACCGAGGTGCTCTCGGCCCTGCTTGCCGACCCGACTGTCGTGGGCGTGCTGCCCGAGCCGTTCAAGACCGCTGCCATCGCAAAGAGCGAAGGCAAGCTGTCGGCTCCGGTAAGTCTGACCGCTGTGTGGGATGAGCTGGCAGGTGACACGGGTTCGCGCCTGCTGACAGGCGTGACCGTGGTGCGCCGTGCCTTTGCCGAGGAACATCCCGAGGCCGTGGCGGAGTTCTTGAGCTGCCATGCGGCGAGCGTTAAGGCTGTCAATGCGGCACCGGCAGACTGGGCGCAGGCCGTGGTCGATGCCGGCATCGTGGATAACGCCAAGATCGCCGAGAAGGCGATTCCCGGGTGCATGCTTGTCTGCCAGACGGGCAAGGATATGAAGGCGGCACTTAGCGGGTATCTGCAGGTGCTGTTCGACGCGGACGCGAGCGCCGTGGGTGGTAAACTTCCGGCTGACGATTTCTACTACATGGAGTAGCTCGTGCGTGCGTTTGCTCGACAAATGACAGAGCGTATGAAGGCGGTGGCGGCAGCAGGTGCCGTCGCCGCCTTTTGGCTTGCCGCGTGGATGCTGGTGGCGGCGCTGGTGGCGCAGCCGCTGATCTTGCCGGGGCCGGGTGCTGTTGCCTTGGCGCTGCTGCGCCTGGTGTGCGATAGCGGTACCTGGGCGATTTTGGCGGGCTCAGGCGCGCGGATACTGGGCGGGCTGGCGCTTGCCGCGGTGTGTGGTGGCGTGCTTGCCGGGATTTCGTCACGGTCGCGGGCGTTTGCGCGCCTGGTGGCTCCGGCGCTGTCGTTTGTAAAGGCGACGCCGGTCGCCTGCGTGGTGGTCCTGCTGCTTATCTGGCTGGGATCGGCGCGCGTGAGCACCGCGGCAGTCTTTTTGATGGCGCTGCCGGGCGTATATTTCTCGCTGGTCGAGGGCTTGGCACAAGTGGATAAGCCGCTGGAGCAGATGTTTCGCCTGCATGGTGTGCGGGGATGGCGACTGTTTTGCGCCCATACCTGGCGCGAAGTCCTGCCGTTTGTGCTTTCGTGCGCCCGGTCCGTGATCGGCATGAGCTGGAAGGCCGGCGTGGCAGCCGAGCTGATCGGCATGGCGGTGGGCACCGTGGGTGAGCGCATCTATCAGGCAAAGCTTTTGATTGAGACGGCTGATCTGCTGGCGTGGACCGTGCTGGTCGTTGCCGCCTCGTGGGCGTGTGAGCGCGTGCTGGTGTGGCTGCTGCGGGTTTCGGGGCCCGTGGCGTGGCGCGCGGCCGTGCGGGCGCATGGGCATGGATTGCGCGGGCGTGCGGGGGCTGCGAGCGATGGCGCTGCGGCGGAGCTTGCGCTTGCCGTGGGCGATCGCGCGCCCTGGGCACCGGCGCTCGACGGGC
Organism: uncultured Collinsella sp.; assembly: GCA_902489945.1. GTDB lineage: Bacteria > Actinomycetota > Coriobacteriia > Coriobacteriales > Coriobacteriaceae > Collinsella. Next base: position 1,856 of record CABUBZ010000068.1, read on the forward strand.
TGGTGCTCAACGTGCCCGCGGGTGGGCGTATCTGTGTGATGGGCGCCTCGGGTGTGGGCAAGTCGACACTCCTTGCCCTGGCGGCGGGGGAGTGCGCGCCGTGCTCCATGGTGTTTCAGGATGTGCGCCTGGTCGAGGACGCTTCTGCCTTGGATAACGTGCTGGTGTGCGCCGACGCGCGCGTGAGTGCTTCGAGCGCTGCGGCCTTGCTGCGCCGGTTGGTGCCGGGAATCGACGTGCATGCGTACGTGGCCAAGCTTTCGGGCGGGCAGCGCCGTCGCGTCGAGATCGCTCGAGCCCTGCTGTGCCCCGGTGGCGCGGTGATTCTGGACGAGCCCTTTACCGGCCTGGATGCCGCTGCGCGCGATATGACGGCCGAGGTCGTGCTCGACCTCCTCAATGGTCGCATGCTGTTGCTTGCCACGCACGATGCCGTCGATGCTCAGGCCCTCAATATCTCGGATATCATCACGCTCTAAATACTTACTCAGCAACAAAATGATCCGTTTTTTCTCCGTCCCCATGGGGCCGGGTATGGTATTCTATCTGCGGGGTAATACTTAGGAATACCAAGTAATACCAACGCCGTAGAAACACACTCCAGATGCGGGCCAATCGGGTTGCCTTCACAGCCCGTCGCCCAGCCGCGTGGCCCGCATCTATCCGCACCACCGTCGTTTCAAAAAGGAAGCGCCATGGCAGAACACATGACCCCGGTTGTCGCGAAGGTCTTGCCCGAGGAAAAGGCGGCCTTCGCGGCGGCAACCCAGCTCGTAGGTACCACGCCGTCCAACGCCATCCGCATGTTTATCGCCGCGTTCAATCGCTGCGGCACCTTTCCGTTCGACATTTCGCCCAACGGGGCCTTTGGCACTGCGCCCGATTCTCATCAACAATGACTGTCCCAAACTGCCGGCACTTGGGGGCGTTCCTTTTCTGCCGGCAGTTAAGGAACGCCCCCAAGTGCCGGGTTTTGAGGAGGTCGGCATGCTCAATGCGATGATTTGGGCGCTTGCCTGTTTTGGCGTTGTCGCGGCAGATATTGCCCTGAGCGTGGTTTTGTTTTCCGCTCTGGGCGTCGCGTCGGTGTTCATGGGCTTTTCGATTGACGACCTCGATATTCAATTACTTCAGGCTGCCGCGCAGATGGCGTCGTTTTTGATGGCGCTGCTGTGGTGGCGTTATCTGTGGCCGCGCTCGTTTATGGCGCGCTGGCAGGGCGAGCGCCCGCTTGGCGGGGGAGCGCGTGGGGCGTGGAAACGCATCGCCTGCGTTATCGTGATTGGCCTGGCCCTGCAGGTGGTCGTTGGCTACGTGACCGACGCTGTGCTGTCGCTGTTGCCCGAGGCGGCGGCCGATTACAGTGAACTTGTCGAGGAAACGGGCATGGGCGACACGAGCTACTTGGCTGTCCTGACCACGGTGCTTGGCGCTCCGTTTTGCGAGGAACTGCTGGTGCGCGGCATCATTTTTGAGTTTTCGCTCCGAGCGTTTAACCCGCAGTGCCGTCCGCTTTGGAAACGCCGGCGTCGCGCGCGGGCGCAGGACGGCGCCATGGTACCTTGGGCGGCCCCAAACACGTGGGGTATCGCCGCGGCGATTGTGCTGCAGGCGGCTATCTTTGGCTTTATGCATATGAACTGGGTGCAGGGCTGCTACGCGGGTGCCGCCGGTCTGGTCTTTGGCTGGGTGCTCGTGACGACCGGAAAGCTCCGCTACACGATTCTGCTGCACTTTGCCTTTAACGCCGGGTCGTATCTCATGGGCCTGCTGTGGTTTGTGAACACGCCGCTCGACGTGATAATCACGGTCGCTATCGCCGGCGTCATCCTCGTTGAGGCAATGCGCTCGCTGCGCCACGCGTGTGGGATGGACGCAGCGAGCGCACCGCTGCCCTAGTTGCGGCGACCGCCTCCGTTGGCGCCCTGACGCCCCTGAGCTGCACGGTTGCGCCCGGCAGTGTTTTGCGCGCGCGACATGCCGCTGTGCCCCTTGCTGTCCTTGGGCCCCTTGCCAGCGCCGCCAGAGCCGCCGTGGGCCTTGCCGCCCTTCTTGCCGGTGCCATGCCCACCGCCAGCAGACGTCTCGCCCGGGCGCGGCGGCACGGGGCGGATTAGACAGTGTTTGGTGTAGCCGATCAGGTCACGACGTCCGGCCTTTTCCAGCGCCTCGCGCACAAGCTTGTAGTTCTCGGGCTTGCGGTATTGGATGAGCGCACGCTGCATGGCCTTTTCGTGTGGGTCGCGCGCCACGTAGATCGGCTGCATGGTGCGCGGATCCACGCCAGTGTAGTACATGCAGGTCGACATGGTGGACGGCGTGGGGTAGAAGTCCTGCACCTGCTCGGGCATGTAGCCCATGTCGCGCACGGCTTCGGCAAGGTCCACGGCTTCCTTCATCGTCGAGCCGGGGTGGCTCGAGATCAGATACGGCACCACGTACTGCTTGAGTCCGTACTCGCGGTTCAAGCGTTCAAATTTACGGCAGAATGCGTCGTAGACAGCTCGGCTCGGCTTGCCCATCACGGACAGTACCGCGTCGCTCACGTGCTCGGGCGCTACGCGCAGCTGGCCCGAGACATGGTGTTCCAGCAGCTCGCGTAAAAACTCGTCCGAGGCATCGGCCATGGTGTAGTCAAAACGGATGCCGCTGCGCACGAAGACCTTCTTGACGCCCGGCAGCTGGCGCAGGTCGCGCAACAGCTGCGTGTAGCCGCTTTCGTCGACCACCATGTTCTTGCATACGCTCGGCCACAGACAGCGCTTGTTCTTGCACACACCGTGCTTGAGCTGCTTGTCGCAGGCGGGGCGGCTAAAGTTGGCCGTCGGTCCACCCACGTCGTTGATGTAGCCCTTAAACTCGGGATCGCGCGTGAGCAGCTCGGCCTCGCGCATGATCGAGTCGTGGCTGCGCATCTGCAACACGCGGCCCTGGTGGAAGGTGAGCGCGCAAAACGAGCACTCGCCAAAACAGCCGCGGTTGGAGCTAATGGAAAACTTGATCTCAGCAAAGGCCGGCACGCCGCCTGCCGCGTCGTAGTCGGGATGCCAATCGCGTGCGTAGGGGAGTTCGGCAACCTCGTCCATCTCGTCGGTGGTGAGTGTTGCCGACGGCGGGTTCTGCACCACGTACACGCTGTTGGGATATGGCTCTACCAGGCGATGCCCGGTGATGGGGTCCATATTCTGCTGCTGCACGTTAAAGCTGCGGGCGTAGTTGAGCTTGTCGGCGGCAAGGTCGTCCCAGCTGGGCAGCAGGTCGTAGTCGTAGACCTCGTCGAGCGAACCCGTGCGGTAGACAGTGCCATTGATATAGGTGATCTGGTCCACGGGCAGTCCCGCGTCGAGCGCGTCGGCGATCTCGACGATCGCGTGCTCGCCCATGCCGTAGATGAGGATGTCGGCGCCCGAGTCGAGCAGTACCGAGCGCTTGAGCTTGTCCTGCCAGTAATCGTAGTGGGCCAGACGGCGCAGGCTCGCCTCGATGCCGCCGATGATGATGGGAGCGTCCTTGAACGTCTGGCGGATGAGGTTGCCATAGACCGTGACGGCTCGGTTGGGACGGCGCCCCTCCTCGCCACCGGGGGTATAGGCGTCGGTGTGGCGGCGGTGCTTGGTTACCGAATAGTGGTTGACCATGGAGTCCATGTTGCCGGCACTGACGAGAAAGCCCAGGCGCGGCTCACCGAGCACAGTGATGCTGGCGGGGTCGGTCCAGTCGGGTTGGCAGATGATGCCCACCTTGTAGCCGTGCGCGTCGAGGACGCGGCTAATGATGGCCATGCCAAAGCTGGGATGGTCCACGTAGGCGTCGCCGCAGATGTAGACGAAGTCGCACTGGTCCCAGCCGCGCGCATCCATATCGGCGCGGCTGACGGGGAGGAACTTATCGCGGCCCGGGCGCCAGGGGCGGGCAGGCGTCGCTTGGGAATGCTTGGCGCGGGCGACCGTGGCCTGCGCCTTGCCGCCGCGCTTTTGCTGCTGGCCCTGTTTGCCCTGCTGTTCGCGTTGGCTGTTCTGAGCGTGCTGAGGCTTTTTTGCCACGATCCCTCCCGGTGTCTGTATGCTGCACGTAATTGTAACCAGTCTTTTTGGGACGGCGCTAAAAAGACTGGTGGAGTACATGAGCTGGTGAGTGAGAGCGTCGCTGAGCCAGTCGTTTGTTTCCAGACTGTGTATCTGCGCGTTGGAGAACCCGTCTCGCGCGCACGCCATGTTGTCAATGGGTTACAGTATGAACGGCGGCTATGTTTCCGCCAACGCACGAGAGAGTCGTCAACAAGGAGGATGCACGACGATGCAGCGTGCCAAACAGATATCGGAGTCTATTGAGCTGGGCATCATCTTGGCGCTCGCCGGTGGCTTTATGGACGTGTATTCGTACATTGGGCGCGACCATGTTTTCGCCAACGCGCAGACAGGCAACATCCTGCTCGTGGGCGTGAGCATCTCGGAGGGCAACTGGGCACTTGCGGAGCGCTACTTCTTCCCTGTGGTGTCGTTTGCCGTGGGTATTATGCTTGCCGATCTGGTACACGAGCGGTTTGGCAGCGTGATCCACTGGCGTCAGGTGACGGTGTTCTTTGAAGCCGTCATCTTACTGGGCGTGAGCTTTATCCCGGGCGGCAATTTCAACCTGCTCGCCAACTGCCTCACCTCGTTTGCCTGCGGCATGCAGGTCGAGAGCTTCCGCAAGATCCACGGTCACGGCATCGCTACGACCATGTGCATCGGCAACTTGCGCAACGCGCTGCAAAACGTGGACGATTACATCATCACCCACAGGCGCGGCTTTTTGGAAAACGGCCTGCTGTACTTTGGCGTGATCTTTACCTTTGTGTTTGGCGCCGTGTTGGGCAACTGGTGTATTGAGCGCATGGGCCTGCACGCCATCGTCGTGGCGAGCTTGCTGCTATTTGTCGCGTTTGCCATCATGTTCATCGACCGCGAGCGCGACTTGCGCTTACGCTGGAAGGTTGCGGCCGAGGCTTGGAAAGAGGGCTGCCGAAAGTAACCGAATGCGGCAAAGGGGCTGTCCCTTTGCCGCACTGATCGATAATGTGGAGGGGACGGCCATCTCAGTCGCCCCTTTTTTGGAGTCTTAAGCGCTAAGGTGAATGTTTGTAATGACAAGATTTGACGTCAGCAAAGCGTGTTACTTGAGGCTATAGAATAAAAATGTCATCTTTCTAGCTGTACTTATTAGTTGAGGGGATGGACATATGCCAGAGCTTTTTATTCAAAATAAGACGACAGTACTCAAGTTGATAATCAAGGCAGAGAACTGTCGTCTTTATTGCTTTGTAGAGCCTTTCTGAGCAGCTATTCTATTATTATTAGTCTGGATGAGCCTTGCAACAATTTAGATAATGCTTCGATATCCTTTTTGAAGGTGGTGGTTGCACAGGAGATGAAAGAGCGAATCGTCATCATTGCGGATCATGGACATGGTTTCGAACAATTTGCAGACTATGTAATACAGTTCCAGGAGCCAGAAAAACTATCTAGCTCCTGAATGTTGTTACGAACTGCTTTTTGCGATTTATTCGAGATGCTCTTCAATCCGAGCCCTAAGAAGGGCAATGGCTGTAGGTATTCCAATTGCGGCGGCTAATTCGGCTTTATCCAAAACCTGTACGCTAAAGCACGATTGTTTATCACATTGAAGGACGATAACTGAAGATAGCTTCACTTCCTGTTGGCTGAATATATCGTAATCTCCAAATAGGAAGTTACCTATTATTGCGTAATTCGGTATGTTCGTTACGCACTTCATCTCAAGTCTGTTTAGGCCATAATCGAACACCGCAACTTCCTTGTGTTCGATGATGAGCGCAACCCTGGGCATGTTGCTAAAACCGCCGTCGACGACAGTGAAGAGTTTTTCATTTGCATCGTCATAAACGGTATATTTAAGACTCAATAGCTGTCCTAGTGGACCCGTGAACCCATGTTTTTTGATGTTGAGGTTGTCTCCCGCTGGGTTGATGAGAGCCAGAGTATGCGGATAAGGGTTACCTTCAATTGAGATTTGATATTCGTTTGTAGCCGTCTTGCTCGATTTAGGACCACTAGCCACCATGTGTCATCGCCTCAATCGAATTGGAACCGTCTTCCGCTTCGTGCGGAGAATTACGCTGTACGTTGCAGTAGATGCAGCTGCAATAACCGCATGGGCAATTTCTAACAAAATGAATGACGTTATTTGCTGCATGCATGTTATTCATTACAAAATATCTTTTTATAAACGTATTGTCAAACATATATTGCTAAAACAGAAACAATTTATAGACTGAGTTGCTCGTATTCTTTGGGCGATGCTCCTATAATCTAGCCTCCGCTGCTGTCGGGAGGGAAGGACTAGGGCTCCGTTATTCTTTTGAAACGCTTTAACACCTTTGACGTTCTCACGCGTTTTTTGTTTCAAAAGCGTTAGGATGGGACTTATAGCGCGGGGCGTAATGGGTGCCTCGCACACGATGGGAGGCTATCAATGGCTAATCGTTTCGTTCTCAATACCATCTCTTATCATGGTTCCGGCGCCATCAAGGAGATCCCCGGCGAGCTCCAGCGTCGCGGCTACAAGAAGATCTTCGTCTGTTCCGACCCCGATCTGGTCAAGTTTGGCGTTACCGCTAAGGTGACCGACGAGCTCGACGCCGCCGGCATCGCTTGGAGCCTCTACTCCGAGATCAAGCCCAACCCCACGATTCAGAACGTCAAGGACGGCGTCGAGGCCTTTAAGGCCGCCGAGGCTGACGCTATCGTGACCATCGGTGGCGGTTCCTCCATGGACACCGCTAAGGCCATCGGTATCATCATCAACAACCCTGAGTTCGCCGATGTCCGCAGCCTCGAGGGCGTTGCTCCCACTAAGAACCACGCCGTGTTCACCATCGCCGTGCCGACGACCGCCGGTACTGCTGCTGAGGTGACCATCAACTACGTCATCACCGACCCCGAGAAGGTCCGCAAGTTCGTGTGCGTCGACACCAACGACGCCCCCGAGGTCGCCGTCGTCGATCCTGACATGATGGCTTCCATGCCCGCCGGCCTGACCGCTTCCACTGGTATGGACGCTCTGACCCACGCCATCGAGGGCTACACCACCAAGGGTGCTTGGGAGCTCTCCGACATGTTCCACTTTGAGGCTATTAAGCTGATCAGCGAGAACCTGCGTGACTCCGTCGCCGAGGCCAAGTCCGGTCAGCCCGGCTCCGGCCGCGAGGGCATGGCTCTTGGCCAGTATGTCGCCGGCATGGGCTTCTCCAATGTTGGCCTGGGCATCGACCACGCCATGGCTCACACCCTGTCCGCTCACTACGACACCCCGCACGGCGTCGCTTGCGCCATGCTGCTGCCGATCGCCATGGAGTTCAACAAGCCGGTTTGCGCTGAGCGCCTGGCCAAGGTTGCCGTCGCCATGGGCGTTGACACCACGGGCATGAGCGCCGCCGAGGCCGCCGATGCCGCCATCGCCGCCGTCAAGCAGCTTTCCGCCGACGTGAACATCCCGCACGTCTGTGAGGCCATGAAGGCTGACGAGATCGAGGTCCTGGCCAAGGACGCCATGGCCGACGCCTGCTTCCCGGGTAACCCGCGCGAGGCAACGCTCGACGACGTCATCGAGCTCTTCAAGAAGATCTGCCCGGCTGCCTAACTTGGTTCGGCGGGCCCCTGCCCGTTAGCCCCACAATCGTCCTCGGACATGTCGGAGGCCCCGCTGCGCACTACGTGCGGCGGGGCCTCCTTCTGTCCTGCGGAAAGATTCTGGGGCTAACGGGCAGGGG
>CABUBZ010000069.1 GCA_902489945.1 uncultured Collinsella sp.
GGCCCGAAAGAAAGGTAGGAGGCCATGACGAAAGGTCTGCACGTGCCTTCCGAGATCGGCAAGCTCAGGAAGGTCTGCCTGCACCGTCCCGGCGACGAGCTCCTCAACCTGCCGCCCGACGAGCTCGAGCGACTCCTGTTCGACGACGTCCCGTTCCTGGAGGTCGCGCAGCAGGAGCACGACACCTTCGCCCAGATCCTGAGGGACCAGGGCGTGGAGGTCCTCTACCTCGAGAACCTCGTCGCGGAGGTGTTCGACCAGGTCCCCGGCGCCCGCGCCGAGTTCACCGACCAGTACATCGCCGAGGCAGGCATCCGCGGCCAGCACATGCCGCAGATCGTCCGCGAGAAGCTGGACTCCATCGAGGACAACCTCGAGTTCGTCAAGAAGACCATGGCCGGCATGACCAAGTCCGAGATCGACATGCCCCTCACGGCGTCCACGACCCTCGACTCCCTGGTCAACTCCGAGTCCGAGTCCGACCTGATCATCGACCCGATGCCCAACCTCTACTTCACCCGCGACCCGTTCGCGGTCGTCGGCGAGGGCGTCAACCTCAACCGCATGTACTCGGTCACCCGCAACCGCGAGACCCTGTACGGCAAGTACGTCTTCAAGTACCACCCCGACTACAAGGACGTCTCGCTGTACTTCCGCCGCGACTGCCAGTTCCACACCGAGGGCGGCGACGTGCTGAACATCAACGAGAAGACCCTCGCCGTCGGCATCTCCCAGCGCACCCAGGCCGCCGCGATCGACGTCATGGCCCAGAACATCTTCTGGAACTCCGACTCCAAGGTCGAGCGCATCCTGGCCTTCGACATCCCGGTCTCGCGCGCCTTCATGCACCTCGACACGGTCTTCACCCAGATCGACGTCGATAAGTTCACGATCCACCCCGCCATCATGGGCACCCTGCGCGTCTACGAGCTGACCGCCGGCAAGAACCCGGGCGACGTGAACATCCGCCTGATCGAGGACACCCTCGAGCACGTCCTGGAGGACGCCACCGGCGTCGACCAGGTCAAGCTGATCCCCTGCGGCGGCGGCGACCCGATCGCGGCCTCCCGCGAGCAGTGGAACGACGGCTCCAACACCCTGTGCGTCGAGCCCGGCAAGATCTGCGTCTACGCCCGCAACACCGTCACCAACGACGTGCTGTACAAGGAGGGCCTGGACCTTCTCGTCGTGCCCTCCGCCGAGCTCTCCCGCGGCCGCGGCGGCCCGCGCTGCATGAGCATGCCCTTCTGGCGCGAGGACCTCTAAGTCTTTCCGTTTCCGGTGCGGTCCCCCTACAACCGCACCGGCTTCGCCCGTTAAACGGGCACCACTAATACTTACGTAATTCATTTCTTCGAAAGGAATCAAACCATGGGTGTTAACCTTTCCGGCCGTAGCTTCCTCAAGCTTCTCGACCTCACCACCGAGGAGATCGAGTACCTGCTCAAGCTCTCCAAGAACTTCAAGGATATGAAGCGCGCTGGCGTTCCGCACCGCTATCTCGAGGGCAAGAACATCGTTCTGCTCTTCCAGAAGACCTCTACTCGTACCCGCTGCGCCTTCGAGGTCGGCGGCATGGATCTGGGCATGGGCGTCACCTACCTCGATCCGGGTTCGTCGCAGATGGGCAAGAAGGAGTCCATCGAGGACACTGCCCGCGTTCTCGGCCGCATGTATGACGGCATCGAGTTCCGTGGCTTTGCCCAGGACGACGTCGAGGAGCTCGCTGCTAAGTCCGGCGTGCCCGTGTGGAACGGCCTGACCACCGAGTGGCACCCCACCCAGATGCTCGCCGACATCCTGACCGTCCAGGAGAACTTCAACTACGACATCAAGGGCAAGACCCTCGTCTTCATGGGCGACTGCAAGAACAATGTCGCTCGCTCCCTCATGGTCGTCTGCTCCAAGCTCGGCATGAACTTCGTGGCCTGCGGCCCCGAGGAGTGCATGCCCGCTGACGACGTCATCGAGGCCTGCAAGCCCATCGCCGAGGCTAACGGCTGCACCATCAAGCTGACCACCGACGTCAAGGACGGCGTCACCGGTGCCGACGTTATCTACACCGACGTGTGGGTCTCCATGGGCGAGCCCGACGAGGTCTGGGCCGAGCGCATCGCTCAGCTCACCCCGTATCGTGTCACCTCCGAGGTCATGGCTATGGCCAACCCGGGTGCCATCTTCCTGCACTGCCTGCCCAGCTTCCACGACACCAACACCACCATTGGCGCCGAGAAGTGCGAGCAGTTCGGCATCACCGAGCAGGAGGTCACCGACGAGGTCTTCGAGAGCCCCGCTTCCAAGGTCTTCGACGAGGCCGAGAACCGCATGCACACCATCAAGGCTGTCATGTACGCCACGCTCAAGTAAGAGCATCTAGCATCTCGCTCGGGGTGTATTGCTGCACACCCCGAGCGGTTTTATCTGGTAATAATCTCGCATCAAGCGGCAGGCACGGCACGGAAGAGCCGCTTCTGGCGAGATCAGTAAATGATTTATGAAGGGGGGATGAGAACTATGACTGAGACCGCTAAGAAAAAGCGCGGTATGCCTTCATCGTTCACCATTCTTCTTGCTCTGCTGGCAATTGTCGCAGTGATTACCGTTATCGTCTCCGGCACGTCCGGCGGCGCGGTTACTGCCGCCCGTCTGAGCGATTTCTGCACCGCCCCGATTAAGGGCTTCGCTGACGCTCTGCCCGTCTGCCTCTTCGTTATGATCCTGGGCGGCTTCCTCGGCATGATGACCGAGACCGGCGCTCTGGACAACGGCATCGCCGTTCTGGTGCAGAAGCTTAAGGGCAACGAGATTATGCTCATTCCCGTGCTGATGCTCATCTTCTCCCTCGGTGGTACCACCTATGGTATGTGCGAGGAGACCGTTCCCTTCTACGCCCTGCTCGCCGCTACCATGATGGCTGCTGGCTTCGACCCCATGGTCGGTGCCGCTACCGTCCTGCTCGGCGCTGGCTGCGGCTGCCTGGGCTCCACGGTTAACCCGTTCGCCGTCGGCGCTGCCGTTGACGCTCTGACCGGCGTTGGCATTGAGGTCAACCAGTCCATCATCATCGGCCTCGGTGCCGTCCTGTGGATTGTCACTACCGCTATGTCCATCTTCTTCGTGATGAGCTACGCCAAGAAGGTCAAGGCTGACAAGGGTTCCACCATCCTGTCGATGCAGGAGCTCAAGGACGCCGAAGAGGCTCACGGCAAGGCTGCTTCCGAGGTCCACAAGGAGGTCAAGCTCACCGGTCGTCAGAAGGGTGTTCTGATCGCCTTTGCCTTTACCTTTGTCGTCATGATCGTCGGCTTCATTCCGCTGGCCGACCTCAACGAGGGCGTCGCCAACTTCTTCGACGCTGGCGCTGTCTACGACGCCGACGGTAACGCCGTCGTCCAGGGCTGGTCTGCCCTGATCACCGGCCTGCCCATTGGCCAGTGGTACTTCGACGAGGCTTCCACCTGGTTCTTCCTCATGGCCGTCCTGATCGGTATCATCGGTGGCCTGTCCGAGAAGCAGATCGTTAACACCTTCATCACCGGCGCTGCCGACATGATGTCCGTTGTTCTCGTCATCGCCCTCGCCCGTGGTATCTCCGTCCTCATGGCTAACACCGGCCTCGATGTCTTCGTCCTCGACGCTGCCGCCAATGCCCTGGCTGGCCTGTCCGGCGTGATCTTCGCTCCCATGAGCTTCCTGGTCTACTTCGGCCTGTCCTTCCTGATCCCCTCGACCTCCGGTATGGCCACCGTCTCCATGCCCATCATGGGACCGCTGGCTGTTAAGCTCGGCTTCTCGCCCGAGGTCATGGTCATGATCTTCTCCGCCGCCATCGGTGTCGTGAACCTGTTCACCCCGACCTCCGGCGCCATCATGGGCGGTCTCGCCCTGGCCAAGATCGAGTGGACGACCTGGCTCAAGTTTGCCCTTAAGCTCATCGTCGCTCTCTCCGTCGTCTGCGCCGTCATCCTGACCGTCGCCTGCGTGCTGCTCTAAGTACCCAATGGGTACCCCACGGAAACCTTGACGATCCTGTAGAGGATCACCTGGTCATCGTCTGTCCGGTGGGGTAAACCCACCGGTAGAATCCTACCTTTAGCCCCCTTCCGTTCCGTGCGCGGGAGGGGGCGCTCTTGTGTTCCGGCGTTTTGCCAAACGCCGGAACCGCTCGACGCTGCGCGCCCGCCAGAGCGGCAATCTGCCTTTCAATCGTCGGGCATGACCAGAAGGTCAATGCCCTCCTCTTTCAAGGCACCTTGCTCGCTCTGGCGGGCGCTCGCTGACTTATGCTCTACCTGCGGCGTTGCCATTCTTGGTGCAAAGGGGTCAAGTTTGTTTGCACCAAAGGGGAGTTGAGGTGGAATAGTTCCCGTTTGTGTGTCCTTAGGGGTTAAACAGGAGCTATTTCACCGCAACTTATCGATGGCGTGTTTGGTTGGTGCCTGTTGATGGTCTGGGTATCGGGGAGGGTGGGCTCCGTTATAATCGCCTAGAACATTAAATGGAAACGGGACGGGAGCCATATATGCGCCAGGGTTTCGACAACGCGAAGTATATCGAGCTGCAGGCTGCTCACATTAAGGAGCGCATCTCGCAGTTTGGTGGCAAGCTCTATTTGGAGTTTGGCGGTAAGCTGTTCGATGACTATCATGCGAGCCGCGTGCTGCCGGGTTTTGAACCGGACAGCAAGTTCCGCATGCTCAAGAGCATAGCCGACGACGTCGAGGTCATCATCGCCATTAACGCGAACCACATCGAGAAGAACAAGGCTCGCGGTGACCTGGGCATTACCTATGACGAGGACGTTTTGCGCCTGGTCGACCTGTTCCGCGGCAACGGTTTTGCTGTCGCGGCCGTGGTCATCACCCAGTACGCCGGTCAGCCCGCTGCCGACGTCTTCCGCAATCGTCTGAATGCGCTCGGCATTCCTGCCAAGCTGCACTATCCCATCGAGGGCTACCCGCACGATGTCGATCTGATCGTGTCCGACGATGGCTACGGCAAGAACGAGTTTGTTGAGACCACCCGACCGCTCGTCGTGGTCACTGCCCCCGGTCCTGGCTCGGGCAAGCTTGCCACCTGCCTGTCTCAGCTCTATCACGAGCACAAGCATGGCACGGCCGCCGGCTATGCCAAATTCGAGACCTTCCCGGTTTGGAATCTGCCCCTTACGCATCCGGTCAACATTGCCTACGAGGCCGCCACGGCAGACCTCGATGACGCCAACATCATCGACTCCTTCCACCTTGAGGCCTACAACAAGACCACGGTCAACTACAACCGCGACGTCGAGGCCTTCCCGGTAGTCCGTGCCCTGATGGAAAGGATCCTGGGCAAGAGCCCCTACCAGAGCCCTACGGACATGGGCGTCAATATGGTCGGCTTTGCCATCACCGATGACGATGCCTGCCGCGATGCTTCCAAGATGGAGATCGTCCGCCGCTACTTTACCGCGGTCGAAAATGTGCGCCGTACCGGCGTGGGCGATGAGCAAGTCGACCGTCTCAAGATTATTATGAAGAAAGCCGGCATCGATAAGAACTACTCACCGGCGCGCTCGGCGGCCCTCACCAGGGAGCAGCTGACGGGTGGTCCCGTGGGTGCCATGGTCATGCCCGATGGCTCCGTGGTGACCGGTAAGACCTCCACGCGCCTGGGCGCCGCAAGTTCGCTCATTATGAACGCCCTCAAGCATGTCTCGGGCGTCGACCTTGAGCTCGAGGTCATTAGCGATGAGGCGATCGAGCCCATCAGCAAGCTCAAGACGCATTTCCTGGGCAGCAAAAACCCACGCCTCCACACCGACGAGACGCTTATGGCGCTGTCGATCACCTCGGCCACGAGTGAGACGGCCGCTCGCGTCCTTTCGGGCCTGGAGCAGCTGCGCGGTTGCGATGCCTTCTTTAGCGTGATCATCTCGCCGACGGACGAGACGGTACTGCGCAAACTGGGTATCAACGTGTGCTGCGAGCCCAAGTTTGAGCGCCGCGGTTTCTTCCATCGCTAAGTTTGAAGCACCGCGGTAATTGCATTGCATTTTGGCCGTATCGGGTTAGCGCTCGGTACGGCTTTTTGATCAATAAAGCGCCTATTTCGGCGAAAAATAGCCGTTTACCTGCCTAGAAACAATTAGAGCGGTATACAATAACCGTAACTGTTTCATCCTTAGCGGGATGCCGCATGATGGATATTACCTGCCATCGTGAGGTGTGTCGGTCGCGCACGGCGCGTTAGATGCTCGTGCTCGGTTTGAGGAGGCTGCTATGGCGGGCAAGGGTCGTGCGAGTGTCAACGATATGAAGCGTGTCGAGGTACTGGTGTTGATGGAGATCGACCAGCAAACCGAAGACAATGGCGGGCCGTATGGTTTCTCGCGCAAAACGCTTGCCGAGCGCGTGGGGGTTTCGCCGTATCGTGCCCGCGCCGCAATCGATCGCTTGGATTCCGAAGGCATGATTGTTGTCGTCTCGCGTTATAGCGACGACGGCGGTCAGCTTGCAAATGGCATTTGTCTCACCGAACGTGGCGAGTGGTATCTTGAGGGCGTCCGTACCGGCATGCTCGTTCAAGAAATGCTCGAAGACGAGGTTGCTGATCGATAGCAGCATGTAACCCTTGCCATAACGACGCCGCCTGGGAAACCGGGCGGCGTTTTGTTTCAAGATTGAGAAATGCAATCGCACGCGAGAAAAATTGCGAACGGTCCGCGGTGCGAGTATTACAATGAAGACCCGTAAGATGTGGATAAACAACTTCTACGGGAAGCGCAGGTAACTCAATATGACCAAGCATGTGTTCGTAACCGGTGGCGTGGTTTCGTCCCTGGGCAAGGGTATCACCGCGGCCTCGCTGGGCCGTCTGCTCAAGTCGCGTGGCTACAAAGTAACGATGCAGAAAGCCGACCCGTATCTGAACGTCGACCCCGGTACCATGAGCCCCTTCCAGCATGGTGAGGTCTTCGTTACCGAGGATGGTTACGAGTCCGACCTGGACCTGGGTCATTACGAGCGCTTTATTGATGAGAACCTGACCCGCGATTCCAACTTTACGACCGGTGCCATCTACAAAAGCCTAATCGCCCGCGAGCGTCGCGGCGACTTTCTGGGCGGTACCGTGCAGGTGATTCCCCACGTCACCAATGCCATTAAGGACAAGTTCCGCCGCATCGAGGAGCAGACCGGCTCCGATGTAGTCATCACCGAGCTGGGCGGCACGATCGGCGACATCGAGTCGCAGCCGTTTGTCGAGGCCATCCGCCAGTACCGCAAGGAGGCCGGCCCCGAGAACGTCTGCTACATTCACGTGTCGCTCGTTCCCTATATCGCCGCCGCCCACGAGGTCAAGACCAAGCCCACGCAGCATTCCGTCAAGGAGCTCCGCAGCTTTGGCATCCAGCCCGATATCATCGTGCTGCGCTCCGACCACCATATCGATGACGCTATCCGCGGAAAGATCGCAAGCTTCTGCGACGTCGACACCGATTGCGTCTTTACCAACGAGGACTGCGCGAGCATTTACGATGTTCCGCAGCTGCTTGCCGAGCAGGACTTTGACCTGCGCATTTGCGAGCGCCTGGGTCTGGATCCGCGTGAGCGCGACATGAGCGAGTGGAACGAGTTCCTGCGCAAACAGAATCACGCCAACCATCACGCCGACAAGGTGAAGATCGCCGTCGTGGGTAAGTACACGCAGCTGCCTGATGCGTACCTGTCGGTTATCGAGGCCCTGCACCATGCGGGCGTCTTCTACGATCGCCATGTGGACGTCCAGCTGGTCGACGGCGAGAGCCTTGACGAGCAGAATGTCTCCGAGGTTCTGGGCGACGCCTCGGGCATCCTGGTCCCCGGCGGCTTTGGCAAGCGCGCCCTGGAGGGCAAGATTCTTGCTGCCGAGTTTGCCCGTGAGCACAAGATTCCGTATCTGGGCATTTGCCTGGGTATGCAGGTCGCCGTGTGCGAGTTCGCCCGCAATGTCGTTGGCCTTGCCGGTGCCAGCTCCTCCGAGTTTGATCCGGACGGTCCGTATAGCGTCATCGATCTGATGAGCTCGCAGGAGGACGTGACCGAGAAGGGCGGCACCATGCGCCTGGGCGCCTATCCGTGCAAGCTCGCCGCCGATACCCTTGCTCGCGAGGCATATGGCGAGGAACTCGTCTACGAGCGTCACCGTCACCGCTTTGAGTTCAACAACGCTTTCCGTGACCAGCTCGAGGACGCCGGCTTGGTTATCTCGGGTCTGTCGCCCGACGAGCGCCTGGTCGAGATGGTCGAGCTGCCGCGCGACGTGCATCCGTGGTATGTGGCAACCCAGGCTCATCCCGAGTTCAAGAGCCGCCCGACCAACCCGCAGCCGCTGTTCCGCGAGTTCGTGCGCGCTTCGATCGGCCAGCACGAGGGTGTCGACCGTCTGCAGGTGACGCCCATGAACCTCGCTACGGACTAAGGGTGCCGGCGAATAAGGAACATACCGAAGCTACTCCCTCGTCGCTCGCCGTGGCGGCGGGGGAGTATCTCGATTACCTCGCGGTCGAGCGGGGTTTGGCGCGCAACACGATTGCGGCCTATCGTCGTGACCTGACGACGTACTGCGCCTATCTGGAGCGGGCGGGTATTGTGTCTTTTGAAGAGGTGACTCGTCAGGTCGTGGAGGGCTTTGTCGCCGACCGTCGCGATGGGGGCTATTCCGATGCCTCGGTGGAGCGTGCGCTTGCGGCCGTGAAGGGCCTGCATGCCTTTTTGGTGCGCGATGGGGCTGTGGCCCAAAATCCAACGGCGGCGTTGCGCCTGCCTAAAAAGGCCGAGCGTTTGCCGGAGTATCTATCGGTGGAGGATGTCTCGGCGCTGCTCGATCAAGACTTCCCCGAGGGCGAGATGGGCTTGCGCGACCATGCCATCTTGGAAGTGCTCTACGGATGCGGTTTGCGTGTGAGCGAGTTGGTGGGGCTTGATGTGGGCGATATCCATATCGACGATGGCTTTGTACTCGTTCGCGGTAAGGGCTCAAAGGAACGCCTGTCCCCGCTGGTGGGAAGCGCAGCGCGAGCTCTGACGCTCTATGTAACTGAGGGGCGCTCTCGCTTGGCGGCCCATGCCCGCGGAACCGAGACCTCGGCGGTCTTTTTAAATAAGAACGGCCGCCGTCTGTCGCGCCAGGGCGTCCATGCCATCTGTGAGCGCTACGGGCGCCAGGTGGGGCTGGTGGGACTCCATCCCCATACGCTGCGTCACTCCTTTGCCACCCATATGCTTGCGGGCGGCGCAGACCTCCGTGTGCTACAGGAGATCTTGGGACATGCCGATATATCGACCACGCAGGTCTACACGCATGTCGATCGTACGCAACTGACCGAGGTCTATCTGGCAGCGCACCCGCTGGCGCATCGTTAACATATCGCTGGCCTGCATATTTATAGGTATTTGGGGACGGGCCCCAGATTGTCGCGGCGTGCTTTTGCGCGCGCATGGGCAATCTGGGGCCCGTCCCATTTTTCGCCACTTGGCATCGCGGTGGTGGGCCGCACGTGCCTTGGGTGGGGGAGTTTGGGGGCGATGTGAACGGCATGTAAAGGGACGCAAAAATCGCCTCAAGGTCAACTTGAAGGTTGAGGTTGAACGGCGGGATGC